>JBOGWV010000270.1:0-3383 GCA_050693975.1 Actinomycetota bacterium
CTCCTTGAAGCGCCTGCTCGGCCTCGGCCGCCTTGACGTTGCGCGGACCGACTGCGGTGAGCCCAATGCCGGCGCGCGAGATCGCGCCGTCGCTCAACTCGAGATGAACTGCCGCTCCTACGGTGGCGAAGTCACCCACCTTTCGTTCGAGCTTGAGATAGGCGCCGCCGAAGGCTCCCTGTGGCTTGGCCACGCGTACGCCGGTGACGATCTCATCCGAGGCCAGCGACGTTGTGAAGATGTCGACGAGGAAGTCGTCGATCCCTATCGCGCGCTCGCCCGAAGGTCCTCTCACCACCACCTCGGCGTCGAGGGCGAGCATTACTGAGCCCCAATCGCCCGCGGGATCGGCGTGCGCAAGGGATCCCCCGATGGTCCCAAGGTTGCGAACGATCGGGTCGGCAATAAGCGGGGCGGCGGCGGCCATTGCCGGGTATCGCTCGGCCAGAACGCGGTTGCTCGCAAGTTCGTTGTGCCGGGCCAGCGCGCCGACGCTCAGGTGCCCGTTGGACTCCTCGATGCCTCCCAGACCGGGGACTCGATTGATGTCGATGAGCGCGGAAGGGGCTGCGAAACGAAGCTTGAGCAAGGGGATCAAACTCTGGCCGCCGGAGAGCACTTTCGCCTCATCACCTCGCTGGGCGAGAGTTGCGACGGCCTCATCCAGGGAGCGGGGGGCGGCATACTCGAAGCGGCTGGGAAACATCGAACCCCTTCCTTCCGTGCCGCCAACTTCGATTATCTGCGTCCCTTCCGCGGCGAGCAAGGGGGACGATTGTTGACACGTGTGGGTTTATCTACTTAGGGAGCGACCGCCCGCTCGGGCCGAGGGGGTGCGAATCGGGCGGCTGACGACGAACGATGCTGTTTCCGACAACCGACTTCGCGATCTTCTTCTGCATCGTCTTTCTGGTGCATTGGTTGCTGAAGCCCTCCACGACCGCGTGGAAGGTCTTCATGATCATCGCCAGCTACGTCTTCTACGCGTGGTGGGATGCCCGATTTGTCGGGCTTCTGGCGGGAGTCAGCGTGCTTGCGCAGCTGGGCGGGCTGGCCGTGGCCCGATCCGCGGACGGCCGCTGGCGACGACTGGTGGTCGCGGCTTCGGTGCTGGTCACGCTGTTACCCCTGCTGTATTTCAAGTACTACTCGTTTTTCTCGCTGAATCTGACTAACGCGCTGGATGGACTGGGCGCCGGCACGGTCATCCCACTACTACAGATCACGCTGCCGGTGGGAGTCTCGTTCTTTTCCTTCATGGCGGTCAGCTACATCGTCGACATCTATCGCGGTCGCCTCGAGCCGGCCGGTTGGCTCGACTTCTTTCTATATTTGTCGTTCTTTCCTCATCTCGTGGCCGGCCCCATCGTTCGCGGCAACGAACTCATCCCCCAGTTGCGAGCCGCGCGCAATCCTCGCCGGGTCGACTTCTCGCGCGGCGCGTTTCTGGTTCTCGGAGGTTTGTTCAAGAAGGTCGTGATCTCCAGCTATCTCGCGACCACCATCGTCGATCCGGTGTTCGCCGATCCGGGACGACACGCCGCACTCGAGGTGCTGCTCGCGGTGTACGGCTACGCGGTGGTCATCTACGCCGACTTCAGTGGTTACACCGACATCGCAATTGGCGTCGCGACCCTGCTCGGCTATCAGTTCCCACAAAACTTCGATCGCCCGTACAGCGCCCGTTCGCTGCAGGACTTTTGGCGACGCTGGCACATGACGCTATCCCGGTGGCTACGCGATTACCTCTACATCCCATTGGGTGGTTCGCAGAAGGGCAAGTTTCGCACCTACATCAACATCATGATCACGATGGTGTTGGGAGGTCTGTGGCATGGAGCGGCTTGGACCTTCGTGGCCTGGGGAACCCTGCACGGGGTGGGACAGGTGGTTGGACATCTTCGGCGCACGCGGCGGCTCGCCCGGGGTGAGTCTCCACAGCCCAACGATCCCAGCTCCATCCTGCGTCAACGTCTCATCACCTTTCACCTCGTCTGTCTGGGCTGGGTGTTCTTTCGGGCCGACTCGATCGGAAGCGCGTTCGACGTGCTGGCGCGCCTCGTCACCGGGTGGGCTCAGCCAGCCGTTCTCGTGTCCCTATTGCTGATCGCGGTCATCGCGGTGACCATCGGGCTGCAGTGGACGCCCGGACGCCTGTCCGGCCGCCTGCAGATTGCCTTTTCACGATTGCCGCCCACGGTGCAGGGCGTGGCACTGGCCCTCGTTTTGTTCTTCATCACGACGCTGGGCCCCCAGGGTGTCGCCCCATTCATCTACTTTCAGTTCTGAGGCCGCATGATGTACCCATGAGCACGCTGCGCACGATGGAGGAGCCGGTCGAAGAGCACGTTCCCGTTCGACGGCGACGCAGGCGCCCCGGCCGCCGACCGGCAAGCGCGGGCAGGATCCTCGTGGTGATGCTGGTTGCCTTTGCGTTTTGGTCCTTGCTGGCGGCTCCGTCTCTTAAGCGCTCCGCCGAGGCATCGCCGGTCGGAATCCGCCGAACCGCCTCCCTCGCGGTGTTGACGCCGCTGGCGTGGGCAAGCGACAGGTTGAGAATCACATCGGTGAGCGAATCGGTTCAGCGCGCGCTCGGACGCAACCCGGACGCACCTCCCGGCGGAGACGTGTTCGCCGGCGAGGTTGAGCCGATCCCTCAGGACTTCGGGGTCGCGCCGGAGGTGCTCGCAACGCCGGGTCCCGAGCTGGATAACAACATCGACGACCTAGACGAACGCATCGGCGACTCGGTGGACGAGCGATACGCGTTGCGCGAGCCGACCCTCAGAGACAAGCTGCGAATAGTGGTGGTGGGTGACTCCTTGTCGATGGGACTTAGCACCGCTTTAGGGCGCCACTTTGACCCGGACCTCGTGCAGTTCGTCGATCAGGGACGGCTCTCGACCGGCTTGGCGCGCTCCGACTACTTCGATTGGGTCAAGGGAATGGGCCAGATTACCGAGCGCTTCCAACCCGAGGTGATCGTGGTGCTGATCGGCAGCAACGACGACCAGTCGATCATTCAACCCGGAGGACAGATCATTCCTGGAGGCACCGACGAGTGGGCGGATGCTTACAACGAGCGTATCGATGCGTTTCTTGATGCCGCGACGTCGAACGGGGGCCGGGTCGTATGGATCGGTCTGCCACCCATGTCGACCGGGCACGACAACACGCTCGCGCAACGCTTTAACGACAACTACGAGCTCGGCGTCGAGGCCTACCCGTCGGCGGCCTTCTTCGATACCTACGAGCGCTTCTCGCGCAACGGTGACTACGCCCCGTTCGGTCGGGACTCCGAAGGCGACATCGCGCAGCTCCGCGCCGCCGACGGCGTCCACTTCTCGATCACCGGGTACGACACCCTCGCCCGCGAGATCATC
>JBOGWV010000271.1:0-9295 GCA_050693975.1 Actinomycetota bacterium
CGCTCGGCGACTACGGTCAGGCGTTCCTCTTCTTCGACTACCTCTTCAACAAGTACGGAGCCAAGGAGGACACGTCGACCGGAAAGCTCGAGGCGTACCTGCCGCTTGCCCGCATCTTGACCAAGACGAAGGCGGACGGCATCCAGGGCATCACAAAGGTGTTGCGGAAGCGCTCGGCGACGCTCGAGAGTGACTTGCCCCGCTACTTCAGTAACGGCGGCTTCGCCAAGGTGTACCGCGACTGGTTAGTCGCCAACTATTTGGATGATCCGAGCTTCAAAAGTGGACAGTTCGGCTACAACCATCGCGATGTCAAAGTCGTGGAGGCCGACGGCGACGAAACGCAGGAACAGAGTGACGAGAACACTTCCGTGCATCCCTACGGTGCCGATTACTACGGGTTCACCGGCAACGGCGAGCTCGCATCCGAGTACACCGATCCTGTTGCGATCATTCCGGCGACCGATGGTCAGCCCGCACCGACCGGGGGCTTCTTCGGCTGGGGCAACCGGGGCGACGAGATGCTGACCTGGCTCGAGCGCGGGGCCGACCTTAAGTCTGCGACGGCTCCGAAGCTGACGTTCAAGTACTGGTACCAGATCGAAGAGGACTGGGACTACGCGTACGTGCGCGTTAGTACCAACGGGGGCAAGTCCTATCGGATGCTCAACACCTCGGAATGTGGTGGCCGCGCGACCAATCCCAACGGAAACAACCGCGCCATCGAACAGTCGGGCGGGATCACCGGCGACTCGGGCGGTTGGCAGACGTGCACTCTCGATCTCGTTGAGTTCGCCGGAAGGAACGCGTTGATCCGATTCGAGTACGACACGGACCAGGCCGTCACCGAGCCCGGTTACGTGGTCGACAATGTAAAACTCACCGACGGCAACCAGGTGATCTGGAAAACCCAGAAGTTCGAGAAGTCCTCGGCCGGCAAGGCGTTCGACTTCGATGGCGATGGACTCAAGAAATGGATGCGCATCCAGCCGCTCGCGGCCAACAAGCCGCTGCTGCAGGTCCTGCGCATCTCCGGCAACTCGATCCAGCGGGACAGGCTGACGCGTGGCGCCTTCAACAAGGGTGGCCTGGGACTGATGCTCGCTCCCCATGCGAAGGTCGGCGGTACCAAGACCGTCGTCATCCACTCGGCCACCACCCCGCTGGCGACCACCCCGTTCGAGTACAGCTACAACCTGCAGCGCTAGCCACCGGGCCCGCCCCCCGTTCTGAGCGCGGGAGCTCCCGCTCCAGGGGCATTTCCGCGCTCAAAACGACAGGGTTGTAAGTCACTCTGTGGGGTCGCGAAGTTCCCTCGTTCGGGGGAATGACGCGTGGCCCCCACTCTGGCAAAAGTTAGTAACTCTCTTCGCGGGAGTACCAGGACGACTGCAAACGAGTGCCCTCGAAGAACGAGGGCGTGGGGAGGAGAAGCATTGCCGGACACTCGAACCGCCTACGCGAACCTTGCGACGGGCGGTCTGGACGTGACCCTGGACTCTCTCCTCGCGGCGGTCGACGGTCACGACAGCTACACCCACGGCCACTCGCTGCGAGTTAGCCAGAGCTCGGCCGTCATCGCCGAGGCAATGGGCTTCGAGGCGAATGCGGTGGCCCTTGTACGTGACGCTGCGCTGGTCCACGACATCGGCAAGATCGCGATCCCCGACGCTCTGCTCCGCAAATCGGGCCTGCTGACCCAAGAGGAGTTCGAGCTGCTGAGCCTCCACCCCGTGCTGGGAGCCAGCATTCTCGCCCGCACACCGACACTCAAGCACCTGGTGCCGGCGGTGCTCCACCATCACGAGCGATGGGACGGCAACGGTTACCCCGCGAAGCTCGCAGGCGCGGAGATCCCGACCGAGTCCCGCATCGTTTTCGCCGCCGACGCGCTGGACGCCATGACCACCGATCGTCCCTACGGCGCCGTATTCAGCTTCGAAGACGCTCTCACCGAGCTGAGGCGCTGCTCGGGTCAGCAGTTCGATCCCGAGGTGATCGAGGCCTTGCATGGCGTGATTGGGGTGGATCTTCTGCACTCCGTCTCCGGACAATCGGAGGCAGACAAGGTGGTTCGCAGCCTCGCCCTCTGATACGTGGCCCGGTTGGAGGGCACTGCGGGCTGGGAAGAAAGGGGTTGGTCGTTCAACGGCCACCCCCTTTCTCTATCTCGGCCCGCTTTTCGTCCTTGGGGCGCGCTAGTCTCCGGCGATGCCGGACGCTCTGATGGTGACCTCTTCGTTCCTGCCGGGGCGCGGAGGAATCGAGAGCTACCTCGCGGAGCTGTGCGAGCTTGTCAGGCCGCGCCTGGCCGTCCTGGCTCCCCCCGAGCGCGACGGCACCAAGCTCCCCCGGGATCTTGGCTATCCGGCCCACGGCTACCAGGGCCGCTCGATGCTGATCCCGAGTCGAGCCGTGGTGCGAGCGATCGGAGACCTTACGGCCCGCTATCGCACCACCAAGGTCGTCCTGGGGACGCCGTGGCCGCTGGCTCTGCTCGGTCCTCAACTCCGAGCAAAAGGCCTTAGCTACGCCGTCATCGTTCACGGGGCCGAGCTGCTGTTACCAGCCGCCGTCCCCGGCTTCCGGCGGAGGCTGGCGCGCTCGATGGCCGGGGCCGACTTGCTTCTTCCCGTTAGCGATTTCACCGGCGACGTCCTCCGCAACCTCATCGTGGATGCGGGGTTACCTCTGCCGCCGATCGAGCGGCTACATGCACGCGTCGATCTCGAGCGCTGGCGCCCTGACGTCGACACTAGCGCGGTGCGCGCCCGCCTCGCCCTCGAGCGGTCAGACAAGGTTGTGTTGTGCTTCGGTCGCCTCGTGAAACGCAAGGGCGTGGACCGGCTAATCAAGATTCTGCCGGATATCAACGAGCGGGTGCCCGAGGCGGTAGTGGTCGTCGCGGGAACGGGTCCCGAACTCGGCAAACTCGAGAAGCTCGCGAAGACCTCACCCGGCCGCGTGATCATCGCGGGACGCATCCCGGACGAGGAGGCACCGGCCCTTTATGCGCTGGCCGACGTGTTCGCGTTGCCGGTGGTCGACCGCTACAGGGGACTCGAGATAGAGGGGCTCGGCGTCGTGTTACTGGAAGCCGCAGCCTGCGGAACCCCGTGTGTCACCGGCCGTTCGGGCGGAACACCAGAAGCCGTCGTCGACGGTATGACCGGTTACGTCGTCGACGCCTCTGACCTCGATGAGCTCCGAGAACGCATCACCCATCTGCTCGAGCGTCCTCAGCTTGCGCGCACCATGGGATTGCGGGGACGCGAACACGTGGCCAAGGAGTTCTCTGCATCCGATCTGCCCGAACCGCTTCTCGAATGGCTCGGCAACCGTCTACCATGATTAGACGTTCCCTCTCCTTAAGGGGTGGTCCATGGAACTTCGAGTGATGGCGCCGGGCGACGACCTGAAGGACCAGGACATCGATCTCATCGAGAAGGACCTCGACAAGATCGACAAGCGACTCGTCAGCTACGACCTGGTAAGAGCCGACGTGCGCATCGCTCAAAACGGGAGCACCGCAAAGAAAGTGACCCTAGAGGTTCACTACGGACGCCAGCACGTCATGGCTAAGGCCGAGCATCAGAAGCTGGGCCAGGCCGTGCGGGCAGCCCGGGACGACGTGCTCAGACAGATCAACGACCGCTCGCGTGGGGGCCACAGCTCGTTCACCAAGGGCCGATGAAGCTCCGGTGACCTCGCGCGAGGCGCATCCCGCCCGTCGCGGGGCGGGCTCGGCCGGACCTCAGAATAGGCGCGATCGGCGCGAGGACATCCTCAAGACCAGCCTCCATCTGTTCGCGACCAAGGGCTTCCACGGAACCTCTATGCGAGACATCGCGCGCGAGGCAGACATCACCGAGGGCCTCATCTACCACTACTTCGCGGGCAAGCGCGACTTGTTTCGCGCCATCATCGAGGAGTACTCGTTCCTTCCGGTCCTGCGCACGCTCCCCGAGCTCGCCGGTCAGCTAGACCTGCGAGGGCTGCTATTGGTGCTCGCGCGCGGGTTCTTCGACGTACTTCACCAGAACACCGAGTTGACGCGTCTGCTCCTGCAGGAAGTTCAGATCTTCCCCGAGGAGAAGGAGGCGTTCTTCTCGGATGCGGTCGGACAATCGATCCGCGAGCTCGCCGACATTCTCGACCACCGCATGAACGAGCGAGCGCGAACTCAGGTCGATCCACAGGTAGCGGCGCGCTTGTTCTTCAACTCGCTGCTCGCGTTTTTCGTCGAACAGGAGATCCTCGGAGGCAAGCACATCCTCCCAGCCGACGAGAACGTCTACATCGAACACCTCGTCGACATGTTCACGAAACGGCTCGGATCGGGGAAGCCGAAGCCCTCGGGTCCCTCACAGGTGGGCTGAACGCGGGTGCCCTCAGCCTCAGTTAGTCGAGGTGCTTGAGGTCGCGGTGGTGCCACTGGCCGGCTTGCGGCTCGACCCGGCGCTCTTCTTTGTCGGTTTGCGAGTCGTCTTCTTGGATGCGCGCGCGGTCGTCTTCTTGGGTTTGCGGCCCTCGCGACGTAGACGGCGCTCGAGCGGCTGCACGCGATTCTCGCCGCGGTCGATGAAGTCGCCGATTAGGTCCTGAAAGGTCTTGCGGACGCGCGTGGCGTCGATATCGGTAAGCTGGTCGCGGGCACGGTCGTAGATGCCGAGCGGCATGTAGACCGAGGCATCGACGGCCCTGCTGAGGACCTCGGAGACTCCGCCGCGGATGCGATCGGTGTCGAGTGGCTTCCTAGCCATGGGGGGGTTCCCTCCTCTAGAACTGCTTGCAAATGTGCTCTTGATGCTTGCAAAAGTTTACCCCACATGGCCAGTTCCAAGCAAGCCCCCAGAAAAGGGCCGCGTTCTGAGCGCGCGCAGTCCCGTCCCAGCGCGCTAACGCGCCAGAGAACGCGGACGTCAGGCTTCTTAGGTGCGGGAGCGCGCTGGAGCGGGAGCTCCCGCGCTCAGAACGGGGGTTAGGCGGCGGGGAGGGCGGGGACCTGGTCCAGGACGCCCTCCATGATGTCCTCGAGCGAGTCGCGCCACTTCCCCGATGGAAGCATCGCGAGCTCGTCCAGGGCCTCCGCCCTGAAGCCTGCGGCCATGGCCGCGGCATCGCCGAGAGCCCCCGTCGAGATCAGGGTCGGCAGCACGTCGTCGAGCTCCCTTTCTCCGGCGGCCAGACGACCCGCGAGCGAGCGATCCCGCGCGCAGGCCAGCAGCACGGGAGCGGTGAATACCCCGGCCTTCAGGTCCGTACCCGGCTGCTTGCCGGTCACCGCCGGATCGCCGAGGAGGTCGAGTAGATCGTCGACGATCTGAAAGGCCAGACCGAGCTTCTCACCGTAGCTCAGCAGCCGGGCGCGCTCTGAGTTTCCCGCTCCGGAGGTCGCGGCCCCCAGCTCACAGGAAGCTCGGAACAGCGCCGCGGTCTTGAGAGAGATCGTATGGATGTAGTCGTCTACCGGTCGGTTCGGGTCATCGAGCGAGGCGGTCTCGACGATCTGTCCCTCACAGACCTTGGCGATGGCGCGAGCGAGAATGCCCGGCACGTCGCCTCCCGCGTCGGCTCCCAGCCCGCACCCACAGGCGAACAGGTAATCGCCCGCGAGTACCGCCACCTCGGTGCCCCATTTGCTGTGAGCGGTGGGAACTCCTCGGCGCGTTTCCGTCTCGTCCATTACGTCGTCGTGGTACAGCGTTGCGAGATGCACAAGCTCGACCGCGGCCGCCGAAAGATCGGTCGCATGAGTTCCTGCCCCGCCCACATGAGACGAGAGCAATACCAACGCCGGACGGACTCGCTTGCCACCGGCCTTGATCAAGTGAAGGCAGGCCTCGCTGACCAGGGGATGCGAGGACGCACCTGCGGTTTCCTGAAGAAGGTGCTCGACGCGCAGCAGGTCCGTTGCGAGCCAGCTCGACGGTGACACTATTCGCCCACCACCTGGATGCAGTAGCGACGGGGACGGGACGAATCGAGTTCGACGAACAACACTCGCTGACCGGCGCCGAGGAGCAGGCCACCATCGAGGACCGGAATGCACTCAGAGGTCTTGCCCGCGAAGACATGAAAAATGTGCGAAGGCGCGTTGGGGAGCTCGTCCTCGGTCATGTTCTCAGTACGGATGGAAAAGTCGTCGTGCTCGTAATAGAGATCGTCAGGAGCGAGGTGGTGCATCGCCTGCTCGAGCTGCTTGACGATCTCGATGCCGCCCTCGCTGATCATGACCGAGCAGGTCGTGTGCGGCGAGAACACCAAGACGCTGCCGCGACTGACGCCCGAGGACCGCGCGACTTCGACCACCTCTTCGGTGATGTCGAGAGCGTCGAGTCGTCCCCCGGTCTTGGTCTCAAATTCCTCGAATGCGATCACCTCGATATTTTCACCGACCCCGCCTGAAAACGGTTTGGGTATCCGTTCGGGACGCCTGATCGAATGTTCAAGCAGGTGTGAGAGGCTAGGTTGCCGAGCACTGTGTGGGGTAGAGCAGGGAACAACGCAATCAAGGAGGAGTCTGATGAGCTCACTGGTTAAGAAAACGCTGGCAGCCGTGGCGATCACCAAGGGGGTCGGCAAAATACGGGAGATGCGCAAGCCCCAGCCCTCGCTGTGGTCGCGGCTGGCTCCCGTCCTCGGCATCGCAGCACTGGGTGTCGGCGCGTTCTATCTGAACAAGACCGGCAAGCTTCAACCCATGGTCGAAAAAGCCAAGGACATGACCACCAACACCAAGAACACCTCGGTACTCGACGAGAGCCTGCGCGAGCCGTCGAGCGCGGCTGCCCCTTAAGCTCCTCGGCCGACTGATCCCTGCGGGCGACATGACGCTGTCATCCGCGAACCTGCGGTACAACTCGTAGATGGGAGACCAGGTCGTTCCGTCGCCCCCGACACCGCCGCCTTCGTTCTTGGGTGGCGAACGTTTCTCGATTCTGTGCGAGATCGAACCCTCGCGACGTCCCAACATCGACCACGTTCGGAACCAGATTGATGTGCTCAATCCGGTGGTGGACGCGTTCCTGATCCCCGACAACCACCTCGGCCGCGCAACTGTGTCGAGTGTCGCGGTCGCCCACGAGGTTGCCTACATGGGCGGACGGTCGATCGCATGCGTCAACGCTCGCGACCGCAACCTGTTGGGTTTCCGGCGCGATCTGTTGACGGCGGCGGCATACGGCGTTGACCATTTCCTGTTCGTCTACGGCGATGCCCCCAAGGAGGGACGCCGCACCGAGGATCTCACGGTTCGAGGAATGATCAACGAAGTTCGCAACTTCGGCACCGGCGCGCTGTTCGAGGGCTACCCCGACTTCAAGATCGGCACCGTGGCGAAGACGGGCAAGCCGTTGACGTGGAGGTCGGCCACGGACTTTCTCTTCGTTCAGATCACCTACGCGCCGCGCCGGCTCATCCAGTGGCGGGAAGCGCTCGACTATCAAGGTGGTGTGTACGTCGGTGTGCTCGTGCTCGCCAGTGCTCGCATGGCGCGTCGCGTTAACGCGACCATTCCAGAGATTCGAGTTCCGGAACGCGTCATAGACAAGCTCGAGTCGGACCCCGAGTACGGAATCGACTTCGCCATCGAGCAGATCGAAACCATCAAAGAATCCGGCCTCTTCGACGGCGTGCACCTCGTTCCAGTGACGCGCTACCGCCAGATCGCCGCGCGCCTCCGCGATTTCCCGCGCTAGTCCCCCAGGGCAGGTAGGAAAACGGACACCGCAGTGCCGCGGCTCGGTTCAGAATCGACGGTGATGCCTCCCCCGGATTTCGCAACCATCGAAAGCACGCTGCTGAGACCGAGCCCGGTCCCCTCGCCCTTGCTCTTGGTGGTGAAGAAGGGCTCGAACATTCGCTCTCTCACCTGAGGGGTCATTCCGGCACCGCTGTCGCTGAAGGTCAGGCGCACATACCGTCCCCGGGCGAGAGTCGATCCGGCATCTGAAGCATCGACTAGATGGTTCTCTGCGGTGATCGACGCCTTGCCTTGGCCCTCCATCGCATCCGCCGCGTTGGAGGCCAGGTTCAGCAGCATGAGCTCACATTCGTTGCGATCTACCATCACCATCCACAAGCCCTCCGCCGCCTCGGTGTGCAACTCGACGCGCTTCCCCAGCCGCATCACGAGCAGAGCTTCCGTCGCGTGGAGCAATTCGGCAAGGTTGACCGGTTGCGGATTGAAGCTCTCCTGGCGAGCGAAAGACAACAGCGCTCTTGTGAGACGGGAGCCTCGATCGGCGGATTTCAACAACGTCTGTAGGAGCTCGTCTTGGAGTACCTCGTCGGGATGTCTCGAAATGGTCTGAGCACAGCCCTGAATCACGGCCAGGATGTTGCCGAACTCGTGCGCGATCTGTCCGCTGAGGCCCCCCACGGCCTCCAGCTTGGAGGTTTGATGCGCGCGCCCCCCCAGGAAGTGGCGCTCGGTCACATCTCGTTCGTTGACGACGAGTCCCGCTATTTCGGGATCATCGACCAGATTGCGCAGCGAGACCTCGAGCCAGCGCCACGACCCGTCGGCATGGCGCCCGCGCAGCTCGAAGGAAGCTTCGGCCCCGGGCTCATCGAGCAGCTCCGCCAGAATCAGCCCCACTCGGAGTTGGTCGTCGGGGTGAACGTAGTCGAACCCCGCGCTCCCGATTAGCTCCTCGGGCTCGTAGCCCATGACCTGTTTTATCGAAGGGCTTACGTAGCGAACCGTTGCATTCGGCTCGCAGATGGCGACGACCTCACCGGAGTTACGAAGGAGCGACCGGACGCGCGCCTCGGTACGGCGCTCTATCTCTTTTTCGCGATCGCCCGTCTGACTCTTCTCCAACCGCCACCCCCAACGCCGTTCCCCAACAAGTCCGCTTCCGTAATTTTCCACTATAGCCAGATGGGGTGCCCCGCGTACGCCCCAGTGGCGGCGGGTTTAGGAGCCCACCACGCTCGTAGCCAGTAGCGAATTCAGGAGAGGGACTACCTCCCCGATGCGGTCCTTGTTGAGGAAGGCGTCGGCCCAGTCGGGTTTGCGATCCAGGGCGGCAGAGAATACGACTATGCGCGCGTCCGGGACGAGGCAACGAAGGATCTCCGCGGCCCCCTCGCCGTCGAGGCGGGGCATGACGTAGTCGAGAACGATGAAATCGGGCTGGTGCTTCATGGCGCCGACGGATGCCTCGATCCCATTGGCGGCCTCACCCACGACTTCGTAGCCCTCGAACTCGAAGAGAAGCCTCAGGATGTGGAGGATGTCGTCGTTGTCGTCGACGATCAAGACCTTGGGAGGGTCGTGGCGTCCGTT
>JBOGWV010000272.1:0-14279 GCA_050693975.1 Actinomycetota bacterium
CAGCTACGCCACTCGGCGAATGCATAGCCGTCGTCTCTCGCCTTGCCGTTCGCTTCGAAGAGGTCCCGTCGCCGTTCCGACAGCTCCTCCACCGGCACGTCGTGACCCAAGAGGCCGGCAAGAGAGGGCAAGACGTCGACGAACTCGTACATCCCCGGCTTCGTAGACTCTGGTATCAGCCCTGGACCCCAGGCGACAAAAGGAACGTGAACTAGATGATCGTCGAGCGACGCATGGTGGTCAGCGAGGCCGTGTTCGCCGATGTGCTCGCCGTGATCCGAGGTCGCCATGACGACAGAGCGCCCGTCTTTCATGTGGCCGGTCTTCTCGAGGATGTCAAGCAGATTCGCAAAGTGCGAGTCGACGTTTGCCAGTTCGCCGTCGTAGAGCGCGGAGTAGATATCGAGCGTGCGATCGTCGGCCCGCGCAACCGCCTCCCATGGGCCAACGCTCTCGGCAGTGCGAACTCGGTAGTTCAGACCCTCGAGGAAGTTAAAGCGCGGTCCGCCCATGGCCTTCTCGAACTTTGCCGGTGGAGCGTACGACCAGTGACACTCGAGGTAGTTGACGAACAGAAAGAATGGTCGCTTCACCTTGGGAAGCTCGTCTTCGAGCCACGAGTTGATTATCTGCCCGCCCGAGTCACCGCCGAGGAGTACCTTCTTCGTGCGGCGGGCCGTCCTCTTCCATCCTCGCTCCAGGTCCAAGCGGGCGGCGTATCTGTCGAAGCCTCTGGCGAGTCGAGTCCTGTTCGAGATCAGTCCGTTGCTGGTCGCGCAGACGGTTTCGTAACCGATCGACCTGAGCCACTCGGCCATCGTCTCCTGCACTCCGTCTCGCAGCCTGGGCCCGGTCTGCCACTGGCACCCATGCTGGCTGGGGTAGAGGCCGGTGAACAGGCTGGCGTGCGATGGCAGAGTGTAGGGACCGTTGGTCAGCATGTTGTCGAGCTTGAGTCCCGCGCCCGCGAGTGAATCGACCGTGGGAGTGGTCGGGCGGTCGTATCCATGGCACCCAAAGCGGTCCCGGCGCGCGGTGTCGAAGACGACCATCACTATGTTCGGCAGTTCGGTGTGAGTGGTGCTCAAGCTATTACTCCCCTTCGGCGGACAATGGAGAAAGGTGCGTCAGAAGTTGTGGCCATTAACGTGAGCGTGCGAGGCGAGCGCGCCACGGATACTGATAGCGGCGCAACAACGGTAGGGCGATCGCCGTCGCGACCAGCCTCTGTCCCCGCGGCTGTCGTACGATCCATTCGTCGTCGAGCCGCAAGGGCACAGGGCCCGTACTGAAACGTCCTGGATTGCCCCCGGCGGTGTGGTTCGGCGTCAGCCTGACGGTGCCGTCCTCGTTGACAGGAAGCTCGGCAGGCCACTCCCCCACTAACCTCACGATCGATTCGAGGGCGCCCCGCGGGTCGGTGGCGAGGTCCTCGTAACGCACCAGGAGGTATCTGCCGGGTCCGACCCTGCGACGAATCGCCTCCGCGGTGACGTTGAGTCCGAGCCAGTTGCGCGTGCTCGTGCTCGGCTTGTAGGTCACCATCTCGCGGCGTGGCTCCGGGGTCTTCTTCTTCCGCTGCCACGAATAGGCCACCGCGCGCGGATCACGCACGAGGTGCACGTAATAGGGCTCGATGCCGTCGAGCAGCCGGAGCAGAGCGGCGTCGGCTTCGCGCTTCGAGCTGTCGACGATCAGGCGCGCGCCGGTGGCCTCCCGTATTGCCTCGTAGAGCGACACGACCGAGGAGGCGTACGCCTTCGTGTCGTCACCCCCAGGTAGCCCGTTCCCCGGGTGTCCCCGCAGTAGGCGGGGGGCGTGGCGGAGCCGTGCGGCGGCGTGCTGTGCGTCGGAGATGGCCTGTACGTCGACATCCTCGAATCCCCTCGCCATGACGTCCTGCCAGAACCCGCATTCCCGCAGTTTCTCCCCGCAACCGCAGAGCCTGCCTCGCAGGAGTCCCTTCTCCCAGATGGTGCGGAGCTCGCCGGCGTGAAAGAACGAGTCGATCTCTCCGAGCAGATTGCCCAGCAGCGTGCTCCCGCTGCGACCCCAGGCCATTATGTAGAGGACCTTCGTAGGTGTTTTCTCAGCGTTCACGTTCGCCTGGCACCTGCTGCACTCACTCGCTTGACCGCCTTTCCGAGCACGGAGCGGCGGAGCCGCCTCACCGTGTTTGTCTTGTACCAACTGCGCGTCTGGGCCGACTTCTGCACGCGCGTCATGAGGGGCACACCCGCCAGTTGCTCGTAGGTCAGTCCCAGCTCCCTCGCCCTGAAGCGGTTGAACTCGTCGATAACTCGATCAACCCTCTTGCTCGGCGAACCTTTGATGAATCCCTGGCCGTCGATGGCTTGGTGGTAATGAACGATGAACGGGGGCTTTAGCTCGTCGCGGAACCGGCGATCGAGTGGTGCCGCGGTGGAGTAATTGAGGCTCGCGGTCAGCTCGCGCAGAGGCAGGTGTTTCATGAGAATGGCCAGAGCGAACGCGATCTGGTTCTCGTGGTGCACCCTCTGGTGGTGCACCCTTGCGAACCGCTCGTGCACGGGCCCGAAGTTCCCCAAGATATCTGTCCAGGCGCTCTCGAGCTCGGCCCCCATCGCGCGGGGGATGCTCACGACACCGGTGTTGTAGTAGGGATAGGTTCGCCGTCCGGAGATTCGCATCACGCAGTCGTGCTCGGGGGGAGTCAGATCGAACATCTGGTACACCGTCTCCCACTGATCCAGGTTCATTAGATCCCGTCCCGCAGGTACGACACCGACCGCGTCGGCCGGAACCAGCGGCGAGAGGTCGCCCATCACCAGCACGTCACAATCGAGGGCTACGAGTACATCGAAGTCCCGAGACTCATCGAACAGATCGAACATGCGCATCTTGTTCGAAAAGCGATAGCGCGCCCCGTAGGGAGCCACCACCTGCACCTCTGCGCCGAGACGGGTAAGAGCGCGTTCGAACTTCGGCTCCACACTTCCGACGAAACTGACGACTACGGGACTGTCCTTCCAGGCGCCACCGAACTCACGCATTGACAACAGCAGGTTGCGCGCCTTCTCGAACCACTCGGGGGTGTTCTCGGTAACGCAGGCGAATAGTGGGGTGCTTGCCGTCTGCACGAACCCTCCCGTCACGCTCTCGTCTCAAAGGGCACTCGAGAGCGCGCCCTAGCTTTGCTCGTTCCATGCTTGAACCGCCACCGCGTACGCCGGCTCTGGAAGGAGAGCCACATGGCGCTCAGGTGGGCCTTGTCGCGAACGCCCATTCTGATTCCGGCGCGTGCGTAGCCGAGGTCGCTCAGCGTGTCTCCGGCCAGCGATTCGAAGATCGCGAGCTGGCGAGGCGTCATGTCCCGGCGCCAGTCTCGTAGTCCCGCCGTCGGAGGTCTGTTGATGTTGCGGTGGTTAAAGGCATCGACGCCGAGATCCTCTGCATGCTCGAAGTACCGAAGCATGGAAGCGTCATACTCGAGCCCTGCAAAGGCGCTCAGCCGCTTGATCTCGCCTTCGGGATCGCCAATGAGGTCCTCGTATCTCACCTCGCAGTACCTCTTCTCCCCGAGAAGCCGCCCCGCCCTGAGGCCCTCGAGGACGAGGCGCCTCCAAACGACTGCCGTCTCGAAGACATCCATGGGCCCAAAAGAGGTCTCGAGTCCCGATAGCAACACGTTCCGGCCGTCACGTATGACATGGATGAACGACGCCTCGGGAAACATCCCGGCGAGTCGCTCGATGTGGAGGACCTGGCCTGGGGACTTGTCGCCGTACCGGTCCTTGGAGGCCTTGCGGGCGTAGAGAGCGAAGATCGCGCGGACCGCCTGTGCGTAGTCGCTCGTCCCGGCCCGTCTCAGAGCCTCGCGCACCTCATCCGCGGTGAGCTCCATCCGCCGGAAGCCTGGGTTCTTCGCGAGCCGCCCCACCAGTGCGTTCACCGACACTTCCCCAGAAGCTCCGACGATGCGCTTGTCGTCGGCCAGCGGAACGATGAAGTGCGTCTCGGGTGGAATGGCCATGCGCGGGTGCGACGTCAGCATCGCGCGAACCAGCGTGGTCCCCGACCGTCCCTTGCCCACGATGAAATCGAATGGTTCCACGGCTACCTTTCCCCCATGGGGCTCTTAGGCTTGCTGCCGGCGGGTCGCCGGCGGTTCAGCTTGCGGCCGGCGCCCCGCGCAAGAGACTCCGCCCGTCGCAAACCGGCGGCTCCGATCTCGAGGCCGGCCTTCAGGCGAGATCCAGTCGAGACGTGCTCGAAGCGTCGTTCGTAGCCGAACTCTTCCAACGTTTCCCCGGCCACCGACTCGAAGCGAGCAGCATCCTCATCGCTCATCTGGGTGCGCCAATCGCGCAGACCCTTAGTTGGAGGTTTGTCTAGCCCCTGGCGGCGATGCAGATGCAGCTCGAGGCTGAGCACCTCGGAGGCGCGCTCGAAGTAGCGGAGCATCGACTCGTCGAAGGCCAGACTCGCAAACGCGCACAACCCGCGGAGCTCTGACTCAGCATCTTCGACGAGCGCCTCGTAGGTGACCTCTCGGTAGCGAGCTTTTCCCAGGCCCTGGCCATCACGTCGTCCGCGCTCGACGCGCCTCTTCCAGTACAGCGCGGCCTCGGTCACGTTCGACGGGCCCCACTCCTCGATATCCATGTATGAGAGCGCAACGTTGCGGCCATCCCTGATCAGATGAACGATGCGGGCCTCGGGGAACAGCTGCGCGATCTCGGGGATACGCAAGACGTGGCCGGGCGTCTTGTCCCCGTAGCGTTCCTTTCCTCGAGCCTCTGCGTAAACGCGGTAGAGGCGCCGGATGAGGTCCGCATAACCGCCGGCGGGCGGACTCGACAGCTCCTGATGAACCAGATCGCGATCGAGGCCCCACCGCTTGAACCTCGGATGGGCGGTTAGTTCGGCGACGAAACGGTCAACGTCGACGCCGCTGCGATTCTCGAAGCGCTTTCGACGCTGCCAGATGAAACCCGACTCCCCCGGGATCGCGAGGTCGGGATGCGAGTCGAACATCGAGCGCAGCATCGTCGTGCCGGAGCGCCCGCATCCGAGAATGAACACAAAGGGGCTGCCGGCGTCCGTGATATCAAGCTGCATCGAGTTCTCCTTCAGCGCGTTGAGTCACGTCCACTGAGAATCAGTCCGCGACGGACACATCGCCCGAGTACAGCCGAGTCAAAGCCCTGACGACGCTGCGCGGCTCGAATTGCCTGGCACGCCGCCGGCCCGCCTCACCCATCGCCACTCTCAGAGATGGATCGTCGATCAGTTCCCTGAGACGCCGGCTCGCAGCGATGACATCGCCGGGTGGGAAGAAGAGTCCTGCCTCGTCTCGCCCGAGGACCTCTCGAACGGGAGCCAGGTCGCTGGCCACCACCGGCACGCCGTTGAGCATGGCTTCGGCTGCGACCCGTCCAAAGGACTCCTCGAGCGAAGGCAGGAAGACGATGTCGCACTGTGCATAGGCACCGCCCACGTCGGCGACCTTGCCGACAACCGTCGCTCGCTCAGCGGGAAGCGCGCGCAACCGGGTCCATGCATCGTTGCCTCGGGACGCACGCTCGTTGCTGAAGATCAGCCATCTGACGCCCTCGTATCCGAGGGCCTCGATGACGTCTGGAAGCAGAAGGAAGCCCTTGTAGGGGGCGTCCGAGCCCAGGTAGCCGATTACGACGTCGTCCCGGCCGGTAGTCGTCGCGCCGACGACATCTTCAGGATCGATCGGGTTGGGAATGATCTCAACGGCGTCCGGCAAGCAAAGTCCCGCCTCGACGAGAACGTCGCGGGCGTGACCCGACACGGACGCCCAGCGCACGTCAACGCCCCGCAGCAGCAAGCGCAGGAGGGGCCGGAGCCGCCGCATCGAGGGAGAGACGTCTCGCGCGTGGCTCCATACCACCACCGGCACGCCATACAGCCGGGCAACGGGGGCGACGAGGTTCAGCTCCTCGGGGCCGTTGGCGTGCATGGCACTTATCGCGCCGCGGTGACTGCGAACCCAGCTTGCGACCTTGAACATGGCTGCGAACCGGGACAGCTTCCCCGTCAGCCGTCTCCCGCGGTTGGGAATATCGATGTGTACTTCGACGAGGTTCCGCTCGCGCAGGGATCTAAGGAAGGGCCCGCCGCTCGGGGTGCACACGACGCGGCGGAAGGATGATGGAAGGCCCTCCAAGACGGTTGCGAGGCTCCGAGTCGAGCCGCCCAACCCCCTTGCGAGGCAGACGAACAACACCTCCCGTTGAATTGCGGTCGGCCGGGCGGAGTCCTCGAGAAGGTCCTCTGCTCGCGCCGTCACTCGATCACGCCCGCCTGCTTGACCTTCAACTGTCCGCCGTCTCCGTTGGACCAGGCCGAGGGAATCTCGATCGCCCCGAAGTCCTGGGGCAGAACGTCGTGGTCGCGCTCGATCACCACCGCACGGTCAAGACGCCAGCGGTCGTGAATCGTCCCGTCCGGAGAAAGGATCCCCACGACCGGGAAGTAGATGCCGCTTCGGAAGCCGAGGCTGTCGATGTCGCAGCTAACCGAGCCACCGCCCTTGTGCAGCACCAGCGGACGGGAAACCGCGGCACCGAGCTCGCGACCCGCTTCGTCGATGAATCCGATGCAGAACAGGGCCCGCTCGACGCGAGTTCCCTCGTAGGAGATGGAGACCCTTATGCCGTAGTTGCCGGTCGGCTCGCCTACGTGGGCCTCGAGCACGCGCGCTCCACCGGCCCCCCATCGATTCATGCCGGTCGCCGTCAAGAGCTTGCGCTGGGCACGCTTGTCTTTGGCCCCGGGAACCGCGCCGGTCCGTCGCTCCATGGCGCGGGCGTAATCCGACAGCACGTCCCCGGTTGGCCCTTCCTGCACGACCCGGCCATGGTCCAACCATGCGACCTGTTGGGTCATGTTGCGAACAAGACCGAGGTTGTGCGAAACGAACAGGAGCGTGCCGCCCGCCTCCCGGTATTCGTCGAGCCACTTGATGCAGCGATGCTGGAAGTTGGCGTCGCCGACTGCGAGGATCTCGTCGATCAGAAGGATCTCAGGATCGAGGGTCGCCATCGTCGCGAACCCAAGCCGGGCCGACATTCCCGCGGAGTACCTCTTGACGGGAGTGTCCAGCATTTCGTCGATCTCCGCGAAGTCGGATATCGACGGGAGCCTCGCGTGCATGTCCTTCCGGCTGAATCCGTGCATCGATCCGAGGAAGTAGATGTTCTCTCTACCGGTGAGCTCCGGGTGAAATCCCACCACCGCGTCAATGAGTGCAGCAACGCGGCCTCGCACCCGGATGGAGCCCGAGGTGGGAGCGGTAACCCCCGCGATTACTCGCAAGAGAGTCGTCTTGCCCGCTCCGTTGTGACCGACGAGACCGAGCGATGAGCCCGCCGGAACCGTGATGCTCACGTCTTCCAGGGCGTTGAACGTGTCCTTGTACCACCACTTCTTGAAGATCTTCGCCAGTCCCGTGTCCAACGGCGGCGGAATCATCTCGCGCACGCGGGCGCGCCCGACGCCGACGCGGTAGTTCTTGGTGACCGAGTTCGCTACGAGAATGTCCACTCAGACCACGTCCGCAAAACGGGTTTCGACGGACGAGAAGTACCAGGAGCCGATCACGAGAAGACCAACCGCGCCGGCCATCGTCGGCCAGAGGAGCCCGAGGTCGGGAATGGCCCCGTTCACCAGCACGTCACGGAAGGACTCGACTAAGCCGGTCATCGGGTTCGCGAGAACGAATGCCCTCAGGGATTCTGGAACCGCGTCGAGCGGGTACAGCACGGGTGTGAGGAACAGCCATAGCTGGACTCCTAGAGGTACCGCCAGCTTGATATCCCTGGCGAAGACGTTCATCGCGCTGCCCACCAGCACGACTCCGAGAATGAACGCCAGCTCGACGACGAATAGGGCCGGAAACCACAGTGCCGTAAGCGGCAGTCCCTCGCCGACCGTGTAGGCGATGAATACGAAGATGGCTCCGGAAATGACGAAGTCGACGATTGAGATGCCGATTGTCCCCACCGGTAACGCCGCTCGCGGGAAGGGTATGCGAGTCAAGGTCGTCGAGTTCGACACGATACTGGGGATCCCCGAATTCAGGCTGGTGGCGAAGAAGGTCCACGGCACGAGAGCGGCCATCGTCACCACGGAGTAATCCTTGTCGCCGGTGTCGACGCCGGCAATGCCCTTGAATACGAGCATCCCCGCGGCAAGGGTGGCGATCGGCGGGAGGATTGCCCAGGTTATGCCGACCATCGATTGCCGGTACCGGATTTGATACTGCCGCCGCACCAGCGACAGGACAAGGTACCGATGGGACCATAACCTCCGGAACAAGTCGTTCTCCTCTCTAGGTCCATGCGCCGCGCCGGCGCCGACACCGTCGTCGCTACCGTCGTGTATGCGCCTCGAGGAAGTGCGAGGCGAGGGGTTTCGGGTTGTGGGGCCTGGTTCCGGGCACTATTTTCCCTACGCTAGAGAATATGGGCCATCTTGGTGACATGGAAGATGGGGAAAACCCTTAACCCTTAACCCTCGCGGCGCGAGCGGCGGGGAAAGTTGCCCCCCGTGGTCCCGTTCATGACGATCCCCGCGGCGGGGGCATCGAGACGCAGGAGCAGCTCGCTGGTACGCATGGCCATGTTCGCCGTCGTCTTCCCGGCACGCGCCACAACGAGGACCGAGTCGACATGGGGGAACAGCAGCACGGCATCGCTCGACGTGAGTAGCGGAGGCGTATCCAACAGCACGATGTCGGCCCGGCTCTTGGCCTCTTCGATCACCCTGGCCAAGGTCGGCGAGCTCAAGAGCTCCGAAGCATTCTCTCCCGGCTTCCCACTTGGAACAACCTCGACCAGGCGCCCGCCAAGGTTGCTGGCCCTCTTGACCTGCCCGTTGAGAATGCTGGCGCCAGATCCATCTGCGAGAGATTCGGCAAGACCAGGCGACTCGGGCACGCCGAGCAGCCGGTGAATGTCGGGGTGCTGGAAGTCGCAAGACAGCACCAAGACTCTCTTGCCCTGCTCGGAAAGGCTCGCTGCCAGGTTCGCCACCAGTGATGTCTTACCCTCGTCCGGCGCGGAGCTGGTGACAAGGAGAACGTGAAGGTCACCCGAACGCTCGTCTCCCAGCTCGTCGGCGCGGGAGGCGTGCCCCTGGCCGCCCGGAAACCTGACCGGTAGCGAGGATTGCGACCCGGCTGCCTTGAATCGCTCGTGGGTCGCGAGCTCGACCGATTCGGGCTCTTGGAAGGTCTCGTATGAGGACATTCGGCTACCCAACTCCGCGGCAAGCAGGCGGTAGGCGCTGGACGAGGCCAAAGCCGGCGCCGCGACCGTCACCAGCGGAGCCTTCTTCATCTGCCTGGAAGGAACCTCGGGGATCTCTGCAATCACCGGTAGCCCGAAGCTCTCCTCGGCGACCGATTTTCCGTAGATCCTCGTGTCGAACCGCTCAAGCACGAGCGCCAGGGCAATTCCTGCAAGCAGACCGAGGATCCCGCTGATGAGCAGACGGGCGACTCGTGAACGCGGTGGCTGGAAGGTGCCCGGACCCGTTGCCGGTTGGGCGGACGCGAGGGAGACCAGCTCGAGTTCCACGGACTCCGTGATGGTGCTGCCGACCTGGCCGAGGGTGAGCTCTTGCTGCTCGAGCTGATTCACTTTCGCCTCGCGACTGCTTCTCAAGTCGGTGGCTTCATCTCCGGTGGCGTTTTGGATCTGTTCGTCCAGTGCCGCGATTTCTTGTTCGATCCCCTCGATGGTGTCCTCGATCCCCTGCCGCTGAGCCGAGGCCAGCTTGTTCTGCTCCCGCCCCACGAACTTGATCAGCTCCCCGGCGAAGACGCTCGCGAGCTGCCGCGCCTCATCGGCGCTTGCCCCCACGGCGGAGATCGTGAGCAGCTGCGTGGCCGGATCGGCCGTAGCCTCAATCGAAGCTGCGAGCTGCTCGGGGGTCTTCGATTTGCCGATCTCCTTAGCCGCGCGGACCGGCACCTCGCCGATCGTCACAAACGCGGCCAGCGTGTCCAGGTTGGAGAGGCCGGAGTTCTGTCCGCCGTGACTATCCCAAACGATTGCCTCGGCCGTGAACGAGGTGGTTGCCGCGGCAGTGTTCTCAGAGGGGGTCAAAGCAGCGAACGTGGTCAACAAACCTACGCCGAGAGCGACGGCCGTCGCTAAGGCGATCACGGTCCAGCGGCGCTTGAGGACCTTCAGATAGTCGATGACGTTCAAGGTCGCGAGGTGCCCCTCTGAGTCAGGTCAGCGTGGCCGGTACCGACACGCCCGGCAAGGGGATTGCGTGCGGCAGGCCGCCGGCCGGTCCAGCCGAGCTGCGCAAGGGTCAGAGACTCATGTTCATGGCCAGTCCTGGGACTGATGTGGCGCAAGGACGGTCCTCTCGCCTTGACTAGCGGATTCGGTCGATAGCATCAGCAGACTAGGGACGCCCGGCTAAGTCTTGAAGCTGCCGTCTGCGTATTCCGGCTACCGCGAACGGACCATGCCGGGGTGGCCTCCGACGTGCGCTGTGCGCGGCTCCCCTCACACTCTCAATTTGGCTTTGTCACGCGGACTCCCATCTTCGGGGCGGCATACCGAACCCTGATCCTGATCCCCGATGGTTGGCGCCTGGCGCCTGCGTGATGGCCCGCGAGAGGTGTGATCAAGAACACATGCACACAGTGAGGAAACGCACCGGCGCTTCGTGAGCGGCCACACTGCACGCGACTTCCTGATCCGACAACATCGCTTGAAAGAGAAATGAAAGGAGATCGCAGTGAGCGTTGCACAGGGAATGGAAGCCCCCATTGGGATGTCGGCGAATGGGTTCGTCCAGGCCATAAACGGTCGGTACCACCGGGTGTCTCTTCGGATCTTTATGGTCATCGTCTTTGCACACCTCGCGGAGCACATCGCGCAAGCCATTCAGATCTATGCACTCGGCTGGGAGATCCCCGATTCGAGGGGAATTCTGGGCCTTGCCTTTCCGTGGCTGGTGACCTCCGAGGCGATGCATTACGGGTACGCCATCCTCATGCTGATCGGCTTGATTCTCTTCCGACCCGGCTTTGTAGGTGTGTCCAGGACGTGGTGGAACATCGCTCTGGGCATTCAGATCTGGCACCATTTCGAGCATGCATTGCTCCTTGGCCAGGCGGTGGCCGGCACACCCCTGTTCGGGCAGGAAGTGTCGACCAGCGTCGCCCAGCTCGTAGTGCCGAGAGTGGAACTGCACCTCCTGTACAACACGCTCGTTCTGATCCCCATGCTGGTGGCGATGGTCAATCACATGTGGCCCTCGTCCAAGGACCGAGCCGAGATGACCTGTTCATGTGCGGTGGGCGAGCATCACCGCGAGAAGGAGCTCGCTCACTCCCAGTGAGTGCCCGCAGAAGTGGTGTAACAGGGAGCCGGGAAATCCCCTGACTCGAGAGACCACCGCGTCATCCTCGAACAGTCCTGGAAGACAAACCGAGGAGGAACGCGATGGTCACTGCAAGCATGGACATGCTGAGCTGGCTCCGCAAGCAACTGGAGGAAGCCGAACCCGATCTCCTGCGCGAGATGGTGCAGGTCTTCGTGGAGGCACTTATGGGCGCCGAGGCCGACGCTCTGTGCGGGGCGCCGTATGGCGAAAAGAGCCCGGATCGCACCAACTCCCGCAATGGCTACCGGGCCCGCAGCTGGGACACGCGCGCGGGGACGATCGAGCTCGCCATCCCCAAGCTCCGCTCCGGCAGCTACTTCCCCGACTGGCTCCTCGAGAGCCGCCGGCGTGCCGAGCGCGCCCTCATCTCGGTGGTCGCCGACTGCTACCTTGCGGGCGTCTCGACTCGGCGCGTCGACAAGCTCGTGAGGACACTCGGCATCGAGCACATCGGCAAGTCCCAGGTCTCCGCGCTCGCCCAGAGCCTCGACGAGATCGTCGTTCAGTTCCGCAGCCGCCCCCTCGATTCCGGCCCCTACACCTACCTGTGGCTCGACGCGCTGGTCCATAAGTGCCGCGAAGACGGGCGCATCGTGAATGTCGCCTGCGTGATCGCCTCGGCCGTCAACGCGGATGGACACCGTGAGGTCTTGGGCATCGACGTCGTCACCAGCGAGGATGGCGCGTCGTGGCTGACGTTCTTGCGAGGGCTCAGGGCCCGGGGGCTGCGCGACGCCCGGCTCGTCATCTCAGATTCGCACGCCGGTCTGAAGGACGCGATCGCCACCGTCCTGACGGGGGCGTCGTGGCAGCGGTGCCGCACACATTTCATGAGGAACCTTTTGACCCGGGTTCCGAAGTCGGCGCAGGATTTCGTTGCCGCGCTGGTGCGTTCGATCTTCGCCCAGCCGGACCACGGCGCGGTGATGGCCCAGCATGCACGCGTTGTCGAGCAGCTCCACGAGCGTTTCCCCGAGGCGTCGGTCATGCTCGCCGACGCGGCATCCGACATCCTCGCGTTCGCGACCTTTCCGAAGGAGCACTGGCGTCAGATCTGGAGCAACAATCCCCAGGAACGGCTCAACCGCGAGATCCGTCGGCGGACCGACGTGGTCGGCATCTTTCCCAACCGCAACGCGGTCGTTCGTCTCGTCGGCGCCGTGCTCGCGGAGCAACACGACGAGTGGCAAGTGGCGCGCCGCTACATGTCGATCGAGTCCCTCGCCAAGGCGCGCTTCGCAGTCATCGACGGCGACCAACAAGAGTCCGACAAGGAGGCGTTGAAGAAGCTCGAGGAGGCGAGCTAGTCTCTTAGCGAGAGGGGATGGCGAAGTGGTCTCTTACACCACTTCAGCGGGCCGTGGCCTGGCGAGATGGCGCTTCAGGCATCGAATCGCTTCATTCTTGGTCTTGCCCTCTGAGAGCTTGCGCTCCATGAACTCCTTTGTCTCGTTGTCTAACCGGCAACGGGTCACGGCAATGAAATAGAGCGCGTGGTTGAGCTTGCGGTTGCCTCCGCGGTTGAGGCGATGCCTCACGGTCTTGCCCGACGATGCCGGGAACGGCGCGGTTCCGGTGAGCCGAGCGAAGGCGGCTCTGGAACGGAGATTCGAGACGTCCCCGACCTCGCCCAGCACCTTGGCCGCGATCACCGAGCCGACGCCGCGTTGCGACGTCCGGGACGTCCCGGTGGCGGCCACCGCATCGCGGATCTCGGTCTTGTTCCTTCATCTCGGCATCCAGGCGATGGAGCTCTCTGACGTTTCGTCTGATCAATGCGGCTCTGATCGAGTCGTCTCTGCGCAGCATCATCAAAATCGCGCTCTTGGCCTTCTCGCTGGCGAGGCTTCCCAGCGTCTTGTCGTAGCCGGGGCGCGCGATCATCAGGTGCTTGTGGATCCGGGTGGTGAGCTGGGTTCGGAGCCGCTTGAGGTGATCGGGGTGATCCGAGAGCAGCTTGAGGTCCTCGAATCGCTGGTTGATGCGGGGTCGGGGCAGCGCCTCGCCCCTGGCCACGACCCGTGCGATGGCGACCGCGTCGAGTGTGTCGGACTTGCCGCGGTTCTGCCGCCGAGCCTCGCGGTGGCTCAAGTTGGACGGCGCCTCATAGACGTCGCAGCCGGCTGCCACCAGCGATCGGGCGACCGAGTTGCCGTAGCTGCCGGAGCACTCGATCCCGATGCGGACCTCTCCGTCGAGCTGCTCCCTCCAACCGAGCAGCTCGGAGTGTCGTCGTGGTCGTTTGAGACCTCCATGACACCCAGCACCCGGCCGAGCTCGTCGACCGCGGCAGCAGCCAGCGAGTCCTTGTGTGAATCGATGCCGATCGCGACCTTCAATGACCCTCCTCCTCTCCTCAGACCGACCTACGATGGAGCGGCGGGAGGACATGCAAGCGTCGAGGTCGTCTGTAGCGAACTTCTATCAGGCCACTTCCGCCGTTCCGGGTCCGGCCGGAGAGACGAGACAAATCTGAGGTCACCAAGACCGAGGCCTCAGGGACAGCACTGTGTGAGTCATCTCCGGCCCTCCCGGACATCGTTGAACCCGGCCTCGAGTCCGCCTCGGATTTCTCGAGCGAGCTCCTGTCGGATCGCCTCCGAATCTCGTTGCTCGACCATCTAGCCCGAACATGTTCCAAGCGTCGATCAAGACCAGCTTCCCGCCGCTCCGAAATCTCCACAGGATTCATACGCTTGCACTAGAGCTACGCGGCTCGAATTGAGGCACTCTCCGGGGCTGTCACGCGAGCTACCGTGATAGCATGCTGTCAGGGAGCTTTATCGAAGGAGACCCCCATGGCCGAGGCGACGAAGGACACTCAGGTGGTGACGCTGAGGGTGCCTCGCGACGTG
>JBOGWV010000273.1:0-3750 GCA_050693975.1 Actinomycetota bacterium
GAGGAGTCCGTGCCTCCATCATGTCGAACGTAGGCCCGATCGGTGATCTTCACATCGGCGCCGGGAGCGGCTGCAATCGGCGGCATCACTCCGACGGCGGTCACTACGGCCAGTCCCGCGCCCAGCAGTGCGCGCGTTCGCATGATCGAACCCCCCTTGTTCGAGCGGCGGGCGCCCTCGTCCACCGCCACCTGCGAGAGCCTACCCCGGAGCGACACGCGGCAAGATTGCCGTCACCCGGCGGACGCGAAGTAGCCTGTGCCGATGACCGAACCCATCAACGCGACGCTCCGCGTGCGGCTCTCTCAGATCGATGCCCACTACGGTGGGAACCTCGTGGCGGGGGCCAAGCTCATGGAGCTCTTCGGAGACGTCGCCACCGAGTTGTGTATCCGCAACGACCGCGACGAGGGCCTTCTTGCAGGCTACTCATCGGTCGAGTTCCTCGCTCCGGCCTACGCGGGTGACTTCGTCGAAACTCGCGGCAAGATCACTCGGGTCGGCAACTCCTCACGCGAGATAGATTTCGAGGTCGTTCGTTACGCCCGGCCCCGCCCTGACGTCTCGGACTCGGCGGCGGATCTCCTGGAAACCCCCGAGGTCCTGGCGAGGGCCACCGGTACATGCGTGGTCAAGAGAGACCGCCAGCGATCGAACTGATCCTAGAAGACTGCTGCCGGGCTTGACTCCATCCGGTAGGGTCAACTGAGTCCCGGCCCGGGTGCTCTCTACCGGGGGCGGAACGTGTGTCCAAAGCACCTTCGATTGAGGGCTGGTGAGGGAGTGATGCACGATTAAAAGAGTCGAGGGGATTCGAGCAGTTACCTACGACTGCTGGAGCACGCTGCTGAAGGACAAGGATTATGAGGGCGCCATGGCTACTAGAGCAGGCGCCCTTCGACGTTACCTGGAAATGCCGGAGCAAGAGGCCGATGACCTTCTGGCGGAGGCATGGGCCAAGCACGACGAGGCCTGGAAGCAGGTCGAGACCTTCGGACCCGGGCGCATGGCCGCGTACTGTCTCGAGGCTCGTGGGGTCGATGACGACGAATCCATCCGCGCCCTTACCAAGGAGTTCGAAGAAGCGTCCATCAACGCCGGTGTAGAGGCCGTCGAGCAGGCGGACACTACGCTCCGGGCCCTGAAGTCCGCCAACATCCGCATCGGACTGGTATGCGACACGGGCTTCACGCCCGGCCGCGTAGTACGGCAACTGCTCGATGAGGCCGGCCTGTGTGACCACCTCGAGGTGCTGTGCTTCTCTGACGAGGTCGGGGTGCCCAAACCGGGAAACGAGATCTTCGCCAAGGCCCTGGCCGAGCTCGGTGTGCGGCCCCCCGAGGCCATCCACGTGGGCGACCTTCGCCGGACCGACATCGCGGGCGCACATGACGTCGGCATGCACGCGGCCCGTTTCAAGGGCATCCACGACGACACCTCAGACGCCACCGAGGCGGAGATCGTGATGACCGACCATCGCCAGATCCTGGAGGTTCTCGGGATCGGTTAGCCGTCACCTCGGGCTACCGAGCTGCGGGCATCCTCAACCACCCCGACAGGGCGATCCGCCCCTCTCGAACGCTGGAGAACCGCCGCGCGGGTGGGCTGGTCGTCTCGCAAGCGTCGGCTGACCCTTGGTCCGGGAACTGCTCTCCAGTTGTACAGGCGTCGTTCCCGGATCCACCCACGAGCAAATCGTTTCCCGCCCCCCCGTCGAGCCAGTCGTTGCCTGCCAGCCCGAACAGATCGTCGTTCCCGTTGAGGCCGAAGATCCCGTTGGCGGCGCTGTTGCCGGTGAGCTCGTCGTTGACGTCCGTGCCGGAGATGTTCTCGATTCTGGTCAGCGTGTGGGTCCCATGTCCGGTTGCCTGGCCCTGGCTGAGGTTGACCGAGACTCCTGTGTTAGCGACGAACTGGGACAGCTTTCCGTAGTAGTAGTCGACGAAATCGTCGCCACCTCCGCCGTCGAGCCCATCGTTGCCGATCCCGGGCACCAACAGATCGTCTCCCGAGCCGCCGTCGACGACGTCCTTGCCGTCCCAGGCATAGAGCTGGTTGGTGCTCGAATCGCCCACCAGCGTGTCGTTGTGCACCGAGCCCCAAGCGTCCTCGATCCCCAAAATGGTGTCCGAGCCCTCGCCCGTTGCCGAATCGTTCTCGAGATCGACGTTCACGCCGGCGGCGGACAGCGTGTAATCAACCACGTCCAGTCCGGGTCCGCCCGCCATGCTGTCATCGCCGCGCCCTCCGAACAGAAAGTCCCTGCCCCTGCCGCCTCCGAGCCGATCATCGCCCCCTTGCCCGAACAGAGCGTTGCGGCCCTTCTTGCCGGTGAGATGGTCCTTGAGGTTGGTTCCACCCACGTACTCGATACCGCGCAGCCGGTCCTTGCCCCAGCCTCGGGCTCTCCCGCGGCCCAGATCGACGTTCACGGCATTGGGGCCGCCGAGGTATTGGGCAAAGTCTCGCCCTCCCTTGCCGCCCACGATCAGGTCGTTACCGCCCGCGCCGCCGAAAAAGTCGTCGTTGTCGCCGCCGTCTAGCTTGTCGTTGCCACCTTCCCCGAAGAGTTGGTCTCTCCCGGTTCCGCCGCAGATGAGGTCGCTGCCGCCCTTGCCGATAATCAAGTCGTTGCGCGGGCCTCCCGTGATCACGTCCGGACCGTTGGTCCCCACAATGCGGTTGTGCCCGGCGTTGCCCACGATCGTCGCTCGCTTGCCGAAGCACTTGGGGACCCCGGCCCCGGCGGGGGAGGGGGCTCCGGTCGCCCCGAGTGCAAGCGCCGTCGCCGCGAGAAGCTGCCCAACGTGGCGACGACTCCACCATTCAGACAAGCGGCCCATCGGCAGAGGCTATACGACGCGGAGCGTGAACAGAAGCTTACGCGCTGTGTTTGGAGGCCGGCGAGAGTCAGTAGGCACGGGCCCAGGTCGCCCGCTCGGTTCCCGGCTTGCCGCAGTGCATGCACGCCGCACCGGGGTCCTCGGTTTCCAGCGGCAGGAAGCGAATCGTTGCCTTGGTCTCGTCGCTGATAGTGGTCTCGCATTCGCCGTCGCCGCACCAAGCGCCCCTCCAGAAACCGCCCTCGGCCTCGACTCCCTCGACGAAGTCGTCGTAGCTGGAGATGTCGTGGGTGTTCGCGTCACGGAACGAAACCGCCTCGTCGTAGAGGGCTTTCTGTATGCCGTCGAGCATCTCGGTCATGGATGCGATCGCCTCGCCGGTGGAGAGTTGCTTCTTGTTGCCGCCGACCCGATCGGCCACGACCACCTGATCCCCGGCGACATCGCGAGGGCCGATCTCGAGCCGAAGCGGCACACCCTTGAGCTCCCATTCCGAGAACTTGAATCCGGGCCGGTGCTGATCGCGGTCGTCCAGACGGACACGGACGTTGTGACCGCCGGCGAGTTCGTCTCGCATCCGCGTGGCCACCCCCAGGACCGCGTCGCGCTCCTCGTCGGTCTTGTAGATCGGCACGATGACGACCTGAACTGGAGCTACGGCCGGAGGCAGCCTCAGACCGTTGTCGTCACCGTGAGTCATGATCGTTGCTCCGACCATGCGAGCGGAGAAGCCCCACGACGTCGCCCAAGCGTGCTCCTGCTGGCCGTCGGAGTTGAGGAAAGTGACGTCATAGGCCTTGGCGAAGTTCTGGCCGAGGAAATGCGAGGTCCCGCATTGCAGGGCCTTGCGGTCGAGCATGAGGGCCTCGATGGTGAAGGTCTCGTCCGCGCCCGGGAAGCGCTCGTT
>JBOGWV010000274.1:0-8627 GCA_050693975.1 Actinomycetota bacterium
CTGTCCAAGCTTCGCCATCCCTCGACGCCGGGCAAGCTCCGCGACATGGTGACCATCTAGTCTTCCCACATGGTCACCACCGTTGTGCTCGCGACCTGTGACATCCACAAGGTCCCCGAAACCGCTCAGGCGATCGCCGATCTCACCGAGGTCAGCGAGGTGTACTCGGTTGCGGGTGACTACGATCTCGTGATCATGGTGCGCGTGCGCGAACACGAGGAGTTGGCTCGCGTCGTCACCGAGGGCATAGCTAAGGTCCCCGGAGTCGAGCGGACGCAGACTCTCGTCGCCTTCAAGGTGTACTCACACCACGACGTCGAGGCCATGTTCTCGGTGGGGATGGAAGAGGACACTTTCTAAGGAGCGCGCTTCGTGTCCGACGTGCTCGTTGCTCACTATCACGAGATCAGCCTCAAAGGCCGCAACCGCGAATACTTCGAGGAGACCCTCGCTCGCAATCTGAAGCGAGCGCTGCGCGGCACCGGCTACGACCGGATTCGCCGCGGCTTCAGTCGTATCACGGTCGACTTCAAGCCCGAGAATCGCCTCGAGGAGGCGGTCGAGCGAGCCTCGCGGATCCTCGGTATCGCCAACCTGGGCGTTGGGAGGCGCGTCGATCAGGACATCGATGCCATCGGAGCCGTAGCCCTAGAACTACTTAACGACGAGCCCTTCGATTCCTTCGCGGTGCGCGCTCGCCGCAGTCACTCGACCTTCCCGATGAAGTCGGCCGAGATCAACAAGCTCGTGGGCCAGAGGATCAAGGATGCAACCGGTGGAGCGGTGAGGCTAAAGGATCCCGACGCTACCGTGCACATCGAGATCTTTGGAAACTCCGTCATCGTCTATCGCCGTCGTGTTCCCGGATTCGGTGGTCTCCCCGTGGGCACTTCGGGCCGCATGCTGGCCCTGCTGTCGGGTGGCATTGATTCACCAGTGGCCGCGTGGCGCATGGCATTGCGGGGGGCAGAGGTCGAATTCGTCCACTTCCATGGTCAGCCCTACACGGATCCGTCTTCGGTCCGTCAAGCCAAGGAACTACTCGAGGTGCTTGCCCGCTTCCAACTGCAGGCGGTGCTCCATCTCGTTCCTCTGGGAGATGCGCAGCGCGAGATCGTGATGCATACTCCTGCCAACCTACGAGTCGTCCTCTACCGGCGAGCGATGCTGCGGATCGCGGCTGCGCTCGCCGAACAGCGCGAGGCTCGGGCGCTCGTTACCGGTGACAGCCTCGGCCAGGTCGCCTCTCAGACGATAGAAAACATCAACACGGTAAGTGCCGCGGTGCCCGATGTGCAGGTCTTCCGCCCCCTGATTGGAATGGACAAGCTCGAGATCATCCATACGGCACAGCGGATCGGGACCTTCGACATCTCGACACGCAAATACCAGGACTGTTGTGTGCTGTTCGAGCCCCGCTCCCCGATCACGAGAGCGACTTCTCCGATGGCGGATAAAGCCGAAGCCGAGCTCGACCTCGACGCCGTGGTGGGCAAGGCGCTCGCGGGCATCGAAACCCGGATCATCGAGCTTCCGCCTCTAACGTAGGACCCCGGAAGCGGTCATCAAAGGGGGCGCCTGATAACGGCGCCCCCTTTGCGATTCCGCTCCGCTATTACCTGGTGCTCGGTGAGAACGAGTCGAGGATCGTTTCGATTCGAGGCAGAACCTGATCGGGGTCGGAAGCCTCCCGGGTGAACGCGGTCATCGAGTGATTGCGCCCGCCGTCGGTAAAGGTCACACCCACGAAGCGCAGACGCACTTTGTCATCGTTGTTACCGAGACCGCTGAAAACGACTGCCTCGCGCGTACCGACGGACTGCTTGGTCGCTCCGAGGAACCTCACTTTCGAGTACGTCGCCGTCATGGAATCAAAGATCTCCTCGCCGGCGGCCGCGAGGTCGCCCTTGGGAGCGGGTCCTACCGCGACCACGACATCCCGATCGGCGCTGAACAGCGTGGTGCTCCGGCCCTGCTTGCGCGTCACCCATGAGGCCGGCGCCGCGAAGGCGTAACCACCTTTGGCATTCGTGATCGTTTTCGTCTCGAACGACCCCGCGGCGGTGGAGCTTTGGGTCTCTCCTGGACCGACCACCGCGACGCCGAGCAGCACCACGGCCGTCACGAAGGAAACGGCCGCAGCGATCACCGGGGTCCGGTTGTGTTCTCCGACCTCGAGATTCAAGCGCCTCAGAGCCGCGGCCGCCATCATCGTCCGGCTCGCCCTTTCGGCCCCCGCTGAAGTGCGAGCACCCAAGCCCCTGCGGCGATCAGAGCGAAAGCAAGTGATAGCAGCAGCCAAACCGTCGTGCCGGTCAACGGAAGCACGGAGTCGTCTCCCGGCGCGGCTCCAAGGACAGTGTCGTTGGGGTCGTCGGCATCTCCAGGCGCGTCGGGCCCGCCTCCCTGAACCACATCCGAGGGACCGTCGTTGGTCGCAAGGGTTTCAGAGGTCGCGACGTGTCCGAGCAAGAGGTCCGGTCCCACGCTTACGTGAACCGTTTCTTGGTGTCCGGCCGCGCCCCCGGAGAAGACGAACGACTCGCCCTGATTGAAGAAGACGCAGACGACCGATTCGTCCTCGGGGCATCCGGGAGGAACGGCGATCGCGGTGGGATCGCCAACGATCTCGTTGCGTTCGCCGTTTGCCTCGACGCCGAGCAAGAACGAGTCGCGCTCGGTCGAACCCTGGCCGTTGGGCGAACCCGAGTTGCTGGTGGATTCCGAGTGACCGGCCTCGACGCCCGCGCCGCTGCACGCGCCCGTAGCGTTCGCGCCGCCCAGGCAGACATCCGCAACATCGTTGCCGTGACTCGCCTCGGTCTCACCGGTCGTCTTGTTGCGCTTGATGTCACTGTTGGACTCGGAGACACCGGCGCTGACCGGACCATCGCAGGTCGCACCCGCGTCGGTCTGGGTACCGCCGAGACAGGCGAAGGCTAACGCTGCGCTGCCCGTTGCCGAAGAAGAGTTCGATCCCTCGCTGCTCGATGCGTCGGCGAACAACAACCCGAGACAGACCGCACCACCAGACTCCTCGCACAGTGGCGCAAGCGGATCCTGTGAATCGTTTTCCGCCCCGTCGGATTCCGAGTGCGCGCCGACGATCTCCTCGCCTCCGATCGCCAGCACGGTGACGTCGGTCGAGGACGAGTCATCGTCTTCGATAGTGCTCTCGGTGTGGCCGACGGTTGCGACTTCGTTTCCGTCGACCTCGGTGTCGGCGATCCCGCCCGAGGCATGATCGGAGCCCTCGGGGTCGGGGCTCACGTGCCCCTCGCTGTCGTCGTCGGTGGTCGGGTCTGGGGGAACCTGCGCCGAGGAGCCGAGCGCCTCGTCGACTCCGCCGGTCACCTGGTCGATCGGCTGGCCGACCGAATCGGGCCGCTCCACGGGGCCGTCGTCGGCCGCCATCCCCATGCCCGGTATGAGAGCCAACGCAAGCACGGCGCAGGTGGCGGCAGTCCAAAGTCGGTGTGGAACACGTGAGCGCGTGCGCATGTGTTTCACTTCCTTCCGGCCCGTCCCGCTTCGCCGCTGCGGGAGAATATCGAATACGTCACCCTCCGTATTCGACCCGCTCCGAAGAGTTCCCTTCACGCACGGTGAACTTTTTGCCGCTTTTCGAAAAAAGGGAGCGTCTTTTACAGTTTTTCCCTGAGAGCGCCGACGAGGCTGCCCGCGCAGCGCCGAGCCGCAGCCAGCTTGGCGGCGCCCGACCCGGCTGCGAGCGTCTCGGTGAACGACCGCAGCGCCAGCTCGGTGGCGTCGCCGTAGGGATACCAGAAGATCCGCTTGGTATGGGGAAGGAGGTTGGCTGCGATGTGGGTGGGCACGGTGAACTCTCGGATCCCGTAGACACCGTTGAGCCTCCCGAAGCCCGACTCTCCGACTCCACCCCACGGGGCCCAGGGAGCTCCGGCTGCCTCGACGTGACAATTGATGGTCACGGTCCCCGCGCGAACCCGCGACGCGATCCGACGCGCCTTGCTTCGGTCGGTGGTCCACACGGAGGCGGTGAGGTTGTAGCCCTCGTCGTTGGCCCGGCGAACCGCCTCGTCGGTGTCTCGCACCCGCACCATGGGAAGCAGCGGCCCGAAGGTCTCCTCCGAGAACACGGCCATGTCCTCGGTGCGGCCCTCGAGAATCGTGGGGTAAGCCCACAACGAGCCGTCGGAGTTCGTCTTGCCTCCATAGAGTCCGCCGGCCACCACGCGGGCGCCCTTCTTAACCGCGTCGGCGAGGTGACTCTTGGCGACGTCCAGCTGACCCGGCGTCGTCATCGATCCGATGTCGCCGCGCCCGTCTTGTCGCAGCCGAGCCAGCTTGTCGACCAGGCGACTTTCGAACTCGTCGGCGATGGAATCGTCGACGTAGGCGCGCTCGATCGCGGTGCACGCCTGGCCGGCGTTGAGGAACGCCCCCCACAGGACTCCTGAGGTGGCGAGATCGAGATCCGCGTCGGCGCACACGATCGCCGCGTCCTGGCCCCCCAGCTCCATTACCACGGGCGTGAGGTGCTTGGCCGCGGCCTCGGAGATCTTGCGACCTGTGGCCGGAGAACCGATGAAGCAAACCTTGTCGCACGGGGCATCGACGAGCGCCGCTCCCACGTCTCCCGCCCCTTGGATCACGGTCGCGACGCCCGAGGGCAGTGGATCGAGTACCTCTCTGATCCTCTCGCCTACGCCCGGAGTGACCTCGGAGGGCTTGAGGACCACCGCGTTACCGGCGAGGAGCGCCGGAACGATCCCCATGAACGCAAGGAAGAAGGGATAGTTCCACGGCGAGATACATCCCACGACTCCGAAGGGACGATGCTGGACCGTCGAGGCGACCCCCAGGGCCGCGCCGGCAAGGCGGCCCGGCCGGTCGGGCTTGAGCCATTTGGGGGCCATGCGCTCCATGTACTGCAGGCCCAGAACGGTGGGCATGATGTCGTGAGTGAGCGCCTCGACCCGAGGTTTCCCACATTCGGTTGCGACGGTTTCGACGATTTCGTCGAGGTGGTCGTAGATGGCGTGGCGCACGGCGGCAAGATGCCGAGCCCTGCCCTGGGGCGCCATGGCGGCCCACTCGGGCTGCACTTTGCGAGCCAGAGCCACGAGGTCTCGCACCTCGCCGGGGGTCGTGGCACGAACGTCACCAAGGGCTTCACCCGTCTGCGGGTTCGTGGAAGGCAGCACCTTCGGGCGAGACGACTTTTTTTGAGCGCGTGGCATTGGGACTCCCGTCGTGTCTCGTCGGCCTAGCGTGCCCGCTAGGTTACTTGGCCCCTTCGGTGTGCCTCGTCACGATAATTCGGCGTGGCGGAAACAGGACACGAGATGGTCGTTGACCATTCCGGTGGCCTGCATGAGCGCGTAGCAGATGGTGGGCCCGACGAAAGAGAACCCCCGCCGCTTGAGATCCTTGCTCATCGCCTTGGAGGTCGCGGTCTCTGAGGGGATCTCCGACATCGCCCTCCACCGGTTGACGACGGGCTTTCCTTCCACGAACCGCCACAGGTATTCGCCAAAGGTTCCCTCGGCTTCGGTTACCTCGAGAAAGGAACGTGCGTTGGTCACCGCGGCGCGCATCTTCAAGCGGTTCCGAATGAGACTCCGATTGGTGAGCAGAAGCGCCACCTGGTCGTCGTCGTAGCGAGCAATCTTGGCAGCGTCGAACCCGTCCAGGGCCGAACGATAGCTGTCGCGCCGGGCAAGCACGGTGGACCACGAGAGTCCGGCCTGCACTCCCTCGAGCACCAGGAACTCGAAGAGTGCGCGATCGTCGTGCAGCGGGACGCCCCACTCGGTGTCGTGGTAGTCGACCTCGAGCGGCGTGCGCTCGGCCCACGGACAACGGACCAGCGGTCCTCCTCCCGTGAACGGCGGCATGATCGTGATCTCGTCGCCGTCGCTCAACGCATCCTCGAGCTCGGCGCGTTCCTCGTTCACCAGCAACGCATAGACGAGCCGCTCCGGCGCGTGGAGGGCTCGAACGATGTCGATCACGCGCGCATCGTCGTTCACTCCTAGTACGGCGCGGTTGCCCTGGGCATCCGGTGGAAGATGCTCGCGCATAGCGCCGAAGCACACGACCGTCACTTTCATTCCGACAGACTAGTGCGCACAGGTGCTCTGTCGACAACGAGAAACGCCGCCCTTGGTGTGGGGGGAAGGTCCACTAAGGGCGGCGCTGCTCGTGCCTGTCGGGAAGGACTCCTCTAGTGAGGGCGGCAAACCTATTTCTCGATCGGTACTCCCACGAGGCTGCCGTACTCGGTCCAGCTTCCGTCGTAGTTCTTGACGTCGCCGAAGCCAAGCAGCTCGGCCAGTACGAACCAGCTATGGCTCGAACGCTCGCCGATGCGACAGTACGCCACGACGCCTTTGTCCGGGGTGATTCCCTCGGCCTCGTAGAGCTTCGAGAGCTCGTCGGCGGACTTGAAGCTGCCGTCCTCGTCCACCGTCTTGGACCACGTCACGTTGGCCGCACCGGGGATATGGCCCGGCACCTGGGCCTGCTCTTGGGGGAGGTGTGGTGGGGCAAGAAGCTCGCCCCGAAACTCCTCGGGGCTGCGCACGTCGACCCACGCGCCGCCTGCAGAGACTCGGCCGATGACCTCATCTCGAAGGATGCGAAGCTCGGGACGCTCCGCCCCCGTCTTGAACGAGGTCTTAGCGCGGTTGGGCTCGTCCTGGCTGAGCAGACGAGACTCGAGCTCCCACTTCTTGCGTCCGCCGTCGAGCAGCTTGACTCCTTCGACGCCGCGATACTTCAGGAGCCAGTAGGCGTAGGCCGCAAACCAGTTGTTGTTCCCCGAGTACAGCACGATCGTGTCGTCGTTCCCGATGCCCTTCGAGCCGAGAAGCTCGCCGAACTGATCGGAGCTGATGAATTCCCGCCGTGGGAGATCGTGCAGTTCCGTCTCCCAGTTGATCGACACCGCGTTGGGTATGTGGCCCTTCTCGTAGGCAGAGGTGTCCTCGTCGACCTCGACGATCGCGAGGTCGTCGCCATCAAGATTGGCCTCGAGCCAGTCGGTGGTGACCAGCACATCGGGCTTTGCGTAGTCAGACATCCAGTTCTCCTCCCTCGATCAATTGCTTGTGTCGTTCCATGAGTTCGCGGATGCGTTGCAGCTGAGTTTGTGAATCGGCGAGCATTCGCTCGAGGACCCGCACCTGGACCTGAATCTCGTCCTGCTGTGCTCCGAAGGCGCCCTCCTCGACGTCCACCCCCGCCTCTGCGAGGGCTCCGGCCTCGCCCTCCCAGGTGAAATAGACCTTCGCGGGACGGCCCTTATTCCGCCGCCGCGTCTCGGTCATCAGGAATCCCGCCTCGACCATCAGATCGAGGTGAGCGCGGGCGACGTTGGGATGGATCCGGAAAGTATCGGCGATCTCCTTGACCGTCTTGGGCCCGGTCCTCAGCAGCATCGAGAGGATCGCCGCCCGGGTGGGAAGTGACAGAACCTTGGCGGTTCTAGTCGCGGCATCATCCCCGAGTTCCGTCATGCAGATTTACTACCACGCATTACAAACGTTTAGCAAGTGCGAATAGTGCGAAGTCCCCTTAGCGCACGTCATTTCCATATTCGGGTCGCTGAGCGACCAGTAGATGACGAACGTTTGCCCCCGGACCGGGCTCAGCCCTTGCGGGCTCCGTCCACTACCCGCCGGCCGTCCAGGGGCTCGTCGAGGGGCACCGTCAGCACCTTGTAGACGGCCTGCTCGGTGCAGACCTCGGCCTTCGGGTTGCGCCCGACGAAAAGGGTCAACGCGACCTCGCCGGCCCGGTACTCGGACTCCACCCGCTGAGGACCCCCGCATTCCTGGATTCCGTCCCAGAAGTAGAGCTCAACGGCCTCGCCGCCGTCGATGATCTTGGACTTCTCGAAGGCGTGCTCACGAGGCTCGACGAGCTGGTCTCTCAGCTGCACCTCGAGGGCCTTGCTGGGGCCCTGGCCGCCTCCCGGGTCCGGGGTCGAGGACACCGGGTCGTCCGGGTCTTGGGGGCCCGAGGCGTCTCCGCTCGTTGCGCCGCCATCGTCTGAGGTGGGCTCTCCGCAGGCCGTCGCCGACAGCACCGCTACGAGCACCAGCCCGATGATGGTTGTTGATCGCATGAATCAAGACTCCTCGATTTCGTCGGTCGTTACTTTGACGATGCCGACGGCCGCCGATGTTCCCTTGGACGTGAGAGTGCTCCTGTTTCTTTGCCGCGATCGTCGAGACGATCGCTTATCGCTCGAGCTTCTTCATGAAGACGAGGTCGAACGCCATCCAGATGGTCTTCGAGAACGGATAGAAGACCACTGGGAAAATCAGGTTGGTGGCCAAACCGATGATCAGCAGGGTCACCCAGTTCACGACCGGGGCGGTGGCGATGATAGTAGCGACGAGCAGCACGAAAAAGATGCCTTCGGTGCCGTCGTTCAGCTTCTTCCCGATTCCTCGATGGCCTCGACCAACGTGTTCCAGCCGAGCAACGCGCACTTGATGCGGACCGGGTACTTAACCACGCCCTTGAGCGACACGAGATCGCCGAGCACGTCGGGGTCGCCTTCTTCCTCACCCGCCATCATGGCCTTGATGGTCTCGGCGAGCTCGGTCGCGTCCTTTACCGACAGATCCTGAACC
>JBOGWV010000275.1:0-11614 GCA_050693975.1 Actinomycetota bacterium
CTTGATTATCGAACGTATGTTCGCTATAGTTTGTACCAGTTTTCAGGCGGATTCTCCGGGGTGGATCTCGCACAGGACTTCGAAACTTGCGAGGCGGAAATGATCGACCCCCAGTCCCAGAGCACCCGGCAGCTGACCACCGGCGTGGCGGTGATGAAGAATCTGGCCGGCTCCGTTGCTGCCCAACAACTCCAGCTGATCGCCGAGCTCGATGAGCGCCGCATCTGGCGAGCAGACGGCGCCAGGTCCATGGCCGAGTGGGTGTCGGCTCAGTTCGGGATCTCGCAGTGGGCGGCGCGCCGCTGGATCGCCGCGGCCCACGCCCTGGCCGAGCTTCCCGAGGTGCGCCGCGCCCTCAGAGGGGGTCACCTGTCGCTCGACAAGGTGCTCGAGCTGACCCGCCTGGCCACCCCCGACACCGAGACCGAGCTCATCGCCTGGGCCCACCGGGGTGTCGGCCGCCGCGATCCGCCGCAAGGCCGACCTGGCGCAGCGCGATGACATCGAGGCGGTGAGAGCAGACGACCGGGCCCGCTCGCTGGCCTGGTGGTACGAGGACGGCCGCCGCCTGTGGCTGGAGGGTTTCCTGCCGGCCGAGCAGGGTGCGGTGGTGGCCGCGGCACTGGAACACCTCGCCGATCAGCTGCCTGCGGAGCCCGATTCCGAGCCCGGCTCCACGGTCGAGGCCCGCCGGGCCGACGCGCTGGTGGCGCTGTGCTCCCGACAGCAGTCCGGTGACCCCGAGCCCGCCAAAGCGGCGGTGTCGCTGCACGTCGACCTGGCCGCGCTCAAGGCGGGCGGCTCGGCCGAGCTCGAGGGCGTGGGGCCACTGCATCCGGCGCTGGCCTCGCTGCTGAGCTGCGACGCGCGCTTGCAGGCGGTGTTGCACGACCATGATGGCCACGCGGTGGGCCTGGGCCGAGCCACTCGCAACGTGTCCGAATCGCTCAAGCGCCAGCTCAGACACCGCGACGGTGACTGCTGCACCTTCCCCGGCTGTCAGCAGAAGCGCTACGTCGACGCCCACCACATCTGGCGCTGGGAGTGGGGCGGGCCCACCGACCTCGACAACCTCGTCCTGGTGTGCAGGTTCCATCACAGGCTCATTCACGTTCACGGCTGGCGAGTCGCGCTGGGGAAACTACCCGGGGTGGTGTACTGGTTCAGACCCGACAATCGGCGTTACGAACCCAGCCGAGCGAGTCTGGTCGCGGCCTAACTCTTCCCGCCGGGCCCAATCCAGCTACTAGAAGAGAAAGCGCGTGGCGTTCTCCGGCAGGTTGGTCCAGGCGAGGACGCGCCGGGCCTTCAGCTGCAAGATGCCGCGGGTGACATAGATGTCGGCCTTGGTGTTCAGACCGTAGTGGCTGTACTTGCGATTGTTGACATCCGCCAATCGTTGGGCGATCTCGAGCTCGAGCCTGACGTGCTTGGCCTCTCCCTCGACGACTATCGCGGTGAGGCCATCCCCGATGTGCATGACGGCTTCATGGTTGTTCTCGAGATTGCGATTGTGCACCGTCTCGGGGCTTCCGCCGTAGTACCAGGCGTCATCGAGCCACACGCCGTCGCGCGGGACGACGTGTGGCCGGCCATCGGGGCGCGTGGTGGCGACCCAGTATTGCGCGGCTTCCTCGAGCTCTTTGCGAATCGCGGCCCACGTGAGAAGGGTCTTCGGACTCCCGTATTCCGCGGGGATATCGAGCTGTTCGACGACCGGCTCCATCGGTGCCTCCAAGAACGGGGTGGGATTCAAAGGACCAAGACAAAGTCTGCCACCATGAGCGCGGTCAGGCCATGACTCGGACCGCGGGGATCACCTCTTTGGCGAGTCGCTCGACCTGCTCCTCGGCGCCGGGCCCGCTGGGTATGCGCCGCTGCGCGTGGACGAGAAATCCAACTTGGGGATGAAGTAGTGGGCAAGAGGTCCGATGGTGACCGCAAACAGGATGGTTCCGATGCCGACCGTCCCGCCGAGGACCCAACCAAGCCCGAGCACGGACACCTCAATCGCGGTGCGCGCCCAACGGATCGAGTAACCCCTCAGCGCCAGTCCTGTCATCAGGCCATCGCGCGGTCCTGGCCCGAGGCCCGCGCCGATGTACAGGCCGGTGGCCACACCGTTCGCCACTATTCCGGCCACAAGGAGGATCGCTCGGAGAGCCAGTGAGCGAGGAGTCGAAAGCACCACCAAGGTGGCGTCGACCGCGAGTCCCACCACGATGGCATTGGCCACCGTGCCGAACCCAGGACGTTGCCGCAAGGGAATCCACAACAACAGGACCGCGACGGAGACGGCGATGATGACCCAGCCGATCTGCAGGCCGGTCCGTTGCGCGATGCCCTGGTGAAGGACGTCCCAGGGGCCCAGGCCGAGCTCCGCCCTCACCATCAGCGCCAGGCTCGCGCCGAAGACGATCAGTCCAACGAAGAGCTGCACCAATCGGAGGAGCAGATTCGCTATTCCCTTATCGAGCATTGCTCCGAGCCTCTAAGCGGTGTCATTGAAGTACCTTCGGTCTGCTGCGTTACCTGCGGGCCTCGCACTAGCTGGTCAAAGTGCGTCGCAGAAAGAAGGACCCGGCAGCCAGCAGCGCCCCCGCGAACAATGCCAGAGCAGCAAGCTGGGGCAGGATCTCGCCCAGCCCTGCGCCGTGGCTGATCAGTTGATCGAAGGCGTCGTTGGCCCAGGCGTGGGGCGTCACTCGCGAGATGGCTCGCATCGTGTCGGGGAATACCTCGAGTGGGACCATCGATCCGCCGAGGGCAGCAAGGGCCAGACCGAACGGGACCAGTGCGCCCGCCTGTTGCTCGTTCTGCAGGACCGCTCCGGCCAGCATCGCAGCCCCTGTACTAACGAGAGCGAACAGCGTCACTACCGCGCCGGCGCCAAGCGGGTCACCCCAACCGACACCGAATAGAAGAGCCGCCGCAAAAACGATGAACAGGCTCTGAAGCAGGGCGACGAGGAAGCGGCCAAGCCCCTCGCCGAAAAGGATTGTGGTCGATGAGATCGGGGTCCCCAGCATCCGCCGCAGCAGGCCCTGTCGCCGCGTCTGCACGAGCGCCACGGATCCGGCGAGCGAGTTGACGAAGGTAAACAGAAGCAGCTGAGTGGACGCGCCCGTGTCGAAGCGACCTACGCCCGCGAACTCATCCTCGGAGCCCGCCAACGTAAAGGTGACATCGGTTCCGGGGAAGGAGTCCGCGACCTCCGACGCGGTGGCGTAGGTGCTCTCGAAGTCGTCACCACTCTCTTCCGTAGTGATAAGCGCAGCACGCACCTGCCCCGACTGCTGCCCCACCGCCGAGTCCACCGCCGAACGAATCGCAGCCGAGAAGTCTCCCGGCTTGGCGACGAAAGAGGCGTCCACGTGCTCACCGCCTTCGACGGAAGATGTATATCCGGCGGGGATGATCACGCCCGCCTCGAAGATGCCTCTCTCGATGTCACTCAACATCGCGTCGACATCGTCCTGCGTTACCACCTCCACCGATTGGTCCTGCTTCAGCGCGCTCACGAGCTCTTCGGCTAGATCGCCGTCGTCGAGTTGGGCCACCCCCAGCTTCGGCACGAAAGAGCCACCGAACGACGCACCAAGCAAGAGGATCAGGATGATGGGGAAAATGAACAGGAAGAACAGATTCGTGCGATCGCGCGTCAGTCTGCGCAACTCGGTAAACCCGATCACGAAGGCCTTCACGGGGACACCACGATTCCCCGCGCCCTCACCAGCGCGATGCTACCTGTGATGGCACCGAAGGCGACGAGCGCCAGCACCGGGATCATGAGATCCGCCACCGTCCCGGCACCACCGGAGAGATCGCCGAGGCCGCGCATTATCCACGCGTGCGGAGTGAGGAAACTAAGCGTCGCTATGGCCGCCGGCGCTTGAGAAAGGGGAAAGAACGTCCCTCCCAGAAGTCCCAAGGTGACCGCGATTACCGATCCGTACGCTCCGGCTTGCTCGTCGTTCTTCGCCAGGGTGGTCACGAGAGACTGCACACCCAGCGCGGCGAACACCGCGGCGAGCACCATCACCGCAACACCCAAGGGGTCACCCCATTCGGCCCCCAGCAGCAACGCGCTGGCGACGAGTAGCACGACCAGACTGGTAACACCCAGGACGTAGGTGAACAAGGCCTTTCCAACGACCACCGACTGACGAGACATGGGCGCGGCCAGCAGGCGAGTCAGAGTCCCGTCTCCCCGCTCGCGCAGAAGGCTCTGAGCTCCGAATTGCGTGGTGAAGAAGAGGAAGAAAACCGCCATGCCCGCGGCGAAGAAGGTCTTGTCGTCGAACTCACGATCTCCCGCCTCGCTGTCGGCGACCGAGATCGACGAGTCCATACCCTGCGCGATCCGGCGGACCCGCGCAAGCGTCTGCTTGTCCGGCGAGCCGGAGTTCGCCGCGAAGGTCGCAACCGACAGACCGATGGCATTGATCTCCGCCGCATAGCCTTCGGCGATCGAACGAGCGATGGGGGCTCCTATGTCCGAGGTCGGGTCGGCGATCACCTCGATTTCGGCGGGCTCTCCGCTGGTTACCGCATCGGATAAGCCCGCAGGCAGTACGAAGGACGCGGCGACGCTCTCGTCCTCGGCGCGGCTGAGGGCGGCCTCGCGCGAATCGAGCTCTTCGATCGTTGCGAAGTCCTCGACGAAGCCACCGATGACCTCGTCTGTAAACGCCTGCGCGACGGGACCTCGGTCCTCGTCCACTACTCCATAGGTGATACCGAGGTCCTCCTCCGGAAGCACCGCGCTGAGGATGAATGCCAGCACCAGCGGCGCAACTATCGAAACGGCGATCGCGGACCGGTCTCTGACACTACGAAGCAGGTCCTTGCGCGCCAGCAGCCAGGCGTTCCTCAACGGTCTCGCAACGCCTTGCCGGTCAGCTTGAGGAAGACCGCCTCGAGGTCAGGCTCGGACACATCGACTCGGGTAACGGAAGCGCCGGCATTGTTGGCGGTGGTGAGGATCTGGGGGAGCAGCTGACTCGCCGACTCGACGATCAGGTCGAGTCCCTCTCCTCCGTGAGTCGCCTCGTCCACCTGGTCCAACTCGGCTAGGGCGCTCGCCGCGCTCGCCAGATCGCCGGACGCATCCAGGCGAACGCGGTCGCGCTCACCCAATACCGCGACCAGTTCGCGTCGCGTCCCCTCCGCCCTGATGTGACCCTCGTCGATGATCCCGACTCGGTCACAGAGTCGCTCGGCCTCCTCCATGTAGTGAGTCGTGTAAAGAACCGCCATCCCCTCGCTCGAAAGGTCTTCAACGTTCGAGAGGATCGCGTTGCGGCTCTGCGGATCCACACCGACGGTGGGTTCGTCCAGCACCAGCAGTTTGGGACGGTGAAGAAGGCCCATCCCGATGTTCAGTCTTCTCTTCATTCCTCCGGAATAGCTGTCGGTGCGGTCGTTTGCGCGGTCCGTGAGACCGGTGATCGCGAGCGTCTCGTCGATCCGGGTGGCGAGGTCCTTTCCGGACATCCCGTAGAGCTTGCCGAAGAACCGCAGATTCTCGCGCGCCGACATATCGGGGTAGATCGCCAGGTCCTGCGGGACGAGGCCGATGGCGCTCTTGGCCTCAACCGACGTGGTAGTGACGCTGCGCCCGGCGATCTCAACCTCGCCTGCATCGCGACCGAGAAGGCCGCAGATTATCGAGATGGACGTGGTCTTACCGGCACCGTTCGGGCCCAAGAGGCCGTACGTCTCCCCCGACGCGATCTCGAAGCCGACGTCTTGAACCGCGACATGCGAGTTGTACGACTTCCTCAATCCGCTGCAGCGGAGGACCACTTCTCCCGATCCCATTGAGCTCCCTTCGACACGCTGCATTATGTCAGCGCACGACAGTCTCGGCCAGGCAGTCATAAACGACACGCTTCCGTGTGCGTAATATCTTTCCGGACTTAGGGGGAAAGTGCGCGCATGGACATCAACAGAGACGCTCCCGCAACCGCCGAGGGAGAAGTTCGAATTGCGGCCGACACCGCGACCGTCTGGGCAGTGATCTCGGACCTCGAGGGCTGGCCCACCTGGAACGAGGACATAAAGACGGTGCAACTAAAGGGCACACTGGGCGCCGGTTCGGTCTTCGAATGGAAGTCGGGTGCGGCTTCACTCACGTCCACTCTTGGTGTAGTCGATCCTCCGAACGAAATCGGGTGGACGGGCAAGACAATGGGCATCAGGGCCGTGCACATCTTCCGATTCGAATCTCGAGATGGCGAAACGCTGGCGCGGTCAGAGGAATCCTGGGAGGGCCTGATCGCGAGCCTGCTCAAGGGTTACAGCCGCAGAACCCTCGAGCGCGGCATTCAGAGTTTTCTCGGGGCCCTCAAACAAGAAGCGGAGCGCCGAACCAGCATGTAATCGGCCCCGGGTCGTGATTCTCTTGCAACTGTGAGTACATCTGATCTGCAAGAGCCCACCCGACCCGAAGGCATGAACCCTCCAAGACCGCCGTCGGTAACGAGGCGGCTTCTCAAGGTAGCGGTCTCGGTCGTCGTCGTGGCCGTCATCTTCTTCGTGATCCTCCCGCGCGTTGTCGATTTCGATGAGGTTCGGAGCGTGCTCGCCGACCTGACCTGGCTCGAAGGGGTAACCCTCGGAATTGCCGCCGCCTGGAACCTCGTCACGTACTGGCTCCTCATGATGGCAACACTTCCGCGCCTTTCGTTCGGACAGGCGGTGGTCGTCACCGAGACCTCAACCGCGATCTCCAACGTGTTGCCCGGAGGGCCCGCATTCGGTATGGGTCTCTCCTACTCGATGTATTCGTCGTGGGGCTTCGATCGCAACACCGTCGCGCTCGCGATCGGTGTCTCCGGCTTCGCCGATCTCTTCGTGAAGCTGGCCATGCCCGCGATCGCTCTGATCTTCATCGTCCTGTACGAGGACACATCGCCCGGGCTCATCACGGCCTCGCTTGTCGGATCACTGGTGCTCGCCGGCTTCATTGTCGTCGGATGGATGACCCTGAGCAGCGATCGCTCCGCTCACCGCGTCGGCGAGGCTCTCGCGCGACCGGCCGCGCCGATTCTGAAACTGCGCGGCTACTCCGCAGACAACTGGGGAGCCACTTTCGCCGGTTTCCGCAAGCAGACGATCATTCTGATCAGCCGGCGTGGGTGGATCTTGCTGGGGGCGTCGGTGATGAGCCACGTCTCGCTCTTCATCGTCTTGTTGCTCGCGCTTCGCCACGTCGGCGTGTCTGGAGAGCAGATCGGGTGGGCCGAGGCACTCGGCGCGTTCGCCTTCGTGCGCTTTTTGACCGCCCTCCCGATCACGCCGGGGGGTCTCGGTGTTATCGAACTCGGCCTCTCGGCGGCGCTCGTCTACGCAGGGGGGCCCAAGGCCGAGGTCGTGGCAGCGGTGCTCATGTTCAGGGCCCTGACCTATCTAGTGCAGATCCCCTTCGGTGCGATCACGTACCTGTACTGGCGGCACAGCGACCGTTGGCGGCCCGGATTGGGTGGAGGCGGGCGCGGGAATGTCTAGTCCCTAGACCCATCAGAGATCCATCGAAGTCCTGGAGGTCACATGGGCCAGAACGTCACGCAAAAGCTGATCGAGTCCCACCTCGTCTCTGGCTCCATGGAACCAGGAACCGAGATTGGACTTCGTATCGACCAGACCCTGACTCAGGACGCAACCGGAACGCTGGTAATGCTCGAACTCGAGGCCATGGAACTGGATCGAGTGAAGACCGAGCTTTCGGCCCAGTACGTCGACCACAATCTCCTTCAGGCCGACGAACGCAACGCCGACGATCACCTGTTTCTCTACACCGCGTGCCGGCGCCTGGGCATCTGGTACTCGAAGCCGGGAAACGGTGTCAGCCACCCGGTTCACATGCAGCGCTTCGGCATCCCTGGGAAGACCCTCGTCGGTTCGGACAGTCACACCTGTGCCGCCGGCTCGCTCGGGATGCTCGCCATCGGCGTCGGAGGACTCGAGGTCGCGATGGCGATGGCGGGCGAGCCGCTGTACGTCACCATGCCCGAGGTGTGGGGCGTGAGGTTGACCGGGAGCCTTCCCGATTGGGTCAGCGCCAAGGACGTCGTCCTGGAGATGTTGCGCCGCCACGGCGTCAAGGGCGGGCGGGGTCGCATCATCGAGTACTACGGCGAGGGGCTTGCGAATCTCGGCGGCATGGATCGACATGTCATCGCCACCATGGGCGCCGAGCTCGGCGCCACTACCACGACGTTTCCCTCCGACGAAGAGATCCGGCGCTTCCTTACGACCGAGGGCCGGGAGCACGACTGGGTCGAGGTCGTCGCCGATTCGGACGCGACCTACGACCAGCACGATGAGATAGATCTTGGAACGCTCGAGCCTCTCATCGCCAAACCGTCGAGCCCGGGCAACGTCGTGACGGTAAGGGAGGCGGCCGGGCCGGAGATATCCCAGGTGGTCATCGGCTCGTCGGCCAACCCCGGGCTTCGGGACTTCGGGATCTCGGCGATGATCGTCGACGGCAAACAGACACACCCACGCGTTTCCTTCGACGTCAACCCGACATCGCGCCAGACGCTCGAGAACCTCGTGTCCATGGGGCTACTGGCGCCGCTGATCCGCGCCGGCGCCCGGCTCCATCAGGCCGGCTGCATGGGCTGCATTGGAATGGGTCAGGCACCTGCCTCAGGCCAGATCAGTCTCCGCACGATGCCGCGCAACTTCCCCGGGCGCTCGGGCACTCGAGAGGACGCCGTCTATCTCTGCTCCCCCGAGACCGCCGCGGCCTCCGCAATGACCGGCAAGATCACGGACCCGCGCGAGCTCGAATCGTTGTACGGACTCAGCTACCCGGCCTTCCATCTCCCGGAGAAGCAAATCGTCAACACCCAGATGCTCGTGGAACCACCCGGGTCGGGTGAGGGCATAGAAGTCATCAAGGGCCCGAACATCTCTTCGCTTCCGGACTTCGAATCTCTGCCCGACGAGATCGAGGCGCCGGTGCTGCTAAAGGTGGGCGACGACGTGTCGACCGACGAGATCCTCCCGGCCGGGCAAAAGGTTCTCCCCTACCGAAGCAACATCCCCAAGCTGTCCGAGTTCGTCTTCGCCCAGGTCGACGAGGGCTATTCGGACCGTGCCGCCGAGTCCAGTGACGACGGCGGACACTTCATCGTCGGCGGCGACAACTACGGGCAGGGCTCGAGCCGGGAGCATGCCGCCATCGTTCCGCGCTATCTTGGCCTGCGCGCGGTGATCGCAAAGAGCTTCGCTCGGATCCACTGGCAGAACCTCGCCAACTTCGGCGTGCTCGCACTCGAGTTCGCGGACCCCTCCGACTACGACGGAATCGAAGAGGGTGATGTCCTGGCACTGCGAGGGCTGTCCGCGAAGTCGCTCGGAGAGAACGAGAAAAAGATCGAAGTCGAAAATACGACCAAGAATGAGACCTACCACCTGATGCACAGACTGTCGCCGCGCCAGGTGGAGATGGTGGTCGCCGGGGGGCTGATTCCTGTCCTAAAAGAGAGCCTCTGAAGCCAAAGGTCGGCGTCGATCCTCTAGAATCGATCGTGACCAATGGAGGTGGAGCGGTGACGGAGATGTCCTCGTGTGAACGATGCGGAGCTGAACTACCGGCACGACGCCTGAAGGAAATCGTCTACGAACAGGGCCGTCTGCGGCTCCGAGAGATGCTCTGTCCGAGCTGCCTCGACAAGGCCATGAACGAATCGAAGCGGGTGCGAGGCGTGGTCGGAACGGCCAAGGCGGCGGCCGCGCATCTCGATCCCGGTAGAGGCCCCGCGATTCACCAGAGCCTGGGAGAGCGAAAGGCCACCCGAGCCTAGACTTCCGGCCACTACCTCCCCTCAGCCCACCCCTGCCAGCGAGAGGAACTCGTTGCGGGTCGATGGGTTGTCTCGGAGGAGCCCGAGCATGCTCGACGTGACGGTTCTCGATCCCGTTGCCTGCACCCCACGGATCGTCATGCACATGTGTTCCGCCTCGAGCACCACGCCCACCCCTTTGGGCCGCAGCTCTCGCTCGATGAAGTCCGCGATCTGCTTCGTTAGCCTCTCCTGTACCTGGAGGGAGCGGGCGTAGTAGCCGACGATCCGCGCAAGCTTCGACAGACCTACGATTCGTTCACCCGGCGCATACCCGACGTGGGCATGCCCAGAGAACGGCAGCATGTGGTGCTGACACAGCGAAGTGAAGGGTATCGATCGCGCTATGACCAGCTCGTCGTAGTGCTCGGTGTTCTCGAACGTGGTGAGGTTGAAAGGTTTGGGTGTCAGCATCTCTTGATACATCTTGGCGACGCGCCGCGGCGTCTCACGGGTGCCTTCTTCTTCGGTGTCGACGCCCAGCGCGTCCAGGAGTTCCGCAACGGCGGCCTCAGCCCGAATCAGGCGATCCCCATGACCCCTCTCTAAGGTGAGCCGAGGAGGATCACCCACCACGCGATGACCGTTTCCAGTGGTCACGACCGACACGTTCATCCGTGCGACTCCTTTGGACGTAGCTTGACGCAACATTCACCGGGCGTTGGTTGGAGGACGGCCTCGACGTTCGAGTTGCCCAGTCCGCGCAGCATCCCGTCGACGAACTCACGGTTCAGGCCACATACGAGCTCCGGTGCTTGTCGCGAGAGGACATGGAACGGGCAGTTCCGTAGGGAGACCTCGCCGGTTTCGTCGCGGTAAGGCTCGTACCCACGCTCTTCCAGCACCTCTTCGGCGACTGCCATTGCGCGCTCGGCTCCTGGCGGTCTGAGGTGTCGCTGCGACCGAACCTCCTCACCGATGGCCCGGCCCTTGTCGCGAGCGATCCGCTGCGCCACGTCTCGAGCGGGACGGTCGTCCTCTTCGGCGAGAGCCGCGACGAGAATCTCTCCCACGACGTCGTAGCGGCGCTCGGGTAGAGAGATGTCGACTTCGATGTCTGAGGGCTCGTAGAGCTTCGAGCTCCGACCGGCTCCCCGCCCGCTGCGTTCGCCCACCCGCGCGTAATGGGCCGCGAGGAGCCCCCGCTCGACCAGCTTGTCCAGGTGGAAGGCGGCGAGCTTGCGGGAGATGCCCACGTGGTCGGCCGCCTCATCGCGGGATACGGGCCGGCCGGCGGCCCTGATGAACAGGTACATCGCCCGGCGTAGGTCGTCGTCCAACGCCGCCACTGCCTTGGTTCCGCTATTCAGGCGTCTTAACATGACTCCTATATACCACTAAGTGTTCTTAGTGCAAAGCTCGCATCCCTCTTTATGCCTTGCTATTTAACTAATACAAGTTGGCTTATTTGCTTGACAGGCAGAACTCTTGGGACGTAGGTTCCTTTCTAACGACCATGTTCATTGGCGTTAGAAACGCCGGTGAAGGAAGAAAGGAGAGGGCCATCGCAAAGGAGATAAGCCGGAGGGGGCTCCGAACGAGGGTGGCCGTCGTGGCCACCGTCATCGGGCTGGCGGTTGCGCTGGTGGGCGTGGCGCAGATTCCCGCGGATCAGGCGGCAGAAGCGGCGGCCGACCACCACCACAGCAAGGCCAAGGTACGCACCAAACGGGCGATCCAGCTTCGCAACGACATGCGCAAGCTGTGGGAAGACCACGTCACATGGACGCGCATGTTCATCGTGAGCGCGATTG
>JBOGWV010000276.1:0-10526 GCA_050693975.1 Actinomycetota bacterium
ACGCATATCCGGTCCCGACACTCAAGCGGGACGCCGCCCTGGCTACCATCCAGCCCTGGCTGATGGCGCACCAAATCTACTCGCGGGGCCGCTTCGGCTCGTGGCGTTACGAGATCGGAAACATGGATCACGCCGTGAAGATGGGCGTCGATGTCGCTCGTTTGATCATCGACGGGACCCCCGAGGAGATCTGGCCGCCCAACGAGTCCTGAGGGCGCTAGATGCCGAGACGGGCCCAGACGAAGCGGTGATCCGAGTACCGGCAGGCCGTCTTGACTCGGCAGCGATACGTCCCCGGATCCTCTCCCGCCCAGCCTGGATCGTCAGCTCCCGCATCGAGCACGTCGGCTCCGCGCACGAAGATGTAATCGATGCGGTTTCGTCTGAACTCCTCGGCGCCGTTGCACAATGTCGTCGGTCCGATGCCCTCGTAGGTCCAGTACTCGCCGACCGATTCGCCACTTCGCTGTGCATCGATCTTCACGGCATCGCTAAACGCCCCGGATCCCTCGTCTGAGGTCATCTCCTTCCACCACGGCAAGGGGTCGGAGGTCTCGGCGACGTCACATTCCCTTAGCTCCTCGACTGCTCTCTGGTTGAAGTCACCCCCTACCACCGTTGCGGCGCCGTCCCAGTCATCCACCGTTTGTTTGATGAGCGAGGCATTCCGCACGCGACAGACCGAACCTGCGTCCCAAGGGATGTGCACTCCTGCCACGGTGAAATGGCTCTCGTCCGTGCGCTCAACCAGCCGGAGTGCGAGGTAACGGTTGCGTTCGTCACACGCATCCGTCCAGACTCTGAACTCAAACACATCGTTAGCGGAAACGTTGACGATCGCCTTCGATTTCACGTGGCGACCCTGCGGTCCGGTGGGCTCGAAATCCTCGCCTGGAAACACTGCCCCCAGGAGTCGGGCGAGGGCGACAACGCCGCCGGCCTCGATCTCCTGTAGGAGGATCACGTCCGGCGCGCGATCGGCCAGCGTGCGGCCGAGGGCGCCGGCCAGCGTGCGCAGGCGATTCGCCTCCAGCTCGAACTGATGCGCGTTGACCGTGACCACGACGATCTCGTGTGCGGCGTCACCATTCTGGCGGGAGCGAGTTTGGTTGGCATCGCTCCCACTCGTGCACCCGGACATCACAAACAGCAGAAGAACTACGGGCAAGGTAAGACGTTCGAACTCGAGGATGCTCACTGGCCGACCATCGTCCTCCATGATCTCAAGGAAGCGCGCCGTGGGCGTGATCGCCAGCCCCCGAGCACCTTCACGTTCGCGAAGTAATCGCGGATCCCCCGACCCTCGCGCTGTCACCGTGGATGGGACTCGAAGCAAAGTTCGACGCGCCGGCCTCGGGTCCGCCCAGCTGAGGCCCGATGATAGCCTCCAGAAGTGCTTCTGAGGCCGTCCCACTTTCCTGCCCGCGCCCGCGCAAGGAGGTGGAAACCGGTTGCCGTTGTCGTACTCCTGGTAGCTCTGGCTGCGTGTGAATCTGCAGATCCGGCAGGTGAGAATCCCACTCCCGACTCACCGGCTGAGGTGGGGAGCACGCCGCAGCACGGTCCCAAGTGCGGAGGCCGGTCCGCCACCGTCACGGGGACCGAGGCCGACGACCACCTAGAGGGAACCGAAGGAAGGGACGTCATCGTCGCGAGGGACGGTCACGATGTAGTGCTTGCCCTCGGAGGAGATGACCTCATCTGCGCCGGGGGTGGCAACGACTCCGTGGTCGGCGGTGAGGGCAACGACGAGATCTACGGCTCCAAGGCGATCCCCGAGGATCCCGAGGTTTTCCCGAGAGAAGGGGGTCCCGAGTACCCCGCGAGTGGATTCTTCGGTGACGACGGCCTGGACTCTCTCGCGGGAGGTCCCGGCGACGACAGGCTCTCGGGAGGATTGCACCACGACACCCTCGAGGGAGGCTCCGGCAATGACCGGCTCTTCGGCAATCTGAACGACGACATCCTCGCGGGTGGATCCGGCGACGACTACCTCCACGGCGGCGAGCAGGACGACAACCTGCGCGGCGGCATCGGACAGGACTTGCTGTTCGGGTACAACGACGACGACATCATGTTCGGGGGCGAGGGCATCGACGAGCTCACCGGCGGGGGCGGATCGGAACTCCTCGTCGGCGACACCGAATACGAGGCTGGAGCCGGTTTTCCGGACGTCCTCAGGGGTGAGGGGGGCGACGACATCCTGAAGGGCATGAGTGGGGATGATGTGCTTGCCGGGGGAACCGGAAACGATGGTATCGACGGGGGCGAGGGCGACGACGATCTCATGGGAGGAGAGAACGTTGACCTCGTGGCCGGAGGGCCGGGGATCGACGTCATGGATGCCGGCGGGGGCGACGACATCGTCAACGGCAACTACGGCGGGGGCGAGCGGCTCGTCGGCGGCGTTCACGACGCCGGAGACGTATGCCTCTCGGACGAGGACGACACACCGGTTGGGTGCGAGCTGCTGGCGCTGGGCGAGCTCGACTCTTCTGCCGGCGACACGCAGGGCGACACCGAGGAAGACGGCGCCCAAACCAAGGTGGAGACGACTTGCCGCGGGGAGGAGGCGACCATCACCGGCACCGAGGGACCCGACACGCTACAGGGCACGCGGGGACGCGACGTCGTGGTGGGTCTGGGCGGCAATGACTCAATACGCGGGGCAGAGGGTGACGACCTGATCTGCGGTGGTACGGGGAACGACACCATCCTCAGCGGCGATGGGCTCGACGTGGTGGACGGGGGGCCGGGCAACGACACAATGGCCGCCATGATCCAGATCCTCTATCCCAGCAAGGATCTCGGTGACGATACCTTCTACGGCGGTGCGGGCGACGATCAGGTATTTGGGGCGGGCGGCAAGGACGCTATCTATCTCGGATCGGGAAACGACGTTACCAGCGGCGAGCGCAACGGCGACAACGTCTTTGCCGGCCCGGGACACGACCAGGTTTCCGGCGTCCAGGATGAAGACGTGATCTACGGCGGGCCGGGCCACGACATCTTACGCGGGCGACCTGGTCTCGACGACGTCTACGGGCAGGAGGGCGACGACATGTTGTCGGGGGGGCCCGAGGCCGACTTGCTGGAGGGGGGCCCGGGCAACGACATCATCACCGGGGACGGCATCCTGCGCTTCGCGATCGAGGGATGCCCCTACCAATCTTGCCTCTACGGTTCGGACGAGATGCTTGGAGGAAGTGGCCTCGACCTCCTGCTGGGTCAGGACGGGTCCGACCTCCTCGACGGCGGAGAGGGATCCGATGTGCTGCTCGGCGAGGATGGCGACGACGATCTTCTGGGAGGCGCGGACCGAGACGTGCTCGACGGCGGAGAGGGAGCGAACTCCAACTCCGGCGGCCCCGACGTCGACATCTGCCGCAACCCGAGTCCGCTGCCGGACAGCGACTGCGAGCGCTGATGCTTCCCCGTTTCGTAATCGTGCTGATCGTCGTGACCGTTGTGGGGGCGGTCACTGGTCTTGCCTTGATTCGGCTCAGCGAGGGGACCGGTGGAGGCACTACTACATCGGGGAACCGTTCCTTCGACAGCAACGACCTGATGGAGCGCGGATGCAACCTCCCCATCAAGTATCTCCAGCGCATATGGAGAGGCCACGATCCGGTCCACTCAGAGGACGTCACTACGGTTCCCCTCGCGCCCAACTCCTCGGGAACCTTCGGTGTGACCAGCCACTCGGGTCCCTGGGACTACCTGCAGAACGTCCCGCTCGTCTTCTACGGTCCAGGATTCATCAAGGCGTCAGGCGAGCCCGTCGATGGCCCCGTTGAGACGATCGACGTCTTTCCGACGGTAGGCGAATTGGTTGGTGTGGACCTCCCCGAGCGCGATGGTCGAACGCTCGGAGAGATAATCGAGCCGGGCAGGCAGGGCCCCCCCAAGTTGATCCTCACGATCATGTGGGACGGCGTTGGGCGCAACGTGCTCGAGCGGTGGCCGGACGCGTGGCCGAATCTCGCACGTCTCGAGAGTGAAGGCACGTCGCTGATCGACGCGGTTGTGGGATCGTCACCTTCGATCACCCCGGCCACCCATTCGACTCTCGGCACGGGGGCCTATCCGCGCCGCCACGGAGTCACAGCGATCGAGTACCGCACGAAAGAGGGGTCCGTCCGCCAGGCGTTCGCAGGGCGCAATCCAGCCGATCTGCGCCTGACGACGATGGCCGACGAGATCGACTTGGCGTTGAACAACGAGCCCAAGGCCGGCATGCTCGCTTGGAAGGGATGGCACCTCGGGATGCTGGGGCACGGCACCCAGGCCCCGGGAGGAGATGCCGACGAAGTCGGGCTGATTGGCACGGACGAGCACATCACCGGCAACGACAGCTTCTACTCGACCCCTACCTACATCGACCCGCTGCCGGGACTCGAGCGCCGGCTCGAGGAGGCCGACAGGTTGGACGGAAAGGTCGACGGCAACTGGCGCGGTCACCCCGTATCCGTGCACGACAATCCCGGTTGGGTGAATTACGCGGCCGACGCCGTTCTGACGATGCTCGAGCGGGGAGAGTACGGCGCGGACGAAGTCCCTGATCTTTTCTTCACCAACTTCAAGATGTCAGATATCGCAGGACATCAATACACGATGGACTCTCTCGAGGAACGCGACGTCCTGCACGCGCAGGACGCCGCTCTGGGCCGCATCGTCGACTTCCTCGACCGGGAGGTCGGCGACTACGTCGTCGTCCTTAGCGCGGATCATGGACACACCCCGGACCCCGAGCGCTCCCGAGCGTGGCCGATCTCTCAGGGCACCGTGGTGGACGACATCAACGAACACTTCGACGTTTCGCAGGGAAGCCTGATGACGTCGAAAACGGCCGTAGGGATGTTCTTCAATCGAGACGTCATGCAAGAGACCGGCGTCAGCGCGAGTGACGTCGCTCGCTTCCTAAACGGCTACACGATCGCCGAGAACTGGAGCGAAGAGGAGCTGCCCGACGGCTACGAGAGCCGCGGCGACGAGAACGTCTATGAGGCCGCCTTCCCGTCCGGCGACATCGGAAGCCTGTTGCGCTGTGCACGAAAGCGCGCGGAAGAGAGACCATGACCGCGGCTTCGGTCAATCGACCCACACTCAGTCGTCTGCCGTCGGGGGAGGGCGCCTCGATCCGTACGCGCACTCCATGATGTCCGGGAGCTGGCTGCGAGCGAAACTTGCCGACAACACAGGTTCGGCGCCGCGGCTCTCGTAGCCTTTGGGGAGACTCCCATGAGTCCAGTTGTCTTGGATCGAATAGTCGACGAGGAAGGCCGCAACGTCCTCGGCCTCGACGTCCAGTTCCGACGCCAGCGGGCGATTGAGGTATAGACCGGCGGTCCGGCTTCCGATTACGAGATTCTCTCCCTCCGGCACCTGGAAGTGGGCGTCGACGTCCGCCGCAACTTCATCGGCGGATAGGGGCCATGCCCCGGTTCTTTCGGGCGAGGGGGTGTGCCCGTGATCGGCCGTCAGGATCACCACATAGTCCTCCACCGTGCTGTTCAGTTGAGCGATGATCCGGGCGAGAGCGGAATCTTGGGCGCGAAGAACTTGCTCCATCTCCGGGGAATCCATGATGTATCTGTGGCCGACCACATCGGCGATCTTGAAGTTGACAAAGAAAAGATCGGGCGAGCCGTCGTTGGACCCATAGCCCTCTCTCCTCAGAGTGGTCAGCAGCATGTCCGTCTGGTAGCCCACCCACGCGGGGTTGTCTTTCTTGAGGTCACCCCCGGGCTCGGGTGCATACAGCTCGTTGCCCATCCACTTATCGTCGAGCAATCCATCTGAGCGGTCCACGCGGCGAGCGTGCTCCTCGAACCCGGGGAACCCTTCCTCATAGGGGGGAACCGAATAGAAGTCCTCGTTGGTAGCGACAACGCCTGGATCGTGGATGAGGACCATCTGGTCTGCGTCTCCGCCGGGGGTTCCTTTTCCGTGCCCCATCATGGGGATGTGCCATGGGAACCAGCCGAGCATGCCCACGAGGGGTTCATTGCCGAGAGCCTTGTCGATCTCGTCGGCAAACGTCGTGACCTCTAGCATCGAAGGGTCCATTCCCGCCAGAGCGCCTGCCACCTTTCCCTCTTCGTTCCTGTAGAAGATGGCCGGAACTCCATGGGTCCGCGGGAAGGATCCGGTGCCGAGGCTTGCGTGGGTCGCCGGCGTGATGGAGGGAGAGGATCCGACCGTGGCGTTCTCAAAGGAGGTCCCGTTCCGCTCAAGACTCTTGAGCGTCGGCCACGCGTCCGGCCAGCGACGCAACACGTTGCGACCGACGCCGTCCCACACGATGGTCAGCACCAATCGAGGCGTACCTACGGTTCCGTCGACGAGCGCTTCTTCGAGTACCTCTCCATCCCTCTGGGGAAGCTCGACGTTCGTCAACTCTCCGACCGTCGGATAGACGTCGGTGATACTGGCGTGTCGATCGGTGACGAGCCCTCTCGCCGCGATACGACCCGGCCCGTAGAGAACCAGCGGTACCTCTTGCAGAAACTGTGCCGGGCCAGAGTGATTCGGTACGCTGAACGATCCGAAGTAGTTGGGCTCCTTGGGAACGACTACGACCTCGGGTGAGCGATCACCGGCCTGCCCTCTCCACACGCGGAGAAGTTGCTTGCGGTCCAACTTGCACGCGTGGCGTACGAGGCCGTCGGCCGTCGTTACGCCTGCTCGCGGTGCGCGGGCAGATCCATCTGGGTCGTTTCTGAAGAACAGGATGATGCCCGCGACGAGCACAAGTAGCACCAGCATCACCAAGAGATAGGGTCGCATCCGCACAACGGGAGACTATCCGACCGCGATCTGGAATCGCCGCGCCGCGCTATCGTGTGCCGGTGAACAATCCTGTGGAGAGGGGCACATTTGCCGAGTCCCTAACGTGCCTCCTATCACTCGGCACCGATGCGGAATGAGAAGGACGCATCGCGACACGTCGGGGAAAACCTGGCCGCGGGGATCTCGGTCCGCCGCCGGAACCTCGTTGCAGAAATCTCGGAGGATCGCATGGTGTCTGGTTGCTCTATCGCTATTGATCGCTTCGTGCTGGAGCAGTACTCCGCCCGAATCGGACGACCAGTCGCGGCTAAGCAGCTCTCAGCGATGGTTCCGAGCGTCCTGCAGCATGCCTTTGCCTTACCTCGAGCGGACCAAGCGAGGGCTGTACGCGAACCGAGGCCCCGATCTAACCTTCATCCCGCACAACGGGAACACGCTTGGCAACTTCACGGGTAGCTCGAACCACTCTGGACCGTGGGGGTTCCTTCAGAACATTCCGATCCTCTTTTACGGCCCTGGGCATATTCGGAGTCAAGGCTCGGTGCAGCTTGACCGAGAGGTGACGCTGGCTGACATCGTACCGACGGTAGCGCGAGTGTTGCACACGGCTCCGCCCCGAACTTCGAGCGGCGCGCCTATCACCGAGGTGCTCAGCGGCAACGCCCCGGATCCTCCGCGCCTCGTGCTCTTCGTCGTGTGGGACGGTGCGGGATGGAACGTCTTGGAGAGATGGCCGCGCGATTGGCCCTTCCTCCGAAAGCTGATGGACGACGGGACCGTGGTCGGAAATGCGACCGTGGGTTCTTCACCCAGCATCACGCCCGCTGTTCATGCCACCCTGGGAACGGGCGCTTTCCCCGATCGACATGGAATCGTCAACATCGCTCAGCGCGATTCTCATGGCACCATTGCTCCTGCTTTGGGGGGGGCCTCCACAAAGAATCTAGAGGTACCGACGTTCGCGGACGTCTACGACCGTCGCCTGGCGAACGAGCCCCGCATAGGCCTTCTGTCTAAGGCGGACGCGCTGCACCTTGGAATGCTCGGGCACGGCGCCTCGATCCCGGGGGGCGACCGGGATATCGCAGCGTTCGAAGGCGCCTCCAGAGAAGCGCTATTCAGGACCAATGACAACGTCAACTACGCCCTCCCGACTTACCTACAGCGACCGCAGGAATTGGACAGGGTAATTCGATCTATCGATGCCGCCGACGGACGAGTGGACGGCTCCTGGTTGGGACATCCTGTGCTGGATGATCCGAACGATGTTGTGTCTCTCAGTGGAGCTCCTGTTTGGACCGTGTATCAAACGCGCGCGATCGAATCGATTCTAGAGCGCGAGGAATTCGGCGAGGATGACATCCCCGACCTCTTCTTCACCAACTACAAAGAGATCGACTACCTTGGACATCGGTACACGTTCGTATCGCAAGAGGTCAGGCAGAGTATCCGGTACGCCGACCGCGAGCTTCGGCGCTTGTCGCTCTTCCTGGACGAGAAAGTCGGAAGGCGCGAGTGGGTCATGGTAATGACCGCGGATCACGGTCAGACTCCCCCGCCGCAGGAGACCGGCACGTGGCCCATCAACATCAACAACCTGAGGCAGGCGATCGACGATTTAGTGGGCGCCAAAGCGGTGCTTCACCTCAAGCAGAATGGATTGTGGCTCGACGAACGGCAACTTGACCGCCACGACGTAACGAGGGGCGAGCTGTCCAACTGGCTGCTGAACTACTCGATCAATGACAATGCGGACGGCGTGGAGATACCGGCGGCATATCGGCAGCGTTTGGAGGAACCACTCTTCGACGCCGCGTTCCCGTCCCGGGACATGTCGAGAATAATTCGATGTGCGCGGCATCGGGAGACTGGCCAGTCATGAGCGGGACTGCTCGTGACGTGTGAGCACCTCGTAGTCCGATCAGCCTTCCTATCCCCTGATCGGCGGTCTCGATGACCCCGTCCACGCCGGCCGATGTGCCGTTGCAAGCCGTCGTGGTTGCATTTGCCTTCATCCTTCTGGGTTATCTCATAGTCGATGCATTCTTTAATCGAACTCTGAGTGCAGCAACCAAGTGGGGGCTCGCCGTTCCGGCATTCGCCCTGTACGTCTTCGTTCTGATGCTGGCCCACATGGCGACGAGAGGGGCGCTTCTCTCCGAGGGAAGTCTCGTGAGGATTCTGGCGGCCCTTACGGCGTTGGCTTTAGCGGTATTGAAGGTGGTACGTCTCCGCAAGGAAGGACAGCGATCGCGAACCTACGGACAGGTCGTCATAGCCTGCACTCTCCTGTTCGTGGCTTTGCTGATCTGGACCTATCCACTCGGTGAAACTGTGCCGCTCCATTTCACGCCCGACACCAAACGGCACATGGGCATGGCGCATCAGCTCCTTAATGGCGATACCACACCTTCCATGGGCCTCGTTGGGGACATCCCCAACTACTATCCCTGGCTGTACCACGCGGTAGTAGCGTTTCTTTCCCACTTCACTCCCGGTAACTTTCCTCTTTTCGCGCTTGCTCCCCTGCAGGTGCTGGCTGTGTCTGGCTCCATTCTCTTGCTCTTCGCGCTGGGCCGCGCGCTAACGGACGACGCGTGGGGAGGGTTCGCTGCAGCTCTCTTTGGAGGCATCACGGGTGGTTTCGCCTACGTCCTCACGACGGAACCAAACCTCATATTGAACCCGAGAACCAATGCCTTGCTCGAATACTACGGGGACCTCTTGTTTGTTCGCTCCTACAATTTTGCATTCTCCAACCTCCCCCCTGCTTTCCCACGAGACCTCAGTTATCTGTTCTTACTGGCGCAGCTGCTACTGGCCGTCGAGGGGCTGAAGCAGTGGCGAATCCGAATCCTGATTCTCGAAGGAGTGGCTCTCGGCCTCGCGGGACTCTGCGGAGGAGAGGCTTTCCTGGTCGGGATGGCAGTGGCCTGCCTCCTCAGCGTGGTAGCAGAACGGGGCCGGCGAGTTCGCACGTTCCTGTTAACAGCCGGCGTAGGAGTGGCGATCTATGCAGTGTGGCTCGTACCATTGATGGTTGGTTACTTCAGACTCGGCGGTTTCCGTTCGCTGGCCGCCACGCCGGTCGATCTACCTATGTGGGCCACCATCTTCTCGTGGGGGATCACTACCCCGTTCGCCATCTACGGAATTGTTCGCCTTATACCCCGAATACGCGCAAGACCGTCGCGGGTAATAGTCGCGCTGTTGATTGCGACCTCTGCCCTACTCCTTGTGTCTGCGCTCGTCGAACTCCTGCCGGGTCAAGGGTTCGACACCTTGGGACGGCGCCACCGCTATTGGCCACTGTTGTCGCTCACGATGGTGCTCGCCGCTGCGATAGGTGCAGCGGACCTGCTCTCTCGCTTGAGCTCCCGCAAGCGTCTCTATGCCTACGGTCTGAGTGGTGTGATGGTATTGGCGGCCGTACCGTCGACGGTGCTGGCCTCCCTTGCATATCCCGAGCAGGTTCTCGCTCCTCCCTTGCTAGAGCGGACGATGCTCCAGGAAGAGCCCACCGTTCTGGATGCCATTCAGCCCCCCGAGGGTCATACCTGTGTCGTTGCTGTACCCGACGCTATGCGCGTCGCTGCGTTCGCCCATACGGGCAACCGTTTCATCGATTACAACGTGACTCCAGGTGGTCGAGCGTATGTGCGATGGAAACGCATCGACAGGCAGGTCCCCCATCTGCGACGGCGAGTCGCCGACAATGAGCTCCTGACTTCAGG
>JBOGWV010000277.1:0-29040 GCA_050693975.1 Actinomycetota bacterium
CCTCCGGGTCGAGGGTGAACCGCCAGGACCGCTGATCCTGGATCGGGTCGACGATACCGAGGCTGAGGGCGTCCTCCAGCCCCAGCAGCCGGCGTACCAGCACGGCGCGGCTGGCCCACGGACAAGCGAGCGAGGCGATCAGCCGGTAGCGGCCGGGCTCGACCGGCCAGTCGGCGTCGGCTGCGTCGACGATCCGGTCGTCGAACTCGGACTTCCCGTGGGTGTAGGCGTCAGGGGTGAGGGGCATACGTCCACCCTAGCTGGCGGTGGGCCCTGTCAAGGGCGGCCTGGGGGCAGGGTGCAGTGGCCTCGGCGTTGTCGTCGAGGTCGCTGAGTCCGGTTTGGTCTGGAGGGTTGGGGCACGGTTGCCGATGCGCTCACGCTGACTTATGCGACTTCCTCACCGGGGGTCCGGGAAGAGTCATCTGGCGTCGTTCGAGCTGTTCAGAGGGCAAAGGGCCGGGCGCCAAGCTAGATGCGGCGTGACACCTCACGATGTCCGCCATAGCGATCTCGGCGTCTGGTCCGGCCCTTCGTGTCCCAGCCTGCACCCGACCACCGGGAGATGGGAAGAGGGTCCGGGTCCTGGGTTCAGGCCTCCTGTGTCCAGCGGCTCGAGTCGTAGGGGCGTTGGTCGCGGACCATGGCGTAGGCGATCCGGTTGGCGCGGTTGGCCAGGGCGCAGCCGATCACACCGCCCTTCTTGCCCCGGCCGCGGAGTCTGGCTGCGTAGGCCTTGGCGGCGGGATCGTTGAGCCACAGCCCCAAACCGAGGTCGATCAGCGCTCGGCGCAACTCGACGCTGCCCTCGCGGCTGATTGCGCCGTCGCGGCGTTTGCCTGCCGACTCGTACTGCATCGGAGACAGACCCGAAGCCCGGTAGAGCTGCCGAGGACCCGGCCACCGGCGTGGATCACCGACGGCGGCGCCGTAGGCGCTGGCGCGGACCACACCCCACCCCGGGACGCTGGTCAGTGGGGCGAACGGGCTCGTTGGCAGCAGCTGAGCCAGCTCGGTCTCGGCGGCGCCGACCTGGGTGTCCAGGTCGGCCAGGAGCACCAGGTCCGCGGCCAGCACCTCTCTGGCCACCGCGGCGTCCCGGGTGGGCAGGGCCTCCCCGGCGGCCGCAACCAGCCGCTCGGACACCGACCGGTGCACCCGCAGGCCACGGGTGCCGGCGAACCGGACGAACCGGGTGACACCGAGCGCGGCAAGCCGACGCGGGTCGGCGAAGTGCTCGACGACCAGCCGGCCGACCTTGGTGCCCAGCACGTTAGGCAGCGCCAGAGTGAGTCCGGGGAACGCGCGGTCCAGCTGTCCCAGGAGCTGGTTCTTGGTCGCCGTGCGTACCTCGACCCTGCGGTGGCGGTGCGCCGACCAGGCCGCCAGCTCACCGATCACCTGCGACCGGTCGGTCACCGGGGTGCCCTGACCGGCCAGCACCAGTTCGGTGATCGCCTCCAGATCGATCGCGTCGGTCTTGACCCGGCGACGTCCTTGAACCCGACGCTGCTCGGTGACATGCGCGGGGTTCAGCTCCAGCAGCTGCCACCCGGCCGGCCACGCCGCACCGGCCAGTAGCGGCTGGTGGTAGTGCCCGGCGGCCTCCACCCCGACCCTCACCGAACACTCGCTGGTGACGATCCGCTGCACTCGCTCCAGCGTGGCGGTCAGGCCAGAACGGGTCATCGAGAACTCAAGCGGGCCCAACAGCCGGCGACGGCCGGCATCGGTCACCGACAACGCGACGGCGTTCTTACCGACGTCGACGGCGACCACCACGGGCGACGACACACCCGGCAAGGCATCATGAACACACATAACCCACCTCCGGAGGGCAGCCAGGAGGACCAGGCGCGGCAACGCCAGATCCTCGAAGGAATCGAACAGATCCCTTCTGGCACCTCCGGAGGTGTTTGTGAAGAGGACCTACCGAGCTATATCAGCGACCAAGGATCGGTAGGCAGCCAGGCCGAGACCTCAAGCCCCTCTCCGCGACCGGTCACCGGTCTTGTCGCGTGTGAGTGGTTTTGTACTTACGATCTGCGGCATCTCGGCGCAGCCCTCTGAGAACCCCTGAAAGCACTAGCTACGCCGCAGTCGGCGCCCCGAACCAGGTGGTGAGCGCGTCCTCGAGCCCCAGGTCGGGACCGTCTCCCACCCAGGCCACGTATCCGTCGGGTCGAACCAACACGGCGGTGGGACCGGTGACCTCTCCGAGCGCCGGAAGCTCCCAGGCACCGGCGTACTCGGCGTCGACCAGCTGAACCTGATCTGCCCATGGAGTGATGTCGAAGGCGCCGGGCTCACCGAGGTTGAGTAGTACCGGCCGGGCATCGTGCAGCAGGGTGAAGACGCGCAACGGGCCGTTGGGGGCGACCAGGTCGAGATCGGGCATGCGACGTCCGAGCAGCGGGTGCCCCTCGCCCAGGTCGTAATGGATGTCCAGACCGGACATCATCGCTGCGAATCGTTTCCGCGGCTCGTCCATGCTCAGCAGCTCGGACACGGTGTCGCGCAGCACCTCGATGCGATCCTCGACGCGCATGAGCGCGGTCTGCGCCATCGTGTTGCGCAGCACGCGGGCAGCGACCGGGTGGCGCTCGCCATGGTAGGTATCCAGCAGGCTTTCCGGCGCTGTCCGGTGGATCACCTGGGCCAGCTTCCATCCCAGATTCACCGCATCCTGCACACCGGTGTTGAGGCCCTGTCCACCGACCGGGGAATGCACGTGCGCCGCGTCGCCCGCCAGCAGGACCCGTCCCTCGCGGTAGGCCGCGGCCTGCCGAGTCATGTCGGTGAACCTGGAGATCCAGGTGGGACCGTGGATCCCGTAATCGGTCCCATATACGGTGACGAGCGCCTCGCTGAGATCACGCAGGGTAGGTTCGCTCGTGCTTCCGACGTGCTCTTCGGTCACCATGACCCGTACCGGTCCCTCATCCTTGAAGACGACCTCGCCGTCGCGGATCTCGTACTCCTCCCGACCGAAGGCATGGACGCCGAGGGCGTCACGGCGGATGCCCAATTCCGGCTCCTCGGCCATCTCGACCTCGGCGATCAGGCTGCTGGTTGTCGGATCCCACCCGGGGAACTCGATGCCGGCTGCTTTGCGGACGAGACTGCGTCCTCCGTCGCACCCAGCGAGATATTCCGCCCGCAGCGACGTGCCGTCGGACAGCTGGACGTCGACGCCGGTGTCGTGCTGCGCGAACCCCGTCACCTCACGTCCGCGATAGATCGTCACTTCCAGCTCGCCGACCCAGCCGACCAGTATGCGCTCGATGTGGTTCTGCCACAGCCCGAGCCCATAGGGGTGTCGGGTGGGAAAGTCGCTGATGTCCAAAGGGGTCCCGGCGAAGCCCGCGACCTGCGCCTCCTGTCCCTCGGACAGGAACCGGTCGGCGATTCCGCGTTGGTCGAGCACCTCGATGGTGCGTGAATGCAAGCCGCCTGCGCGCGAGCCGGGGAGTTCCTGGCTGGCGCGCCGCTCGACAATGGCAACGTCCACGCCCGCCAACGCCAGCTCGCCCGCCAACATCAGCCCCGTCGGACCTCCTCCGGCGATTGCCACCGCATGCTCGGTCATCGCCACACTCCGATCGGCATCACGCCGGTCGCGACCAGCGCATCACATCCCTCCGCGCCGAGTGCCCTCAACCGCACCGCGAGTCCCACCATCGGTTCGACGTCCCCGCGCGACCCGTACGCCGACAACAACACACGCATTTCACGACTCCCATTTGCTTAGCCAAGCGAGATGGCGACCTTCTCGAGCTTGTCCAACGCCTCCTGTAGGCCACCCTCCATGCCGGATTCGATGTGTCCGTCACGGGCCTCCTTGCTGTTGTGTTGCACGAGCACGGTGAGGGTCGTGCGCTCGTCGTGCTCGGTGAGTGTGAGCGTGTCTACCGCATAGTCGTCGGGCATGGCCTCGAAGACCTCGGTCGAAACGATGCGCTCGTTCGGGACGATCTCCTTGTACTCGCCGTTGAATGCAACCTCGAAGCCCCCGTTGGCGATCATCACGTAGCGCCATTTGCCACCGACCCGCAAGTCGACCTCGACGCTCGTCACCTTGCCCCGCTCTCCGCTCCACCATTGCTTGATGAGCTTCGGGGTGGTCCACGCCCTGTAGACCAGGTGTTTGGGTGCGTTGAACTCCCGCGTGATCAGGATCTGCGTGTCCGTGGGCAGCGCCACCACGGCCGTGCCACTACTCGTCATTGCCCCCATCTCTTTCCTCCTTCTCCTTGAGTTCCTCCAACACCACATCCAGTCGATCGAAGCGCTCGGCCCACTCGGCCTCGTAGTTCTTCACCCAGTCGTGGATGGGCTTGAGCTCGCGACCGTTGAGCCTGTAGATCCGCTGCCTCCCTTTCTCACGCACCTCCACCAGTCCCACCTCTCTGAGCACCCGCAGGTGCTTCGACACCAGCGGCTGCGCCAGCCCGAGCTGCATGACGAGGTCGTTCACAGGTCGTTCCCCGCCGGCGAGGACGTCCAAGATCTGCCGCCGCCGGGGCTCGGCCACTGCGTTGAACGCGTCTGCTGTCGTAGCTGCTCGTGCCATGGAGCGATCATATATCCATATAGGAATATGTCAAGAGCCAGTCCAGGCGGCTCCTCTGGGCGCGATAGGGCGCGTCGAAGAGAGGAGAGTTGAAGCGCGGAGCTCCACCGACTAGTCGCGCGCGGGCATGGCTTGCACGGCCCAGCCGTTGCCGTCCGAGTCGTTGAAGAAGAGGAACAAGCCCCAGGGATACTCCTGAACCTCGCTGACGTCCACTCCCCGCTCGACTAGCTCAGCGCGTGCGGCGTTGATGTCCGAGACGACCATCTGCAGGCCCTTGACGGAGCCCGGCGGCGCGTCGGTTATGCCCTTGCCGAGGACTATCGAGCAGGCCGACCCGCGAGGTGTCAGCTGCACGAAGCGGATCTCATCGCTGACCGTGTGGTCGTGGTCGGCGTTGAAGCCTGCCTTCTCGGTGTAGAAAGTCTTCGCGCGGTCGACGTCTGAGACGGGAACAGCCACTAGTTCGAGCTTCCAATCCATGCCGGAGCCTTCCTTCGTGTGGGCGCGACGAGCCGTAGTCTAGGGGAGCACGTACTCCGTGCCGTGGCTCCTAATCAGCGAGCGATCCGGCGGCACTGTTCGCGCAAGACCGCGTCGGTACACTGCGAACGATGAAGAGTAGCGACATCGCTGAGCTGCGGATGTACAACCAGCACCTTTGGGGAGCTCCATTCGACACTGCTCAGGATGTGGTGCACTGGCTGGGTGCAGTGCAGGGCCAGGACTATCTCGTCGCCAAGTGGTCGCTAGCACAACGCACGAAGGGAGTGACCGGCCCCGCTATAGACCAAGCCCTGGCCGACGGATCCATACTTCGAACCCACCTCCTCCGGCCCACGTGGCACTTCGTCCTACCGGCCGACATCCGGTGGATGCTCGAGCTCACCGGCCCCCGCGTGCACGCGCAGAACGCGCACTACTACCGAAAGGCCGAGCTCGACGAGCGGCTTTTGACCAACACCAATGCGTTGCTCGCCAAGGCGTTGAAGGGCGGTGTACAGCTCACCCGAAAGGAAGTCGCCGCCGTACTCGAGCGCTCCGGGATAACCGCAGGCGGTCCTCGGCTCGCCTACATTTTGATGCACGCCGAACTGGACGCCGTCATCTGCAGTGGTGGTCTGAACGGCAAGCAACAAACCTATGCCTCTTTGGAGGAACGAGCACCGACGACGAAACCCCTTGATCGGGACGAGGCGTTGGCCGAGTTAACCAGGCGTTACTTCATCTCGCGTGGCCCAGCCACCGCGAAGGACTTTGTGAGATGGTCCGGCTTGACCGCGGTCGACGCCAAGTTCGGGCTCGAAATGGTGAGCTCGCAACTCGAATATGAGGTCGTTGATGACAGGGACTACTGGTTCGCTCCAACCTCGCGACCAACAAGGCGCACGACCAAGGTCGTGGATCTCGTACAGGGCCTCGACGAGTGCATCATCTCTTACAGCCACAGCAGGGATGCGCCTCGTCCGGTTCCGCCAACGCCCGGAGAGCCGACCGTCTTTGCGCATGCGATTCTGCTCGACGGCAGATTGATAGGTCACTGGAGACGCGACTTCGACAAGAAGACGGTGGTCGTCGAGGCATCGCTCTATCGACCGCTTGACCGCTCCGAGGCAGGAGCACTCGACGCGGCCGTCGAACGCTACGGGAGCTTCGAGGGAGCGCCCACGAGATTGATCTTGGAGGGAAGCGAAGACCAATAGGAACGCGGCGGCTTTCGACGGCTCCACCGGAGATCACCGGTCCGGACGGTGCCACCCACATAACCTCGCTCCTTATTTTTTCTTGGGTCTGGGCGTCAACTGCCCGATCGTGTTCTCGCGCTCCGACTCCTCGATGAGCTTGGCGAGTCGCCGCAGCCTCGTCTCTTCTTTCTTTGCGCTCACCACCCACCAGGTGACGGCCTTGCGGTACGAGGGCGGCTTGGACTGGAAGAAGGCCCACGCTTTCTCGTTGGCGCGGAACCGAGCCTCGTAGTCCTCATCGAGCTTCGCAAGGTGCCTCTGCTCGTACGAGTAGATCCCCGACCTCGCCTCGGTGCGCTTCTTGAACGCTTCGAGCCCCGCGGGGCGCATGAGCCCACTCTCGATGAGCTCGCTCGCCTTCTTGATGTTTACGGCACTCCAGTTATTGCGCGCCTTCCGGGGAGTGAACCTGATGGTGTAGCTGGTGTCGTCGATGCTGCGGCGCACACCGTCGATCCAGCCGAAGCAGAGCGCCTGCTCCACCGACTCCGGCCACGTAATGCTGGGTCTGCCCGACGACCTCTTGTAGAACCCGACCAGCAGCTCGGAGGTGTCGTCGTGGTGCTTTTCGAGCCACGCGCGGAACGCAGACGGCGAAGCAAAGAAGACCGGCTCGGTGCCCATCGCTACATTGTCAACTAAGCGGATGTTCTGGGCTGGTCAAGCGCGCCATAGATATTGCAGCGCGTAGGCGCGCCAAGGTCGCCAGCGCTCCGCCACCTCCTCGAGGGCGCGCGGTGTGCCGGGTAGTCCGAGCTTGCGGGCCCCGCGCAGAACGCCGAGGTCAGAGGCCATGAACGCGTCCGGATTCCCGAGGCAGCGCATGACGATGTAGGACGCGGTCCAGGAACCGATGCCTTTGAGCGAAACTAATTGTTCGAACACGTCGTCCCAGTTCGCCCCCGCATCAAGCGTGATCTCGCCGTTCGCAAGCGCGCCGCTCAACCTACGGATGGTGTCGCGACGTGCCGAGGGCATCCCGAGTTCCATCAACTCCGCGCCGGCGAGGTCACCGGCGCTCGGCCACAGGTGGGTCACACCGTCATTCGGTCCCGAAAGGGGGCTCCCGTACGCTTCAACGAGCCGTCCGGCGGTCGTGCGCGCGCCTGCAACGGAGACCTGCTGACCCAGCACCGCGCGCACCGCCAACTCGTGGGGGTCGGTCGAGCCGGGCAGTCGTCGCCCCGGTACACGGCGAACCAATGGACGAAGTAGCGGATCGGCGCGTAGCACCTTGCCGATTGCAGTCGGATCGGCATCGAGATCGAGCAGCCGCCTGCATCGTTGCACTGCAGAGCTGAGATCACGCAGGTCGGTGAGCTTCAAACGGCACAACACGTGGCCGTCGCGCGGGGAAAGTTCGATCAGGCCCGGTCCATGGGGCAGCGCCGTGCTGCGCCGGTAGCTTCCGTCGACGACCTCCTCCACGCCGGCGACCACACGATGCTCGAAGAAGGCGATCAGTTCATCGGCCGCGAGTGGTGCTCGATAGGGGAGTCGCAACGTGATAGCAGATCCGGAGACTTGGCTGGTTGCTCGCCCTCCGCGTCTGAGTTCCGTAAGTGTAACGGCGAACACCGCGCGAACCACATCGTTGAACTGGCGAACGCTCGAGAACCCTGCCGCGAAAGCGATCTCGAACATCGCTAGGTCGGTTGCTTCGATTAGTAGGCGAGCGGTTTGCGCGCGCTGCGCCCTGGCGACGGCGAGGGGGCCCGCGCCTACCTCGGCGAGAAGCTGACGGTTCAGCTGTCGTTCGCTGTAGCCCAACCGCCGCGCCAGTCCCGCCACACCTTCGCGGTCAACCACACCGTCCGCGATCAAACGCATAGCTCGCCCGACGAGATCGCCGCGCACGTCCCACTCAGGCGAACCGGGTGACGCATCCGGCCGGCATCGGCGGCAGGAACGGAAGCCGGCGGACTGCGCCGCGGCCGCGCTGCGAAAGAATCGCACGTTCTTACGCCTGGGTGTGGTGGCGGGGCAACTCGGCCGGCAATAGATCCCGGTGGACGTCACCGCGGTGAACAGCCACCCGTCGAAGCGAGCGTCGCGGCTCTCAACGGCGCGGTAACAGCGTTCGAAGTCGTCGATCATGAGACCATGATCGCAGCCAACCGAGCCTCTCCTAGCGGAAATCGGACATGGAGGCGGAGGCCAGCCGCCGAGTCCGCGTTTTCAGGGAAGCTCAGGGTCTGTTTGGGTGCTCTCCCTGATGCACCCGAACGCCGTTTGGGTGGACCATGTGCGGCGTTGCATTCCATAACGCGATTCGCCAGAGAGGAGAATCACACCGAAATGAAGACGCAGAACCCAACCAGGTCACTGGGCACCGCTCGGCTGAGTTTCTGGCTGCTGCTGGCCGTTCTCGCGGTGGCGGGGCCCGCAGCTTGCGCCGACTCGGAGCCTGCCGGCGATGTGGCCAAGGGCCCGGCGAGCGGTGAAGCCACCAGCCTCACGATCAACGGCAACAAGTTCGAGCCCTCCACCCTGGAAGTCAATGCGGATGAGGAGATCACGATCGAGGTCAGCAACGATGACGACACCGCGCACGACTTCGCGGTCGAGTCACTGGATCTCAACACCGGGACGATCGAGGCGGGAGACGTGTCCACCGCCACCCTCACGGTCCCCGAGGGCGGCCTCGAGTTCGTCTGCACCTTTCACTCGGACATGAAGGGACGCATCGAGGCCGAGTAGTGCGGCTCAAGGGATTTTCAGCAAAGGGGCGTGTCCGCTGGGAGTCCCGGGCGGTCGCCTGGATGCACTGCGCTCAACCTTCACGGCGCTGCCGTGGGGAGCGGAGAACGAACGAACCACCGTTTCGCGGGTTACGGACGGTTCGGTCCGGCGAAGCCGTTCCTGCTCTACCGTTCCGGGACTCCTTGCCAGCTTTGGCCAGCATGCCGACTGCTTCTGAAGGCGCAGGCCACCTCCGACCTTAAGAACGCACCACCGCAGTGTCAACATGTTTTTCCACAACTGGGCCCGCGATGTGAGGAAAAGTCCGAAAGTATGAGACCTAACGGTTAGATCTTGCGCCAGTCGGTCCGAGCTCCGTAGGTCCCATCGGGGAACGACTCGATGATGTAGTCCTCGAACAGCATGGGCTCGATGAGTCGAAGCACCAGGAAGATCCTGAAGTAGAGATCCCTGATCTCACGTTCGGCGTGTTGATCTGTGCGCATCTCGATCATGTGGCGCCACGAGCGCACGTTGGCAGAAATGACCATCGTGGTCTCCGCCTCGTTGGGAAGCACGGAGCGGGCGGTCTGCTGGACGCGCTTGCGCATGTCGGTTCGAGCTTCGGCCGTGAGCCGCGGGTCACCCTGTGTCTGCAACTCGACGAGCTCCTCGGCGACCTCGTCGTATTCACGAGCGAGGAAATCGATGCGCTGCTCGAAGCGCCTGTGCAGGACGGGCACGTCTTGGTACTCGGGTCGTTCCACGAAACGCAGGACCTTGCCGGAGACGAATCTCTGGCTGAGCTGCGAGAATGCGGTCCCCGCTCGGTGGCGGATGACCTCGTGGGTGATCGCGCGCGACACCCCGTAGAGGAAGAACGAAAACACCGCGTGCTCGAAAACGGAGCCGTGACCCGACGACGAGAGATTGTCGAAGTAACGCTTTGCGTTCTCGTTGTAGGTGCGCTTCGGCCCAAAACTCGAATAGCAGGTCTGCCCTGCGGTCTTCAATAGCTTCGCCCCTGGGGGCAACTCCGTTGGGTCTTCGAGATACTGACCGAAGTTGAGCTCGGGGCCATAACCCTCCAGAAACGGCCTCAGTCCCTCGATGTCGACGTTGGGTTTGGCGACCAAAACCACCCCGGGATGCCGCAGATAGGGCGTGCCACCATCGGTATGGGCGACCTCACTGTGCAGCCGGGGAAACCTATCGGCCTCCGCGCCGCCGAGCCATTCGAACAGTTTCTGGGGGTCCATGGCTCACAAGTTACCCCCTCGGCGCGGCCACCGGTTGGAGCCTCGGGGATCCAGGTTCATCTCGTTAATACGTGCCTTCGGCGATCGGAGGAGTTGCCCGATTTGACAGGATTTGGGTGACTCCACTAGCCTCCACGCCCGGAGCCCCCCGTGGGGCTCCTTTTGTTTGAGCTAGGAGTTTTTAGATATGGACGAGGTGAGCCGAGATCAGGAAGTTCTTCGTGATTGCAACGGTGGCGGCCATGAGTGTGGTCGCCACTCCCAGCCCCGCGCACCATCGCGTCATCAGGGGTGATGCCGTCTATTACGCCGACCATTACGTGGGCCAGACCATGGCCTGTGGCGGTACCTACAGGCACCGACGGATGGTGGCGGCACACCGGAGTCTGCCGTGCGGCACCCGGGTGAAGATCACCAACCGGAGCAACGGCAAGACGGTGAGGGTGACGGTCAGGGACCGGGGTCCCTACGGCGACAAGAAGCTCAAGTTCGACGTATCCCGCCGAGCGGCCAAGCGACTGGGCATGGTGAGGGCCGGTCGAGTCCCCATCAAGGCCGTCGTCCTGCACGACTGATCGGGCAGGACGCAGGAAAAGGGCCCCGGTTCTCCGGGGGCCTTTTTTATGTTGTGTAGGGCCGTGGTGAGGTCGGCCTAGTACTCGACCTCGACATCTGCTACCGCCTTGGGTATGGCACCGATGACGCCCTGCAGCTGCATGAGCTTCATCATGTTGCCGGAGACCTTCAACTTGCCCTGCATGAAGGCCTGCTGGGCGTTGACCTCGCCCTTCTGGAGGCCCGCGGCGGTGTCGTAGTTCTGGGTGACGGTTGCCTCGGCCCCCTCGATCTCGCCGAGCGAGACGTCCGCGGTGCCGTTGTCCAGCACGAAGTAGTACTTGACGTCACCACCATCGACATCCGTCACGACCTGTTGGAGCTTGGTGGACTGACCGCCGGCGGCCGACTTGAACTCGTCGGATGCGTTCAGTGAGTTGGTCATGGTCTCGGCCCATTCCTGGGAGAGGAACTTCACAGCCACAGTTGGTGCCTCCTCCTGTTTCGGCGATCATCGAGACGACCGCGCGGAAGTGGTCGCTCTGTGGCCGCAAAACATACCCTGTAGCGATGGGGCACACCAACGAAGGCGAGCGCGCGGCAGACGTTCCTCGGCCGGCCGCCACGCTCGTGATTCTCAGGGACTCGACGAACGGACCAGAGGTCCTGCTCACGGTTCGCCCCAAGACCATGCGCTTCATGGGCGGCGCCATTGTGTTCCCGGGAGGAGCGGTCGCGCCGGACGATCTCGACGACCGCTGGGAACAGCTAACGGGCCTACGCCAGGAGGATGCGGGGGCGACGCTCGACGCCGAAGATGGGGCCACCGCGCTGGGCGCCTACGTGGCCGCTCTGCGCGAGGCATTCGAAGAGGTCGGGTTCCTCCTGGGCAGCGGCCCGTTGTCCGAGCTGTCACGGGATCTCGCAGACGAGCCGGGGCGCTTTCTCGAGCGTTGTCTCGAATTGGGAGTCACGCTCGGCGCCGATCAGCTCGTTCCCGCGGGGCGCTGGGTCACTCCGCTCGGTTCTCCGGTGCGCTTCGACGCTCGGTTTTTCGTAGTGCGCGCGCCCAACGGATGGCAGCCGGACCCTGACCCCACCGAAGTCGACGACGCGTATTGGGCCACCCCAGCACAGGCGTTGGCGGGCCTTGCCGCGGGCGATGTCGTGATGGCCCCTCCGACGATCGAGATGTTGCAGCGCCTGGACGGTCGCGACGACGTGGCGAGCATCTTGACCTCGCTGCGTGACGTCGAGTGGCAGACCTCGGGCGAGATTCTCCGCGTTAGATTGTCGCCCCAGGTCGCGGTGGTGCTGGCTCCGAACGCCGGCCTATTGACCGGGCCGGGGACCAACACCTACGTCATCGGCTCGGGGCGGACGCTGGTCATCGACCCTGCGGTAAGCGACGGGCCGTTCCTCGATGCGATATTCGATCTTGCCGGTGATGTCGAGTCGATCGTGGTGACTCACCGGCACCCCGATCACACCGGCGGCGTTGCTGCTCTTGCCGGTCGCACGGGCGCGCCGGTAAGAGCATTTGGCACCGAGCGTGTCGACGGCGTCGCCGTGGAACCCCTCGCCGACGGGGACGAGCTCCGCGCGGGGGGGGTGACTCTGCGCGCCCTCCACACACCGGGGCACGCCTCGGACCATCTTTGCTTCGAGATGGTGGGCACCAAGAGCTTGTTCGCGGGAGACAACATCCTGGGCGAGGGCACCGCGGTCATAGCGCCGCCGGACGGGAACATGCGCGACTACCTGTTCAGCCTCTATCGCCTGAGGGGGTTGGAGCTCGAGCGCATCTACCCCGGCCACTTTCGCCCCCTGGACGGTGGGACCGCCGTCATCGAGGGCTATCTCCAGCATCGGGCCGAGCGCCGCCAAGCGGTTCTCGCGGCGCTGTCGGTACCGAGCTCTGAGGAGGCCATCGTCGAACGCGTCTACACCGACACTCCCGCCCGGCTCCATCCCGTCGCCCTTTATCAGGTGCGGGCCGTGCTCGAGCTCTTGAAGGAAGAAAACCTGGTTGAAGAGGTCAATGAACTCTGGAAGCTCTCCGACGTTCACTAGAGTGGACGGCAAAGGATCGTCTCGACGATCGACGAACACTAGGAATCCGGCCGAGCGGCGAAAAACAGGACGACCATGATCTCCAGAGATCGACGAAGCGTTAAACGGGGCAGTTGGGGGTGGGCCCTCAACGTCGCAGAGGTCACCGCGTGGGGCACGGTAGCGCTGCTCGCCCTGGTGGTACTGATCTCGGAACTGCCGTCCGACGTGCGGCTTGCGGGACTTGGGCTCATCGCCGGGCTCGCCGCATGGGTCTGGGCGCTGTTCACCTTCCTGATCGAGAAGGCCCGCCACCAGCGCTGGGTCGGGGCGCTCGCAGGGCTGGTGACCCTGGGGTTCGGCGCCGTGATCTTCGGCGTCCTGCGCCCCCATGTGCCGTCCATCCAGCTGGTGCTGGTCGCCGCCATCGTGGCGACCGCCATGCTGAGCAACCCGCTCGGGGGCCTGGCGATCGGCCTTGCCGGGAGTCTCGCCTACTGGCTGGTCGCGGGAGCGATCGACGGCTTTCCCGAGATCGGTGCGGGGCTGCTCAACACCGGGGTGTTCCTGCTCTCGGGCGCGATCGCGGGACTTCTGGCCCGCGAGGTCCGCAAGCAGTTCCACGGCCAGGAGGAGGAGCACCGGCTCGCCACCGCGGTCCGTCACCGGCTTCTGGCCGTGGTTGATGCGGTCGACGAGGCCATCGTTTTCCGTGACCGGCAGGGCGCGGTTCGCGTGGTTAACCGGCGGGCCGGGGCTCTGTTCGGGATCGATCCCGATGAGTTTCTCGGCTTGCCGGGAGCCGAGCTGCTGAGGACCCTCGCGCGCCGAACCGAGGATCCCGAGGGATTCATGGAGACCTACCAGGAGTTGCGCGACGATCCCGAGGGCGAGCTGCGCGTGATGATCGAGCAGATCATGCCCGAGCGCAGGCAGCTGCGGCTCTACTCGGGCCCGACCTTCGACGAGAGCGGCGTGCTGGTCGGTCGAATCGACGTCTTTACCGACATCACCGAGGGCATGGCTCATGCCGGTGAAGTCGAGCGTCTATACGAAGAGGCCCGCAAGACCGCGGAGAGCTATCAGCGCAGCCTTCTCCCCGACGGCATGCCGAACCTGCCGAGAGTCAGCTTCGTCGCACGCTACATTCCGGCGGCCGGGAGCCGGGCGGTGTGCGGAGACTTCTACGACTTCATCCCGGTGCCCGACGGCAGACTGGGGATCACCCTCGGAGACGTCTGCGGCATCGGTCCTTCGGCCGCCAACGGATCGGCGCTCGCCCGTTACACGCTCCGGACTTTTCTTAGCGAGGAATCAGAGCCCGGCGCCCTGTTCGAGCGCATGAACACCCACGTCTCACACCAGATCAACAACGACAGGTTCATCAGACTCTTGTTCGGTGTCCTTGATCCGGAGCGAGCGACCTTCGACTACGTCAACGCGGGCCATGTGCCGCCGGTCGTGTATCGCGCCCGTTCCGGTGAAGTCGAATGGCTGGACGAGGGCGGTATCGCGATGGGCGTCCAGAGCGATGCCGAGTACAAGGCCGGCCACATCGAGCTCGAGCCGGGCGACATGCTCGTGCTCTACACCGACGGCGTTACCGAGGCGCCGCGCTCATCTAAGCCGTTTGGCCAGTCCCGTTTCGTCGACCTCGTGCAGCTATACGGAATGGGGACTCCGGGTGAGCTGGTGCAGGCGATTCGTCGCGGAGTCGATGCGTGGGTGGGCGAGGGTGACCTTCGCGACGACCTCGCGCTGCTGGTCTGCCAGGTCGTGCCCGACTCGACCCTCGAAGAGCCCGAACGAGAGATCGTGCTTCAGAATGAACCGGCGCGGCTCGGCGAGATTCGTCAATTCGTCACCCAGTTCCTCACCGATATCCGGGCTCCCGTCGAGATCAGCCAGGACGTGTTGCTGGCCGTCGGCGAGGCGGCCGCCAACGCGGCGAGGCACGGGCGGCGCAGCAGCGGACGCAGCGAGATCCGCGTGGGCGTCAAGCTCGACGCGACCGATGTCGTCGTGACGATCGCCGACGACGGGGGTGGTTTCGACATGGACGAGGTCAAGGGCCGCCAGCAGGATCGCTTCGCGGCCGGGGGCCGGGGCCTGTACCTCATGGAGGAGTTGATGGACGAGGTCACGTTCGACTCGTCGGGCCAGGGCACCAAGGTCGTCATTCGGCACAACGTGTTCCCGCCCGGCACGCCGATGAGTCCCGGCGTCGCTCGAGTGCTCCACCCCTCCTCGCAGCACAAGCGCCGGGAGGGCCAGGCCGGCGTGACCGGCCTGGCGGCAGGAGGGTCCGAGAAGCGCGATACTTGACCATTCGGTCAAGTTGAAGACTCCCGAAGGGTGATGCGAGATGGCGCGTGAGGCGGTGATCGTCGAGGCGGTGCGGACCCCCCTCGGCAAGCGTGATGGCAAGCTCAGTGGCTGGCATCCGGTGGATCTCCTGGCCGAGGTGCTGAACGAAACCGTCGCCCGCACCAAGATCGACGCCGGGGTGGTCGACGACGTGATCTGTGGGTGCGTGAGCCAGGTCGGCGAGCAGTCGTTGAACGTGGGGCGCAACGCGTGGCTTGCCGCGGGACTACCCGAGGAGGTGCCGGCCACGACGATCGATCGCCAGTGCGGCTCCAGCCAGCAGTCGGCGCATTTCGCGGCTCAGGGCGTGATCGCGGGCGCCTACGACGTCGTCATCGCTTGCGGGGTTGAGTCGATGAGCCGAGTCCCCATGGGATCGAGCGCCCAGAGTCCCGGCTTCCCGTTTCCCGACAGCCTGATGGGCCGCTATGAGGGTGGGCTCGTCCCTCAGGGCATCTCCGCCGAGATCATCTCCGAACGTTGGGGCATCACGCGTGAAGACGCGGATCGGCTTGGTGCTCGCAGCCACGAGCGCGCACTCAAGGCCACTAAGGACGGCGCCTTCAAGAGCGAGATCCACCCCATCAAGGTGGAAGACGAGCTGTTCGAGATCGACGAGGGCATGCGCGCCCCCAATCTGGAAAAGATGGCCACGCTCAAGACCGCGTTCAAGGAAGACGGCATCGTCACCGCTGGCAACTCGTCTCAGATCACCGACGGTGCTTCGGTGTTGCTCATCACCACGCCGGAGAAGGCGGAGGAGCTCGGTCTACGGCCGCGCGCTCGATTCGTCGGCTTCGCCCTCGCCGGCACCGATCCCGTGACGATGCTGACGGGGCCGATTCCATCCACACGGAAGCTCCTCGAGCGCACCGGGGTCGCGCTCGAAGACATCGATGTGGTCGAGATCAACGAGGCCTTCGCCAGCGTGGTGCTCGCATGGAAGAAGGAGCTAGGGCTCGACGACGCCTGGTTCGACGAGCACGTCAACGTCCACGGCGGAGCGATTGCGCTCGGCCACCCGCTGGGAGCGTCCGGTGCTCGCCTCATGACCACGGGCCTGAACGCCCTCGAGCAGCGCGGGGGCCGTTACCTGCTGCAGACCATGTGCGAGGGCGGGGGCCTGGCCAACGCCACCCTGCTGGAACGCCTCGGCTAGGCGGCTCAGACCGGACGCAGCGGGGGTTTGCCTCCCTCGCGCACCAGGGTCATCGGCTCCATGCAGTGGGTCGGGGCCTTGTCCTTGGCCGCCTTTTCGACCTTCAGCTCGAGCCCGCAGTTGCCGCACACGTATTTCAGTCCGTAGTCGCTCACGTCGGTTATCTCGGGCTCCGGGGGAATGTCGCCCATGGTCTGAACGTAGCGAATGCCGAACAGCATGATCCCGGCGAACATCGCGACCCCGGTCACCGAGCGGAAGTAGCCGAACGTCTCTCCGAGCACCACGATGGCGACGGCCGCGAGGGCGAGGACGACGAGGCGGGCTCTGGTCACGCGCTCGCTCCGCATTCACTCCTGCAGCTCCGGTTGTCCACAGCCTCGTCCACAGGTGGGGAAAACCACATCCTTGTGATTTAAGGTCCGGTGACTAGCGGTTCAGTGCCACTGGGTGGCGACCACGAACGAAGCCGAGATGAGCCCGAGGCCCACCCACAGCCAGGGACCCTCGCCCTCGAACATCACGTAGAACGCCAAGATCGTTGCGACCCCGACGGCCATAAGGCCGAAGAACAGATAGCCGACCCACGGAGAAGAGGTCTTGGGCTTGGGCTTCGGAGGTGGCTGTCGCTGGAATTGCTTCCTTTTGGACTTGCTTTTGGGCATGAATCCAATAGTAGCCGAGGGATATCCTGCTTCCCGCATGACAGTGCTGAGGACGGTGGGCAAGTTCCTGATTTCCGTGGGCGTGGGCGTCCTGCTGTTCGTCGCGTGGACGCTGTGGGGCACCGGGCTTGCCACGAGCCGAGCTCAGGAGGCGCTCGAGGCGGAGTTCAACGCCGCGGACCCCATCCGAGTGGCCGGCCAGGACGATCAATCGACAGAGCCGATCGACGTGCCCGATTCGTTTCAGCCGGGTCCCGGCGACCCCGTCTTCCGGATGAGGATTCCGCGAATGGATTTCAGGCAAGTGGTCGTAGAGGGTGTCGATACCGAAGAGCTCAAGCAGGGCCCGGGCCACTACCCCGACTGTCGCGAGGGGTTCACCAAGCCGTTGTGCACCGACGCCAAGGAGGTTTGGCCGGGCGAGCGTGGACGCATGATCGTCTCCGGCCACCGCACGACCTACGGCGCACCCTTCTGGGACCTCGACCGACTGCGCGATGGGGATGAGATCAGCCTCGAGACGCGCTGGGGCGACTTTACCTACGAGGTCACCGGCACCGAGGTCGTTCTGCCCAATGCGAAGGACATCGCCACCCCCGACACGAGGGGGCCGGAGCTCGTACTGACGACCTGCAATCCGCGCTTTTCCGCGTCAGAGCGACTCGTGGTGTTCGCCGAGATAAAGGGAGTCCCATGACCTCAACTCCGCCGCGCCGGACGTGGAAGTCTCGACTGCTAGAGCTGCTCGTCTGGGCGGCGGTCTCTGTGGTGACCGCGCTCATCTTGATCGCGCTGTCGGAGCGGCTGCTACCGACCAACTTCTGATTCGTTTGGCGGTTTACTCCTGGGGAACGCGACAAGCGAGCAGCCGTCCAGCAAGGAGGTCGCGTTGTGGCCAAAGATCACGGACCGAGCATCAAGGACGACGAGCAGTACGAGGAGCTTCGCAAGCAGGGGGAGTCGAAGGAAAAGGCCGCCCGTATCGCGAACGCATCGAGCAAGGAGTCACGCTCGAAGGTGGGCGAGCGAGGAGGCGAGTCGTCCAGCTATGACGACTGGACGGTAGAAGATCTGCGCGACCGAGCCGCAGAGATCGGTATCCAGGGTCGCTCGGACATGGACAAGGACGAGCTCATAAAGGCGCTTCGCAACCACTAAGTCCGAACGTCGCGGCAGAGGCGGATACGCTCGTCGGCATGCGCTTGTTGCTCGTCGACAATTTCGATTCGTTCGTCTACAACCTCGCCCAGGCCTTCGGCGCTCTGGGGGCCGAGCCGATCGTGGTGCGCAACGACGCATCCCTCGATGAGTTGAAACAGATCGATCCCGATGCGGTGGTGATCTCGCCCGGTCCGGGGGGACCGCGGGAGGCCGGAGTATCGATGGAAGGCATCCGTCACTTCGCGGGACGCGTCCCGGTGTTCGGGGTCTGCCTGGGCCACCAGTGCATCGGCGAGGCCTATGGAGCGACGGTCGTTCGCTCCGCGGTGGGACCGGTCCACGGCAAGACCTCGTGGATCGAACACTCGGCGACGGGCGTGTTCAGCGATCTGCCCAATCCGATGGAGGCAACCCGTTACCACTCACTGTGCGTGCGCGAGTCAGATCTTCCGAGTGAGCTCGAGATAACCGCTCGCGCCGACGATGGAACCATAATGGGGTTGCGCCACAGAGAGCTCGCGGTCGAAGGGGTGCAGTTCCACCCCGAGTCGGTGCTGACCCTGGAGGGCTCGCGCCTGCTCGCCAACGTACTCGGGGTGCCTCAGCCGGCCTGATCGAGTGCTTCGCGCGCGGCCTCGAGGGCGCGTTCGTAGCCGACGTGATCCCTTCCGGCCCGAGGTTTGTAGCCGCCGAAGATGGCGTGTCCGGCCTCCATCCAGAAGCAGTCGGCCGCGGTGAACCCCGCTCGCTCGATCCAGGTGAGCTGCTCGGCTAAAGGTGATGGCCGGTCCACCGGATCCGGGTGGCGGTAGTAATTCCACTCGGTGCTTCGGAACAGCTCCCCGAGCGAGGGATCGCCGAGTTCCCCGGCCATAGCGTCCACATCCTCGTCCCAGGTGGCCGCCAGCAGCTCCCCGACCTGTTCGGTGACCGGCGCGACGAGGTCGGCGATGACGAGCGCCGCTCGATCGGACGTACGTTGCCCGATCTCGGTGTAGAGGCTCTGCTTTTCGGTTCCGTCGAGGTGATGGATGACGAGGGACGACACGACCGCGTCGACCCCGTCGAGGTGGGAGCGCCACCCGGATTCCTGAAGCTCGAACGGAGCCACGATCACCCGATGGCCGGCGAAGCTCAGTCGCGTCGAGGTGGCGCTGCGCATCGACTCCGACCCGTCGAGCGCGACTATCCGAGCTTGCGGAAAGGCCAGCGCGATGGCGTGGCTCAAGATGCCCTCGCCGCTTCCAAGTTCGACCAACGTGAACACGTCGTGGGCGGCAAACGGAAGCAGCGTAGTCACACTCGCCAGCTGCCGCCTCCGAGCGGGAACCGCAACGGGAGCCAGACGCCGGTAGACGCCGGAATCGTCCTCACTCCAAGACAAGGGCTAGAGGTCGCCTTCCTGCACGAACAGGGTGACGCTGTCGCCGGGGCTGACCGACTCGCCGGGGGCGGGGTTCTGGTCACATACCGTGCCCGGTTCCTGCGGACAGGGGGCCGGGGTTGCCTCCTGGTCGACCTCGAGGCCGAAGTCCTCTTCGAGGAACTGCTCGGCGTCGTCGGCGTCCTCGCCGCGCACGTCGGGCATGTCGAACTCCTCGCCCTCGGAGACCACAATGCGCACGGCGTCACCTTCTTCTACCTCGGTTCCCTCCGGCGGATCCTGATCGATGACCGTGCCCTCTTCTTCCTCGCTGGATTCCGTCACTACGTCGGCGACCAGACCGGCTCCCTGGATCGTGGCGACGGCCTCTCCCTCGGTCAGGCCGATGACGCCGGGAACCTGGACCAGCGCGACACCGCTCGACAGCGTGATGTCGACCTCTTCGCCTTCGTTGAGCTGTTCGCCCGCACGGGGATTCTGCGCGATGACGGTCCCCTCGGGCTGATCGGAGTTCTCGGTCCTGGTGTTGCCGAGCTCGAGTCCCTCGGCCTCGAGCGTGTCCCGAGCGTCCGCCCCGGTCAGCCCCGTCAGGTTTGGAACCGTGACCTCGCCGGGCCCGCTCGAAACGAAGATGACGACGGTGTCGCCCTCCTCGACGGTTTCGCCGGGTGCGGGGTTCTGGCGGAAGACCTCGCCCTCGTCGACGCCCGCATTGGATCGATCGCGCGGGTCGACCTCCAACCCGGCGTTCTCGAGGCGCTGGGTCGCCTGATCCTCGGAGAGCCCGGTGACGCGCGGCACCTCGACCTCGGCCCCCCCGCCCAGCAGGTTGGTGAGCAGGAACGCGCCGAGCGCCAGCAGCCCGAGGACTAGAAGGGTTATCAGGATGTACTTGCCGGCGTTGCTCTTCTCGGGCTCCTCCGGGTACTCCTCGTAGGCCTCGGTCTGGTCCATGACCTGAGTGCCGGTGCCGGCTCCCATGACGCTGGTCGCGCCGAGGAACGGTGTGGCGGCGACGCGCTGACCCGATAGGAAACGATCGAGGTCCTCGGCCATCTCGCCGGCGTCTGCGTAGCGGTTGTCGGGGTTCTTCGACATCGCCTTCATTACGATCGCGTCAAGCGGTTCGGGAACGTCTGAGTTCACCGCCGAGGGCCGCTCCGCGTCCTCGCGCACGTGCTTGTAGGCAATCGACAGGGGTGTGTCACCCGCAAACGGAGCGTCTCCTGTGAGCATCTCGTGCAGAACGCAACCCAATGAGTACACGTCGCTACGCGCGTCGACCGGGTTGCCCTGCGCCTGTTCGGGTGAAAGGTAAGCGGCGGTGCCGATGACCATGCCGGTCTGCGTCATGGTTGCTTCGGCATCGCCGCCAAGAGCGCGCGCGATGCCGAAGTCCGTCACCTTTATCTGCCCACCCTTGGTGATCATGATGTTGTGGGGCTTTATGTCGCGATGCACGATGCCTGCATGGTGAGCTCGAGCGAGGCCCTTTGCGGCATCCGACGCGATCTCGGCGGCGCGCTCCGGCATGAGGGCTCCGTCATCATTGATCGCCTCACCGAGCGAGCGTCCCTCGATGAGCTCCATGACTATGAAGTAACGGTTGTCCTCGTCGCCGTAGTCGTAGAGCGCAACGATGTTGGGATGGTTGAGGCCCGCCGCGTTCTGTGCCTCGCGCCTAAAACGTTCGACGAAGCTGCGATCGCTCGACAGTCTCTCGTTCAGTACCTTGAGCGCAACCTCGCGTCCCAGCAGCTCGTCGCGAGCGCGATAAACCCGCGCCATCCCACCGGTTCCGAGTAACCCCGAAACGCGGTAACGGTTGCCGTAGAGATCGTCAGCGGTGCTCAATCGTCGTCCTCGTGACCCTTGCCCTTCTTCGGCTTGTCGTTGCCGTGACCTTGACCCTCGGAGCCCTCGCCACCCTCGTCTTCTTCGGGCTCAACGCTCTTGGTCAGGGTAACGGTGCCACCCTCGAATACCTCGGTTCCCGGCTCGGGCGAAACGCCCACGACCGTGTCGGGCGGAAACTCGGAGGTGACATCGGTTTCCTCCAGGATCGTTAGATCGAGTCCCAGTCCCTCTAGTTGACTCCGCGCGTCTTCGATTGGTTTCCCGAAGAGGTCATCGGGGATGGTCGCGCTCGCGGGGTCAACCGGTTCCTCGGGGGCCGTCTCTGCCGCTTGACCGCCTCCTCCGCGATTGCGGTTGCGGTCGGCGCCGGTCGGTTCGTCTTCACCCGTAAAGACGCGGAACAGCAACAGCAGCAGTGCGATGACGATCAACGCGGCGAAGGCGGCGAGCACGGCGCGGCCGACTCGCTGCGGGTTCCAGTCCCCCGTCAGGCGCGTCCCCAACGTCTGAGGAGCGGTATCGCCGGCTCCACCCAGGACCGCGGTATCTCCGCCACGACCCCCTGCACCGATGGCAGCCGGCACCGCCCTCGGTTCAAGCGCCCGCCGAAGCTCGCTCGCCATGGTCTGGGCGTCGCGGAACCGGTCGGCCGGCTCCTTGGCCGTTGCCCTCATGACTACCGCGTCCAGAGCCGGTGGCACGTTCGGGTTGAGCGCGCTCGGCGGTGTCGGTTCGTCGGACATGTGGCGCATTGCGATCGCCACGGGTGAGTCGCCCGTAAACGGAACGGTTCCGACGAGCATCTCGTACAGCACGATGCCGGTGGAGTACTGGTCCGCAGCGGGACCGACGCTTCCACCCGATGCCTGCTCGGGCGAGAGGTAGTTGGCGGTCCCGAGCACAGAGCCCGTCGCGGTGAGCGTCGAGTCACCCACGGCGCGCGCGATCCCAAAGTCCGTGACTTTGGTGTGGTCGTTTGAGGTGACGATGATGTTCGCAGGCTTGATATCGCGATGGACGACGCCCGCCGAGTGCGCGTGTTGCAGCGCGTCGAGGGTTCCGGCCGCGAAGCGCACCGCACGCTCGGGACTGAACGGGCTCTCGGTCCTCATCCTCTGAGAGAGGTCCTTCCCGTCGATGTACTCCATGACGATGAAGTAATGGTTGTCGTCCTCGCCGTAGTCAAAGACGCCGGCGATGTTGGGATGAGAGAGAGCGGCCACCGCACGCGCCTCGCGCCGGAAGCGCTCGACGAACCGTGGGTCGCCGGCAAGCTCCTCTCGCAGCAATTTGACCGCGACGGTCCGGCCCAGTCGTTCGTCGATGGCCTTGTGCACCGAGCCCATGCCACCGGCCGCGATTCTTTCGATCAGGACGTAGCGCCCTGCAAGCGTCGTTGCGTTCACCAGCCGCGCAGTTCCCTATCGGTTTCGATCAGAGCGCGAGCGATCGGAGCCGATAGTTGTCCGCCGGTGGCCTCCGAGCCGAGCGATCCCCCGTTCTCGACGATCACCGCGACGGCGATCTCGGGCTCACCCCCCTCGGGGCCCGCGAAGCAGATGAACCATGCGTGTGGATCGGCTCCCTCGGTGGTCTGTGCCGTTCCCGTCTTTCCCGCCACCAGGACACCGGGAATCTGCGCGGCCGTACCCGAGCCCTCCTGCACCACGTTGCGCATCAAGCCGGTGAGGGTGTTGGCGGTCGAAGTCGAGATCGCCGAGCCTAGGGTCTCGGGACTGAACCGCTCAACCACCCCACCGGACGGATCGATGATCTCGCCGGCGAGACGCGGGCGCGGCACCTCTCCGTCGTTGGCGATCGTCGCGGCGACGAGAAGCATCTGTAGGGGGGTTGCGACCACGTCACCCTGACCGATGGCGCTGAGCGACCGCCGCGGCAGGTTGTCCTCGTCGGCCTCGAGGAAGCTGCTCGGCTCGGTCCGCAGATCGAAGGGGATTGCCGAGTTGAATCCGAACCCCTCGGCCGTCGCGGCGATCTCGTCCGGAACCTCCTGTCCGATTGCGGCGAAGGTCGTGTTGCACGAAACGGTGAGCGCCAGCTCCAGCGTGATCTGACCTCCGCCCGTGCAGGTACCGCCCGAGAAGTTCTGGATGGTGGCGTCGGTCTGGGGGAGACCGAACGCGACGGGATCGGGGAAGGTCGAACTGGGATTGAACTTCCCCGACTCCAAGGCCGCGGCCGCGGTCACGACCTTGAAGGTCGAGCCTGGCGGGTAGCCGCGCTGGGTGGCTATGTTGATCAGCGGCGAGGTCGGCGAGTTGGGCTCGAGCGCAGCGCGGCCCTGCCGCTCTACTTTGGTGTCGTGCGAGGCGAGCGGAGTGGGGTCGTAGCTAGGGTTGTTCCACATCGACAGGATCTCGCCGGTGGAGGGGTCCATCGCGACGACCGAGCCGCGCTGCTCGCCGAGCTGGTCGCGCGCCACCTGCTGCATCTCCGAATCGATGGTTACCCGCACGATGTCGCCCTGTTCGCCCGATCCGAACAGGCTGTCTTCGATGTCCTGCATCGAGATGACCTTCGATTCGCCCAGCAGCTCGTCGTTGTAGGCGCTCTCGATCCCCGATGTCCCGTAAACGATGGAATAGAAACCGGTGATGTGGCCGAACAACTCGCCCTCCGGATAACTCCTCTCGAACTTGAGACGCCCGCCGGTGTTGCGGCTTTGGGCGATGGTGACGTCGTCGGCGGTGATGATTTCGCCGCGCTTGATGGAATACTCCTGAAGCAGCCGGCGAGCGTTCGAGGGATTGGAAGCGATGCTGTCGGCGGCAAAGATCTGCAGGTAGTTCAACTGAACGAACACCAGCAGCAGCATCACCATCATCGCGACACCGACGCGTGTGATCTGGCGCGACATACCTAACGGCCCCCGATGAGAATCTCGCCGGTCATCGCCGGATCGCCTTCGGACGCGATCTGGTCACTTACGCGAATCAGGATCGCCCACAGGATGAAGTTCGAGAGGATGCTGGATCCGCCGAACGACATGAACGGCAGCGTGATCCCTGTTAGTGGTAGCAGGCGCGTGACTCCTCCCAAGATGACGAACGTCTGGATGGCGAAGATGGCGGTTAACCCTGTAACGAGCAACTGCCCGAAGTCGTTACGGCAATTCAGCGCGATACGGAAGCCACGGGCGACCAACAGCAGAAAAGCGACGATTACCGCGGCCGTGCCCATGAGCCCCAGCTCCTCGCCGATGACGGCGAAGATGAAGTCCGTGTGGGCGGCGGGAATGATGTCTGGCCTCCCCTGGCCCCATCCCGTCCCGAACAGACCTCCGGTTGCGAAGGCGAACAGCGACTGCGTCAACTGATAGGCCTCGTCTTGGATGAAATCGGGGTTGAACGGGTCGAGCCACGTCTGCACGCGTACCTGAACGTGGGTGAATACGGTGTAGCCGATCGTCGCTCCCACCGCGAACAGGAGCCCACCGAAAGCCACGTAGACGATCCGCGCGGTGGCGACATAGACCATCACGAGGAAGAGCGAGAAGAACAGCAGGCTCGATCCCAGATCCTTCAGGTAGAACATCGCAAGCAGCGATACGCCCCACATCAACAGCAGGGGACCGAAATGCTTGGGGTCGGGGATGCGAATCGGTCCGAGCTTGCGACTTGCGATGGCCAAGAGCTCTTTTCGCTCAGCAAGGTAGCCGGCGAAGAAGATGGTGAGGCACAGCTTCGCAAGCTCGCCCGGTTGGAAGCTGTAGGGCCCGATCCGCAACCACAGCTTGGCACCGTTGATCTCGGTGCCCAGCGGCGAGATGGGGAGGAGCAGTAAGAAGAGCCCCGCGAAGCCAAAGATGTACTTGTAACGCGCGAGGATGCGGTAGTCCTTGAGGAAGATCAGCGTGGCCACGAAGCATAGGAGCCCAACCACGGTCCAGACCAGCTGCGCCGGACCGTAGCCATCGGGGGCCGGGTCGAGGCGGTACACGGCCGCGAGACCTACCGTGTTTATGGCCGCGATCAGCGGCAGAACCAGTGGGTCGGCCTGGCGTGCGAAGCGCCGCACGAGGACGTGCACCATGATGTAGCCGAGCGCGAGCGTCGCGATCAGTGGTGCGGCGACCTTGAGCCCATCGGCGACGTCGCGCGAGAGAGCAACCAGCGCCATGGCTCCGCTCCCCACGACGAGGGCAATGATCAAGAGGGTGAGTTCGCTGTTACGGCGAACGCCTGGTCGGGCCGCCATCGTCAGTCCTTCGTGTTGGGGTCGTTGCTCTTGCGATCGCGCCGGGCGTCGTCTGCGACCTGGCCCTCGATGGTCGAGATCTGGGCGCGGGCTTCTTCGAGGGAGTCCTTCTTGATTCCATCGGCCACGTTGTCTGCGAGAAAGTCCGGGAGCGCATCCGATTGGATATCCGTAACCTCGATCTCCTTGGCGAGGGTCAGTCCCGCGATCTCTTCGGGGATGCCCTCGTAGACGGTCACGAAGCCGTCTTCGTTGACGCCCACGTACCAGGAGTTACGAAGGAGGTAGCTCCCGCCGAAGAAGGCTGCGGCCCCGAGCAGCGCGACGACGACGAGGGCCAGGACCAGCTTCCGGGGCCAGGTGCGCGCCGGACGCTCGTCGTAGACCTCGTCGTCTTCGCCGCTAACGGGTGGGGGCCGTTGGGCCACCTGTTCTCGAGGGGGAGAGGTCGCCGGCGGGGCCATCACCGCCCCGGTCATCTCGGCGCTCGAGGGGGCCGGTGTTGCCGGAGTGGGCGGCGCCGTTTCGACAGTGTCGTTGCGTTTCCATCCCGGGTTGGCCCCTGCACCGTCGTTGGGGTCGACTATGTCGAGGACGACTACGGTGATGTTGTCCTCGCCTCCTGCATCGTTGGCTAGCGCGACGAGCCTGTCGGCGGCGGCCTGGGGATCGTCTGTCTGAGTGAGCGCCGTGGTCATGGCTCCGGAATCGATCATCGAAGAGAGCCCGTCGGAGCACATCAGGATCCGGTCTCCGGCATCGAGATCGACCGTCAGAAGATCGACCTCGACCTCGGAGTCAACACCGAGTGCTCTGGTGATGATGCTCCGCTGCGGGTGGTTCTCGGCCTCCTCGACGGTGAGCCTGCCCTCTTTGACCATGCGGCCAACGAGGCTGTGGTCCTCGGTGATCTGGGTGAGAGCGTTACCACGCAACAAGTAGGCGCGCGAGTCCCCAACATGGGCGAAATGAGCCTTGGGGCCGTCGAGCAGCAACAGGGTGCAGGTCGTCCCCATCCCCTTGAGCGTGGGGTCTCCTTGAGCTTTCTCCCAGATCTGTGAGTTGGCACTGCGTACGAGCCGGGCCAGTGTCTCCATGTCGTCGGGACTGGCGTCAGCCGATTGGTTCTTGATCGTCTCGACGGCAGTAGACGAAGCGACATCCCCCGCGATGTGACCACCCATCCCGTCCGCAACGACGAACAGAGGCTCGTGTACGAGGTACGAATCCTCGTTGGCGGCGCGCACGCGTCCGACGTCTGATTTGGCTCCGATGTTTACCTTCACTTGCGCATCTCCAGCACCGTCTTTCCGATCTTGACCCGGTCGCCCCTGGAGAGCTCCTCGGGTGATGTGATCCTCCGGCGGTTCAAGTACGTGCCGTTCGTGGAACCGAGGTCTTCGACAACGTAGTTTTCCCCGTTCGCATAGATGCGCGCGTGTACCTGAGAGACGTAGGTGTCGTCGACCACGATGTGACACTTCTCGGCTCGACCCACCGTTAGTTCTTCGGCAAGCTCGTAGCTCTGCCCCTTTAGCGGACCCTCGACGACGGAGATCTTTCCGGGGGCCTTCTTCGAACGCTTGGATGGCGGCCGCGGCGCGGGGGCCGGTGCGCGCGAGCGGCCGCCGCCTCCCGTTCTGGCAGGCCGGAGCTCGAGGTAGACGGCCTTCACCGCGCGCGCCACGAAGATGTAGAGCACGAAGAGAAAGACGTACTTGAGCAGAACCAAAACGAGTTCCGGCATCAGTCTCCGGCCTTGAACTCGAGCTCGCTCGTTCCGAAGGAGATCCGGTCTCCGTTGCGGATGGTGTGCTCCCGGCCCAACTTCCCGTTGACCATCGTGCCGTTCGTAGATCCCAGGTCCACGAGCTTCCAGGAGCTGCCCTCTTGCTTGAGCTCGGCGTGGCGGCGGCTCACGTTCGAGTCGCTGATGACGACGTCGTTGGTCGAGAGTCGTCCGATCGTGATGGGGCTGCGGGTCACCGAGATTTGCTCTCTGGCCTTGCCCTCCTCGTCCAACACGATGAGCTCGGCCCCCGTCTGCTGTTCCAGGCCCATCCGTTCGGCCGTATGACTGCTGATCGCCCGAGTAGAGTTCGCGTCCTCCGCCGACTTTGGGGCGCGCGTCGACACCTGCGGGGCCTGGCGGTCGGGGTCCGCCGCAAGCGCGGCCTCGACTCGGAACTCTCCGCGACCCAGCTTGTCCTCCTTTATGAAGGCGATTCGCGGGAGCCCCATGAGATTGAAGCGTCGCTCCTTCGCTTTGTCGATGACCAGTTCGGAGAACTCGCGGCTGAGTCCGGACCCCATCGGCTCGAAGCGCTCGTAGTCCTCGGGGCCGATGAAGACTTGAAAGTCGTTCGGAGCGTAGGTGCGGTTGACGGAGACCGTGCGGTTCTCCTCCATCTCGCGCAAAATTCGCCGGCCGACCTCGACCGGCTGAAGGCCCGATCGGAAGATCTTCGTGAAGAATCCCTCCATCAGGCCCTCGAGGCGCTTTTCGATGTCTCTAGCTACACCCATGACGAAAGGGAATTATGCCCGCCTTCCAGAGTCCCACCCTTTGCTACCCTCTGTTAACGCCACGGGCGAGTGGTGGAACGGCAGACACGCTGGCTTCAGGAGCCAGTGCTCGCAAGAGCGTGGGGGTTCAAATCCCCCCTCGCCCACCCCCGCGGCTCGCTTGGAGGCCGTAGTAGAACAGTCTCTGATGAGCGGCGACGAGCGCATCGGCACCCAGATCGCGGGCTACCGGATCCAGTCGTTGCTGGGCCGCGGAGGAATGGGTGTGGTCTACCGGGCTGAGCACGTCACGCTAGAGCGGCCCGCCGCGCTCAAGATCCTTGCCGGCGAATTGGCCCGCGATGCCTCGCTGCGCGACCGCTTCATCCGTGAGTCGCGACTTGCCGCCAGCCTCGATCACCCTCACATCGTTCCCGTATACGACGCGGGTGAGTCCGACGGCTCCTTCTATCTGGTCATGCGCCTAATCGAGGGACGGGATCTCAAGAAGGTGATCGGGTCGGAGAGCCCCCTCGAACCGTTGCGCGTCGCCACTCTTCTGGTGGACGTCGCCGACGCGCTCGACGCGGCGCACGAGGTCGGACTGGTCCACCGTGACGTCAAGCCGGAGAACGTCCTGGTGGGTGCCCGACGCGGAGGGGGTGAGCGCCCCTATCTCACCGACTTCGGGCTCACGAAGCGACGGGACAGCGCGTCCGCGCTGACCGCCACGGGGACCATGCTCGGCACCATCGACTACATCGCGCCGGAGCAGGTCCAAGGCGAGGACACCGACGGCCGAGCGGACGTCTACGCGCTTGGGTGCGTGGCGTACGAGTGCCTCACGGGGCGTCCCCC
>JBOGWV010000278.1:0-9284 GCA_050693975.1 Actinomycetota bacterium
GGTACCTCTATCGCGAGATCCTCGGGGGCGGGTCGGGCGGTCGTTACTACGCCGACGGATCGGACACGATCCACGTGGTGCCCGATTCCAAGAACATGCCCGCGGAGTTCATCGAGACGAGCTTTCCGGCGCGCGTCGAGAGGCTTGCCCTGGCGACGGATTCGGGAGGGGCGGGCCAGTTCCGGGGCGGTCTCGGGTATCGCAAGGAGATCCGCGTGCTCTCCGACGCAACCTTCCTGTCCATCGCCGACCGCTCGATCCTGTCGTGTTGGGGGCTGCGTGGCGGTCGGGCCGGCGAACCCTTCCGAGTGACCATCGATCCCGAAGGCCCGAACGAGCGGGTGCTCTCGGGGCTGGCCGACGACGAGCCGGTAAGGGCCGGCGAGGTGGTACGCATCGAGACCACCGGCGGCGGGGGATGGGGCGATCCGCTCGAGCGCGATCCCGCCTCGGTGGCGCTCGACGTGCGCCAGGACAAGGTGTCGGCCCGAGCCGCTCGGTCCTCCTACGGCGTGGTGCTGATCGATCACGAGGTGGACTCGGCCGCGACCAAAGCGTTGCGCGAGTCGCTGCGCGCCGGGCGCGCCGAGTTGGCTTTCTTCGACCGTGGGCCCGGCTACGCGCGCCTGTCCGGAGGCCGCACTCAGGCCGAGGTCGACCGGTTGTGAGCACAACCCTCACGCCGAATGGGAAACGTGTATGCCCGACCTGCTGATCGTCAGGCGCGATACCTATTTCGACTCGGTGACGCTGATGCTGGCGTCGCGCGACGCCGAGGAGGTCGCCGGAGTTTCCTTTGCCGCGGCGGTGACCGCAACACCAGTCAACGTCGACCTGCTCGAGGCACAGGGCTTTGATCCGTCGAGCCAGAACCTCGGCCCGAACGATCTCGTGGTAGCGGTGCGCGCCGACGACGAGGGTGCGGCGAGCGCGGCCCGGCAAGCGATCGATGCACGGCTCGCTCACACCGGCGATGCCGGGTCGAGTGAACGGGCCGGCATCGCGGCGCGCTCGTTTCGCTCGGTCGTTCGCGCAAGCCCTGGTGCGAGCATCGCGTTCATCTCGGTGCCGGGGGGCTTCGCGACCGCCGAGGTCGCGGACGCGCTCGAGGCCGGGCTCAACGTGTTCTGTTTCTCGGACGGCCCGTCCCTCGAAGACGAGGCCCTGCTCAAGCAACGCGCGCTCGAGCGCGGACTGCTGGTCATGGGGGCAGATTGTGGGACGGCGATCATCGACGGCGTCGGGCTCGGCTTCGCAAACGCGGTCACGCGAGGCTCTCTCGGGATTGTGGGAGCGTCGGGAACGGGGATCCAGGAGGTCACCTGTCTCCTCGACTCGGCGGGCGTCGGGATCAGCCACGCGCTGGGCGTCGGAGGGCGCGACCTCAGTCGCGTTGTTGGCGGAGCGATGACGCTGCGCGCGCTCGAGCTTCTCGACGCGGACGACTCGACCGAAGCGATCGTCGTCATCTCGAAGCCGCCCGATGCCGAGGTAGCGGCGCGCGTGGTCACCTCCGCCGGGCGAGCGAGCAAGCCAGTGGTGATCGGGTTCCTGGGGATGGACGGGCCCCAGATGGAAGCGCCGGCCAACGTCACGCTGGCGCGCTCGCTGGAGGTGGCGGCCGAGCGGGGAGCCCGCCTCGTCGGAGGGGCGCTCGAACCGGCGCTGCCCCTTCCCGAGCAAAGGACGCCCGGTTTCGTGCGGGGGCTCTTCTGCGGCGGGTCGTTGTGCTACGAGGCGATGCTGGTGCTGGCCGAAGGCGGCCGTGCGATCGCCTCCAACGTCCCGCTGAAGCCCGAGTGGCGGCTGGCCGAGGTCGCGACCAGCGTGGCCGACACCTTCATCGACTTCGGCGAAGACGAGCTCACCGAGGGACGCGCTCACCCCATGATCGATCCCTCGCTGCGCAACGAGCGGCTCGAGCGGGAGGCGCAGGACCCCACGGTCGGGGCGATCGTCCTGGACGTGGTGCTCGGTTACGGCGCGCACCCAGACCCAGCGGCCGATCTAGCGCGCGTCATTAGCCGCGCGCGGGACGGGCGCGGGGACGACCTGACCATCGCGGTCGCACTGTGCGGCGCGTCGGGTGATCCCCAGGACGTGGCCGCCCAGGCGGCGCAGCTGAGCGCGGCGGGCGCGTTCGTGACGCGCAACTCGGCGCATGCGGCGCGCGTCTGCGCCAAGGCGGTCTCCGACGAGCGATCGTCTCAACGATCGCGACAGGACAAAAATGCCTGAGCCGTTGCTCGGTCGCCCTCTGCACGCGGCAAGCGCGGGGGTCGAGCTATTCAACGACGAGCTCGAACGCCAGGGTGTGCCGGTCGAGCGCGTCGACTGGCGCCCGCCCGCGGCCGGTTCCGAGGGCGCGCTGGCGCGCCTGGCTCCGAGCGCAGCCCGGACCGCCGAGGCGAACGACGAGGCGCTCGCGCGGCTGCAGTCGGCTAGGCCGATGGTCACCGGAATCGGGCGCGCCGGCGACCTCGTCGACGCGATGGACGAGCGCACCTTTCTGCACGCGGGACCTCCGATCGAATGGCCCGACATGTCGGGGCCGCTGTGCGGCGCCATCATCGGGGCGGCCCTCTACGAGGGCCTGGCGGACTCTCCCGAAGCGGCCGCGGACGCCGCCGCGCGCGGGGAGTACGACTTCGTACCGTGCCACGAGCGCGGCGCGGTGGGTCCGATGGCCGGCGTCGTCAGCCATTCGATGCCGATGTGGATCGTCACCAACGGGCCCGGTGGCAACCGGGCGCTGTGCACCTTGAACGAAGGACTCGGCAAAGTGCTCCGCTACGGCGCCTACGACGGAGAGGTGCTGGATCGCCTTTCCTGGATGCGCGACGTCCTGGCCCGGGTGCTGCGCGCTGCACTCGAAGAGCTCGGTGAACCGCTCGACCTGCGGGGGATGATCGCGCATGCGCTGCAGATGGGCGACGAGGGACACAACCGCAACCGGGCGGGAACCTCGTTGCTATTGCGCGAGCTGCTTCCCGCGCTGCTCACGATCGATGAACCGTCGGCCGACACGGTGGCGGCCGCTCGCTTCATCTCCGGCAACGATCACTTCTTTCTGAACCTCGTGATGGCGGCCGGGAAAGCGACCGCGGATGCGGCCGCGGGGATCGAAGGCTCCTCGATCGTGGTTGCCATGGCGCGCAACGGCACCGAGTTCGGGGTCAGACTCTCCGGCACGGGCGACGCGTGGTTCACGGGCCCCGCCGGCGAGGTCGACGGCCTCTATCTGCCAGGCTTCAGCGCTGCCGACGCCAATCCCGACATCGGTGACAGCACCATCACCGAGACGATGGGCATAGGGGGAATGGCGATGGCCGCCGCGCCGGCCATCGTGCGCTTCGTCGGAGGCAGCCCCGCCGACGCGCTCGACGCGACCCGCTCGATGTACGAGATCACATGGGGCGAGAGCGAGCATTTCCAGGTCCCCTCGCTGGGTTTCCGCGGCACGCCGCTCGGGATCGACTGCCGGGCAGTCGTTCATTCGGGAGTGCTCCCGGTCGTCAACACCGGCATCGCACATAGAGAGGCGGGGATCGGTCAGGTGGGGGCGGGGCTCGTCGACCCGCCGATGCAGGCATTCGTCACCGCCACCCAGGCCCTGGCCGACGCGCTGTGAGTTCGCTCACCCGGACTCGCCTGGTGGCTTACGCGGTGGCCGCACCGCTGTGGAGCTTCCTTGACCGCGCCGCACCACTCGAGGCCTCGGTGCTGGGGTCGTCCTCGACCAGCGCCTATTTACTAGCCGGGGACTTCGTCATCGCGCTCACGGGTCGCGCGGTGCCGCTCATGCCCAACGGGCTCGGCCTGGTCCAAACCCATGGGCTAGACGTCTTCCATACAGGAGCGCGAGCCCAGGTGACCGGCGACGAGATCAGGACCGGTGGGGTGGTCGTCTCCTTGACTCGTGCCGAGGTGTGCGAGGTCGACGTCGCCCGCAACGAGAGCTACCGCGCACAGGATGTAGCCAAGCGGGGGAGGGACCTGTTGGGCGCGCTGGGGTTAGACGCTTCGTCGGATCTCGCCGACGCACTGGCTCGGGCGCGTCCCGAGTTCGCCGCGGCCGGCGGCCTGCGAGGGTCCGGCCACCTGATCGCGGCGTTGCACCACCGCGACCCCGGATCGGCCGCGGAAGCTTCGCTCGAGTTGATCGGACGGGGCCCCGGGTTGACTCCCGATGGAGACGACCTCCTGACTGCGACGGCGGCGGCCACCATCGCCTTCGAGTGCCCGGCGGAACTTGCCGGCGAGACCTCGAGGTCGCTGCGCGCCGCTATGCTCCCGGCGGACCTCCACCGGCGAACGGGGGCTCTGCCGGCGACGTTGTTGCGCCTCGCCGTCGAGGGTCACGTGATTGAGCCGGTGTGCTCGATACTCGATCTCTCTACAAGCAAGCAAACGTGGGTGCGCGCGCTCACGCGGCTTCAGCGCATTGGTCACGGCACCGGACGCACCTATGCGGTGGGGTGTGCGCTGACCGCGCTCTCGCTGTCGCAGAACAACCTGTAATCGAACGACCAACGCCGAGGAAAGGAACTCACATGAAGGTGCTCGACCTCTCGCAGGACTTCAGCATGCACACACCCGCGTTCGCCAGCTATGACGGACCCTCGATCAAATGGATAAAGAGGCTGGCGTTCGACATGGCCGGCGGTCAGGAGATGACCTCGACCCTTCACGTCGGAACTCACCTCGATGCCCCCGCACACTTTCTCTCGGGCGGGAAGTTCATCGCGGACCTTCCGATCGATTTCCTGGTCGGACCCGCGTGCGTCGTCGATCTCGAGAAGATGGCCATCGGTGACTTCGAGCTCTACGGTCCCGAGCATTTCGAGCGATGGGAATCCGATACCGGTCACTCAATCGAGCGCGGGGACATCCTCGTGATTCACACGGGCTACCACCGCTACTATCCCGAGAACTGGATCGATCGCTCGGAGACCGACGAGACGAAGTACTTCATCCGGCATCCCGGACCGACGCGGGAGTTTGCCGAGTGGGTGCTGGATCGCGGTGTCCGCTGGCTCGCCGTCGACGTCGGCACGGCCGATCACCCCATGAACACAGTCATTAGGAAGATGCGTCCGGACGAGGCCGCCAACGCAGAGGCCAAGCTCGGGCGCTCGCTGGACGAGGTTTTTCCCAAGCCCGACTACCAGATCATGCACACCCTGTTGTTCCCGCACGACATCGTCCACATCGAAAACCTTGGTGGTGACATCGACAAGGTGCTCGACCAGAAGGTGACCTTCGGCTGCTTCCCGTGGCGCTTCGTCGGCGGTGAGGCCGCGTTCTGCCGCGCGGTCGTGTTCGAGGAGTAGAGCCTAGGAGCGAGCGACCTCGCCGGCGTGGTCGACCACCTTTAATGGGAACCGTAGGGCAAAGGTCACGAAGCCTGTGCCCGACTCGACCTCGATGGTGCCTCCGCCTGCCTCGGCCAAGCGAAGCGCGATGTAGAGGCCCAGCCCAACGCCGGAGGAACGCGCTTCGGGGCCCCGTTGGAAGGGTTGAAAGAGCACCTCAGAGTCAACGCCGTCCGGAAGCGCCCCCGCGTTTATCACCAGAATCGAGATTCGCCGGTCCTCGATGACGGTGTTCACCTCGATCGGCGAGTTGCTGGGCGAATGTGCGATCGCGTTCTCGATGAGGATTCCCAGGGCTCCCTGAATCGAACTGGCGTCGGCCCTCACGGTGATGTCGGGAACATCGTCCACGACGAGGACACCCAGGTCCCTGAAGCCCTTTACTCCATGGGCTATCAACTCCCCGAGAGGAATCTCCTGCTCGATGTTGGCGAGCTCGGCGCGCGCTCCGATGAGCAAGCGGTTGATGAGATGAGCGAGCTGGTTGCCGCGGTCGACGGCGGAGTTCAGCATCGAATCGCGCAACTCGCCGCGCAGGGCGGCATCGTGCTTCTGGAAGGTCTTGAGGGTGCCCATGATCGCGGTTAGTGGTGTCTTGAGCTCGTGCGACACCATCGCCAGGAACATCTCTTTGACCCGCTGGGCCTCACGCAGAGCCTCGACCGTCTTGGCGTCCGCGAGCGCGATGCTGACATGCTCGGCGAACGACAGCAGGACCTCTTGTTCGACCTGGCTGTAGCGGCGCCCGCGCCGGTAGGTAGACACGACGAGACTCCCCATCGGCTGGCCGTGTTCGTGAACGGGGGCAGCCATCGCACTCTGCAGGCCGTCCTGCTTGAACGGCCCCACGACGTTCGTCTCCTTGTCGTACTCGTACACGGTGACGAGGCGGTTTTCGCTGACCGCGCGCCCACCCGCGCCCTCACCCACTCTCGAGCGCTGCACCTTGGCGAGCATGTGCGAGGGAACACCGAGCTCGGCCTTGACCTCGATGATTCCAGGATCGTCCGGGTCGACAAGCCGCACGCCCACGACCTCGTCTCCGATCAGCTCACGGGCTCCGAAACAGATGGCGTCGAGGACCTCTTGAAGCGGGGCGCGGTGGCTGATCGAGCGCTGGATGCGCGAGAGCCTCTCGAACAGACGCTGGCGTTCGATGAGTGAATCCAGCAGGCGGACGTTCTCGACCGCCTGGCGATGTCCTCGCTCGGACGACTGCCTCTCGCTGTCGCGGGCGCGCCACATCCTCAGAAAGAGATCGAGGCTGGAGGCGAAGCCGATCAACGCTTCGAGCTCGGGGCGCTCGAAGTGTCTCCCGGCACGAGCCACGAGCAGATAACCGTCCTCGAGCACGGGCGCCACCAGACCGGAGAGCGGTTGGCCCCCTCCGGCCGGGATCTCCACTCTTCCCGCGCGCCGGTCGAGCCGGGGCGGTTCGATGTCGCCCACGCGCTGCAGGATTCGGCCGTCGGCCCACAGCAGCGCCGCGCTCGAGCCGAGGGTTGCGGCGATCTCCGGAAGCGCGGCTGCCAGCCCCGCCCCCGGATCGTGGGCGGCCGCCAGCCCCGCCAGAAGCCGGTTCAGTTGCGCAGTCGCGTCGCTCGCCATCATCTACTCGCCACCCTAGTCCGGTTGGTGCTAACGAGTTCGGCGTCGCGGGTGCTTCCATCCGGGGGACTGGCTTGATATGACTCGGTTGAGCCAAAGAGGAAGTCTCGCAGTGACGAGCACCAAGGGGGGTGCGCCACTTGGCAAAGACCGTCGGAGCGCCGCGACGTGGCCTGGATGGGTACTTCAGAATCACCGAACGAGGGTCTACGGTCCGAATCGAGGCGATCGCCGGGGTCACGACCTTCATGACCATGGCCTACATCCTGTTCCTCAATCCGGCGATCCTCTCGTCGGTGCCCGACCGCAACGGCCTCAGTCTCGACCCGGCCCAAGTGCTCACCGTCACTGCGCTTGCCGCGGGATTGATGACGCTGGCGATGGGCTCGTACGCGAACTACCCCTTCGCCATTGCCGCGGGCCTGGGGCTCAACGGGGTCGTCGCGTTCCAACTGGTAGCGGGCAACGCGCTCACCTGGCCGCAGGCAATGGGGGTCGTGGTCACCGAAGGTGTCATCATCACGATCCTCGTGCTGACGAAGTTCAGACAAGCGGTGATGGACGCCGTACCGCTGGCGATCAAGCACGCGATCGCCGTCGGCATTGGGTTGTTCATCGCCCTGATCGGCTTCGTCGACGCGGGCTTCGTTACCCCGGGGGAGGGCACGCCGGTTCAGCTCGGCACCGCCGGTGAGTTGCAGGGATGGCCGGTGGGCATCTTCGTCTTCGGCCTGCTGCTGGTCTCCTTCCTTTACGCGAAACGGGTCAGAGGAGCGCTGCTGATAGGGATCCTCGTGGCCACGGTCCTCGCCGTCATCGTCAACGAGGCGTTCCTGGAGGGGGCCGGCTTCGGCCCCTACGCCAACTGGCAATCGCCGGTGGACTTCCCGGGCGGGGACTCCTTCAGCCTGCTCGGGGACTTCACGGTCTTCGGCTTCTGGGGAGAGCTGGGTCTGATCTCGGCGGCCCTGGCGGTGTTCACATTGATGCTCGCCGACTTCTTCGACACGATGGGCACGGTGGTGGGCTTGGGCAAGGAGGCCGAAGCGCTGGACGCGGCCGGCCGCCTTCCTAACATCGACAAGGTGTTGCTGGTCGACTCGGTCGCCGCCGGAGTGGGTGGCGCGTTCTCGGCGTCGTCGAACACCACCTACATCGAGTCCGCATCCGGCATCGGCGACGGTGGGCGAACCGGATTAACGTCCGTCGTTACCGGCGTTCTCTTCCTGTTGGCGATCTTCTTCTCCCCGCTGGCGACGATCATTCCGCTGCACGCGTCGGCGCCCGCCCTGGTGCTCGTCGGGTTCCTGATGATGTCGACCGGAATCAGGAGCATCCCCTGGGATGACATCGAGGTCGCGCTCCCTGCGTTTCTCACGATGGTTGTGATGCCGTTCACGTACTCGATCACGAATGGCATCGGCGCAGGCTTCGTCACCTATGTGTTCCTGAAGCTCGCCCGTGGGCACTCAAAGGACATCGCGCCGATGATGTACGTAGCGGCCGCGGCGTTCGTCGTCTACTTCGGCATCTTCTACGTGCGGGACTGGTTCGCTTGATCTTCGGAGTCGGCTGAGGCCCCCAGGTAGTTGTAGATGGTGAACCTCGTGACGCCCAGTCGGTCGGCCACGGTCTCGACCGCTTTCCTGAGCATGAAGACCCCCCGATCGTCGAGGAAGCGCACCACCTCCTGACGCTCCTGGCGAGTCATGTCCGCGACTCGCTTGCCGAGGGAACGCTCCGCCGCCTCGATCAGGCCTTCGGTCGTGGCGCCGAGGTGGGGGGTGCCCTCGCCGTGCAGGAACAGCCCGTAGGCGGCGCGGTCCCCTCCGGCTCCGCACACCACCACCTTGCCGCGCACTCCGGGAGGACCCTCGACCTCGAAGTCGACCTCACCTGAGGCGAGTCGTACCGACGCCTGCTCGATCAGTTCCTTGCGGGCGTGACGCCCAGCGTGGAGGACCTCCGGAGCGCCCCCGTCCGAGCGGGCCAGCGCCCACACCACGGCTGAACGCCCCTCGCCGTTCATCAACTCGAGGCCCTCGGCCACCGCGGCGAGCTCGCGTGCTAAGTCGCCGGAGCTCATCGGCTGACCTCGAGCGGGACGACGGCAAAGCGGTCCACGTCGATCAGCCCCCAGTCGGTGATCTTGAGGCTCGGGATCACCGAGAGGGCGAGGAACGACAGGGTCATGAACGGTGACGGGCTCGCCACACCCATCGTCCCGAGATGGCCGTGCAGCCGGTCGAGCCGCTCCACCACCTCCTCGACCGGGAGCTCGGCGAGCAGGCCGGCAACCGG
>JBOGWV010000279.1:0-26213 GCA_050693975.1 Actinomycetota bacterium
TCTCTCCCGCTCTCTATCTTGGGGGCATCGTTCTGGCCTATCCGAATCGCTGGATAGCGCTGGGTCTGTACGTCGTGGTGGCTCTCATGTGGTTGATTCCCGATCGCCGAATCGAAGCCGCGCACCAACGCGGCGAGTAGTCAACCCACCCGCATACCCAAGCTCCTATGCCGAGGGGTTGACATGTCCATCAGAGCGGTCCGGCCGGCGATCGCCGCGCGGCGGAAAAGCTAGAGCACGGGACAATGGGTCCGTGCTCCTTAACCTCCGCGCCGCGCGGCGCGTCATGTCGCTGCTATGGCTCGCCGCCCTCGCGAGTGGGTTGCTCCTGCTCGCCGCCGCTCCACTGAGAGCCCAGGAGGGCGGTGACCAGACCGTCGATCTCATCGAGCTCACCGGAGTCATAGACCCACCCAACGCCGAATACCTCCAGGGTCGCCTCGAGGGAGCTCAGAAGGACGGCGTGCATGCGGTCATCATTCAGATCGATACGCCCGGCGGGCTTGATGTCTCGATGCGCGAGATGGTGGGCGACATCCTCGAATCCGATGTCCCCACGATCGTGTGGATTGCTCCCGGTGGCGCGCGCGCCGCCTCTGCAGGCACGTTCATCACCTACGCGGCGAATCTCGCTTACATGGCCCCCGGTACCGAACTGGGAGCCGCCACCCCGATCAACCTCGGCGGCGGCGACATCGACGACACGCTGGCCAGGAAGGTGACGAACGACGCGGCCGCGTTTATCGAGGAGCTCGCGCTACTGCGCGACCGGGATCCCGAGTTCGCTCGCGCCGCGGTCACCGACGCGGAGTCCATCGGCGCTACCGAGGCCGTCGAGCGAGCGGTAGTCAACGGGCTGGCCGGGTCCCTCAGGGAGTTGCTCGAGTCGATCGACGGGAACACCGTCACCGTCGGCAACGGCGACGAGGTGACGCTCGAGACTTGGGACGAGGCCTCCTCGTCTCAGAGCGTGCGCGTGCGCTTCCAGCAGATGAACCTCCTGCAGCAACTGCTCCACGCGGTAACCGATCCAGAGGTCGCGTATCTGCTCATCTTGATCGGGACCTTCGGGATTATCTTCGAGCTGTACAACCCTGGCATCGGCCTCGCCGGGATCCTCGGAGCGGTGTCGTTGCTGCTCGGCTTCTACGCCTTGAGCGTGCTGCCGACCAACTGGGCCGGGGTGCTGCTGGTGATCCTGGGCGTCATCTTCTTCGTAGTCGACCTCCAGGCCGCGGGGCTCGGCATCTGGACGTTCGGCGGTGTGGCCGCGCTCATAGCCGGAGGTCTGCTGTTGTTCGCGGGTGGCGCTCCTGAGTTGTCGCTCTCGCCGTGGGCGATCGCTGCCGCGGTGGTGCTCTCGCTGCTGTTCTTCGTCTCGGTGATGACGGCGGCTTTGCGAGTGCGGCTAAGGCGACCGGTCACCGGAGAGGACGCGATGGTGGGCACCATCGGCGAGGCCAAAACCGACATTGCTCCGGAGGGCACCGTGATGACGAAGGGAACGCTGTGGCGCGCCCGCACCATGGAGATGGGCATCGCCGCCGGGTCCAAGGTCCAGGTGAAAGCAACTGAAGGACTGGTCCTCTTGGTCGAGCCCTTCGAGGAAGGACGCGACTAGCACCATCCGGCGCCTGTTGAACAACCTGCCGGGAGTACGAGGGAGGGGGTGACGCTGCGGAGTCCCGCCGGTCCTCCCGGGGGATTCACCCGATCTGGAGGATGACCGGCCACCTTCGGTGAGGCGAAAATCCGACCTAGGCGAAGCGCGATCGTGACCGATCGCGGCTGGCCTGCAGTTCATCGTGCTCGGGATAGGAAGCGTGTCTGGCGTGACCGCACTTGAGACCAGGCACGAAAACGACGGCAAAGGTAGATGAGTGCATGGATCGACGTGAACAGGTCCTAGAACAACTTCTGGTCGAGCCCGGGACCCGCGCCGATCTGGCCGGGCGAGACTGCGCGTGGACCGGGGGGCCGGGCTTCGATGAGCTCTCTGCCAAGAAGCTGAATGCCGCGGCGAAAGCGATCCTCGCCCGGGGTGTAAAGGAGCTTTCCCAGGCTCAAGAGCTCCTGTGGGCAAGCGACAGGTACTCATTGCTTGTCGTGTTCCAGGCTATCGACGCCGCCGGGAAGGACTCCACCATCGAGCACGTGATGTCGGGGGTGAATCCCCAGGGAGTTCAAGTGGTCTCGTTCAAGAAGCCATCGAGCGAGGACCTCGATCACGACTTCCTCTGGCGCATCGGCAAAGCGCTTCCCGAGCGGGGCCGGATCGGGATCTTCAACCGCTCACATTACGAAGAGGTCGTTGCGCTCCGGGTGCACCCGGACTGGCTCGCGAAGCAGAAGCTCCCGCCCGGGCCGCGAGGAAAGAGGTTCTGGAAGGGCCGCTTCGACGACATCAACGCTTGGGAGCGTCACCTGGATCGGAGCGGGACAAGGACCGTGAAGTTCTTCCTTCACGTTTCGAAGGAAGAACAGAAGAAGCGATTCCTGGCTCGCCTCGACGAGCCGGGCAAGCAGTGGAAGTTCAGCGCGGCCGATGTCTCCGAGCGGGCCCATTGGGACGAATACATGCGTGCCTATGACGACGCGATCACGGCGACGACGACGAGATGGGCGCCCTGGTACGTGATCCCCGCCGATCACAAGAAGGTGATGCAGGCGATGGTGGCCTCGATCGTCGTAGACAAGATCCAATCCCTCGGGCTTTCCTGGCCGGAGGTGTCGGAAGAGGACCGCATGGCAAACGCGGAGGCCCGCCGGCAACTCGAGGCTGAATCAGGCAGCTAGGACGTCATTGCGTTCGACTAGCCAGGACACGGGCGTCGATCATCTAGTTAGGCTGTGAACAAGTCCCATACTTAGGGAGGCGGTTCGCAGATGGGCCCGTTGATCATTGCCGGAGTTGTCCTCGTCGTCTTGTTGATCCTCGTCTCGGCGTCGATTCGAGTCGTCCAGGAGTACGAGCGTGGCGTCATCTTTCGTTTGGGCCGGGTGCTCGAGGGTGCCAAGGGGCCCGGCCTCTTCTTCTTGATTCCCATCATCGACCGCATGGTGAAGGTCAACCTGCAGATCGTGACGCTCGACGTGCCCCCGCAGGACGTCATTACGCGCGACAACGTGACCATTCGCGTCAACGCGGTCGTCTACTTCCAGGTGTTCCAACCGGTCAAGGCGATCGTCGAGGTGCAGAACTATCTCTTCGCCACGTCTCAGATCGCGCAGACGACGCTGCGCGCGGTGCTCTCGAAGGTCGACCTCGACGACATCCTCAGCGAGCGTGACCGGCTCAATCAAGATCTGCAGCGAATAATCGACGATCTCACCGACCCATGGGGCATCAAGGTCAATCTCGTCGAGATCAAGGACGTCGACCTGCCCACCGAGATGCAGCGAGCGATGGCCAAGCAGGCGGAGGCCGAGCGCGAGCGGCGCGCCAAGATCATCAACGCCGAGGGCGAGTTCCAGGCCTCGGAGCGCCTGGCGCAGGCAGCACAGGTCATCGCCCGTCACCCCATCGCGTACCAACTTCGCTACCTGCAGACGATCACCGACGTCGCCGCCGAGCAGAACTCGACGCTGGTCGTCCCGATTCCGGTAGAGATGCTCAAGGCTTTCGAGGCCGCGTTCGGCAAGGACGTGTTTCCCGACGCGATGCACGAGCGCACCACCGAGGATGATCTTCCTCCGGAGCCGATCCAGCCGGATCCCACCGACCTCGAGCGCAACACCGAGATTCCCCCCGCGCCGGTTCCGCCACCACCCAGGCCTCCGGGGAGGGGACCCAACAACCCCGGCCCCGGCTAAGCATTCGTGGGGTTCGGGCACTCACACGGTCATTCGCACGGCCACGAGGGGGAGTACCAAGCCTCACCGAAGGTAAGGCGCGCGCTGCTGATCGCGGTCGTTCCGTTCGTGGTCGCCACCCTGGTCGGGCTGATCGTGCTCTGGCCCGGGGAGCCCCCCCAGCGGATCGGGGGCGACATCGGCGACCCCGAGCGCACCGAGGCAACGGTGGTCGCGGTGGAACGGACCGACTGCGCTGAGATTCCGGGCCAGGAGTCCGCTCGCTGTGCAGAGGTGACCGCTCGGCTCGACCAGGGCAACGACGAGGGCCGGGAGGTCTCCTTCGAGACGGCCGAGACGAGCCAGGCTCGCCAGATCGCCGAGGGCGACGAGATCTACGTCGGTAGGTCGTTCAACGACCCGAACGAGAACCGCTACTTCTTCCTCGACTACCAGCGCAACCTTCCGCTGCTCGCGCTCGGCATCTTGTTCGCGGTCGTAGTCGTCGCGTTGAGTGGCCTACGGGGCATTGCCGCTCTCTTGGGTCTTGCCGTTTCCCTGGTGATCCTGCTGGAATTCGTGCTGCCCGCGATCCTCGAGGGCCAGAGCCCCATAGCGGTGGCCGCGGTCGGCTCGGCGAGCATCATGTTCGCCGCGCTGTACCTGGCCCACGGCATCAACGTCCGCACGACGACTGCCATTCTCGGCACGCTCGTCAGCCTGGTCCTGACCTGCTTGCTGGCGGCCTTTTTCCTCGACTGGGTCAGTTTCACAGGCTTCGGCTCGGAGGAGGCGGTGTTCCTCCAGGTCTCGGCGTCGCAGGTCAACATCCAGGGCTTGGTGTTCGCGGGAGTCATCATCGGCACACTGGGAGTGCTCGACGACGTGACGGTGACTCAGGCGTCCGCGGTGTGGGAGATCCACTACGCGAACCCCGGCTACTCGGCGCGGCAGCTCTACCGCAGCGCGCTGCGCATCGGACGCGACCACATCGCGTCGACCGTCAACACGCTCGTGCTGGCCTATGCGGGAGCGTCCCTGCCGTTGCTGATCCTGTTCACGCTTGCGGACCTTCCGCTGACGCAGACGCTCACAAGCGAGGTGGTCGCGCAAGAGATTGTTCGCACGTTGGTGGGGAGCATTGGGCTGGTCGCATCGGTGCCCATCACCACCGGCCTTGCGGCGCTGGTCGTTAGTCGCGACGAGGTGCGGGTATCGGCTCGCCGGCGTAAGGAGGCGGGGGACTGGCTTCCCGGCGATGCGACGCGGCCGGAGGCGAAGCGCGAGGGCAAGGACAAATCTCCTTCCTTCAAGCGCCCCCGCGCCGAACGCATGTTCCGCGACGATAACTAGGCAGCCGCTACTAGCTTGAGCAGGTTGCGCAGATGCCGAATACCTCGGCGGTGTGCTCGACGGGTGTGAAGCCGTGGCTCAGTGCCACCCGGTCCGCCCACCTCTCGATCTCGTCGCTCGCCACCTCGACCGAGGTGCCGCACTCGGTGCACACCAGATGATGATGGTGCTCGCCTGATTCGCAGCGGCGGTAGATGACCTCGCCGTCGCCGGCGCGGAGCACGTCGACCTGGCCGGCTTGCGCGAGGGCTTGCAGGTTCCGGTACACGGTGGTCAGCCCGACGCGCCGGCCCTGAGCCTTTAGGTCGTCGTGCAGATCCTGCGCCGAACGAAATCCGGCGGCCGCTTCGAGCGCCTCTTTGATCGCGGCGCGCTGTTTGGTCGATCGTTGCGGTCTGCTGTTCGCTTCTTGGGTCATCACATCACCGTCCGTGCGCGGGCGAAAACGGTCGCAAGGATGAAGGCTCCGATCGCCCCGACCACGATCGTTGCACCCGGTGGGGCGTTGACGTAGTAGGAGACCACCAGCCCGCCGACGCTTACCACCAGGCCCAGGGCCAAGCTACCAACGAAGGTCGCGTGGAAGCTGCGCGTTAGCTGCTGCACCGCGGCCACGGGCAAGACGAGCATCCCCGACACCAACAGGATGCCGACCACACGCATCGTGACTCCGATGGTGATCGCGGCCGCGATCGCGATGAGTAGGTTGACGGCGCGCAGGCGTACACCGGCGACGCGCGCCACCTCCTCGTCGTAGGACACCGCGAACAACACTCGCCGGAGCAGAGTCGTGAGGCCGAGGACGCCTCCGGCGATGATCAGAGCGGCCCACAGATCCGAAGACTGCACGTTGAGGAGCTGACCGAACAGGTAGCCGAGCGCGTTGGCGTTTGACGTTCCGGCCAGTGCCATCAACAGCGCGCCACCCGCGATGCCCCCGTAGAACACCACGGCCAATGCGACATCGCCCTGGGTTCTGCCCTTCTCGCGCAGCAGCTCGATGACCACCGCTCCGACGACGGCCGCGATGATGGCGGTCACCAGCGGCAGCACGTTGAAGAGGAAACCCGCGGCCACTCCCGTGAAGGCGACATGTCCGATGCCGTCGCCCATCAGCGACAGGCGGCGCTGCACCAAGAAGATGCCGATCGCCGGCGCCGCGAGCCCGACCAGAGCCGCGGCGACAAGCGCGCGCTGCATGAACCCGAACTGGCAGAAGCCGAAGGGGCACGCGCCCCATACCGAGTCCCAAAGGGTGGTCATCGCCGTCGCCCCCCCATGGGGTTCGAAAGCTGCGACTCGACTTCCGCCGAGTGCGGGTGATGGTGAACGTGACTATCGTGCAGGTCTCGCAGCGGCTTGCCGTCGTATGTGATCTTGCCTTGAGTGAGCACGACCGCTCGTGTCACGAGCGGCTCGATCACTCCCAGCGCGTGAGCAACCAGCAGGACCGAGCGTCCGTTGCGGTTTAGCTCCTGCAGAGTTGCGGCGAAGGTCTCTTGATGCTCGAGGTCGACTCCCGAGACCGGCTCGTCCAGGACCAGTACGTCGGGGTCGCCCGCGAGCGCGCGAGCTATGAGGACTCGCTGCTGCTGTCCACCCGACAGGGTCTCGACGGGTGCCTTGTGAGACCCCGCCATGTCGACCTGATCGAGGGCGTTGAGCGCGGCCGCGGCATCGGTCTTGCTGTGAGGGCCCCACTTCCGCGAACGCGCCAGCCGGCCCGACAACACGACCTCGAGCACGGTTGCGGGAACGCCCGAGGTCGCGGTGATTCGCTGCGGTACATAACCGACGCGCCCCCAGTCGCGGAACTTCCCGGGGACGGACCCAAATACCTCGAGTCGCCCCTTGTTCAGAGGCACGAGCCCGAGCAGCGCCTTGACGAGGGTCGTCTTGCCCGACCCGTTCGAGCCCAGCAGGACCACGAACTCACCCGGATCGAGGTGGAAGTGAATGCCGTCCAGGGCAACCGTCGAGCCGAAGGCAACCCGGCCTCCGACGAGGTGGAACTGCGCCGCGCCTGCCGGTCGCTCCTTCACCGCGCGCAACCGAGGGCCGTGGTAATCGCCGCGAGGTTGTCCCGCATGACGTCGAAGTAGTCCGAGGAGCCATCCGGAGGAAACTCCAGCGGGTCCAGCACCTCGGTCGTGGTGCCGGACTCCTCTGCCAGGACCTCGGCGATATCGGGTGAGACCTGCTCCTCGAAGAAGATCGTCGTGACGCCGTTGTCCCTGGCGAACTCGGCGACCTCGGCGAGCCTGCCGGGGGAGGGCTCCGACTCGGGATCGACGCCCGAAACTCCGATCTGCTCGAGGCCGTAGCGATTCGTGAGATAGCCGAACGCCTCGTGGCTCACCACCAACTCGTCGCGCTCGCAGTCCTTCAACGCGCTGGAGAATTCCGCGTCGAGCCTTGCTAGGTCCTCGTTCAGGGCGGCGGCGTTGTTCTCAAATGTCTTAGCGCCGTCGGCATCGACCTCGGCGAGCCGAGCCGCAACCGCGTCGGCGATCTCCCCGAGTCGCAGCGGGTCGAGCCACACGTGCGGGTCGTCGGCGAGGAGCTCCTCCTGGTCCTCGAGCACGTCGAGGGTGGCCGTCTCCTCTAGCTCGCCAACGATGTCCTCGACCGCAGGCTGGAAGCCGGCCCCCAGGTAGACGACGAGGTCGGCCTCGGACAGAGCGCGCACCTGGTCGGGGGCCAGCTCGAGGTCGTGCGGCTCGACTCCTGGGGGGCTCAGGTTGGTCACCGAGGCCGAGTTTCCGGCCACCCGCTCGGCCACGAACGCCAGCGGATAGAAGGCGGCGATGACCTGGGGGCCACCCGAGGAATTGGCCTCGCTCGGGCCGCCGCAAGCGGCGGCCAGAACCATGGCGGATACGACGAGCACCAGGCGCAACACACCCGCAACCTAGCCACTATTGAAAACGATTGTCAAATCCACTACGGCCCCGGTTCTGAGCGCGGGAGCTCCCGCTCCAGCGCGCCAACGGCACGGAAAACCCGGGGCGGTTGCTAGTCGGCGGAGAAGAGCCTGCCCGGTCGGCCGGGCTCCAGGACGGGCAGGACGAGCTGGGTCCGGCCGCGCTCCCAGTGGATCCGGAAGGTGGCGCACTCGGCTCCGGCTCCCTCGCATCCGGGATAGGTCTTGGGCACCATCCACTCGGCGATCTCCGTCGCGATGCTGAGGCCTATGCGGTGCCCCTTCTTGAAGGTGTAGTCGGTGGGCTTGGCCACGACCGACATAGCGAAGGGCATGCCGGGCTCGATATCCCTGGTCCTGCCCAGGCCCCCTCGGTAGCGCGAGTCGAGGAAACCACGGGTGACCGAGACCAGGGAGGTCGAGTCTCCGCCAACGTCCACGACCGTCGGCGTCACCGTGACCCACCTGCGCGCGACGCTGGAGTAGAGCTTCACCTTGATCTTCCCGAAGACGCGCGTGTCACGGCGAAGCGGCGGAGTCTCGAAGCGGAACCAGGTGAGGTTTCCACTCGGATTCAGGTTGGCCCGCGACTCGGTGTTGGTTCCGAGAGAGGCGAACTGCGCCACCGGCTTGCCCTTCGCGCGATCCGGCTTGTCACCAAGCAGCTTCCACGGTTGGTCGCCGCTCGCGTGTTGGGCGAACAGCGTCACGTTCTCGGTTTCGGGCGCGCGCCCGAGATAGAACTGCCCGCCGCCCTCCGAGTCCGCCGTCTGCGAGATCACCGTCTCGAGCTGAGGAGTCGAGTTGCGCTCGCCCTTGAGGAAGTGGTCCAGCCAGTCGGCCATCACCTTGTCGAACAGCTCCCCCGGACTCTGGTGACCCCGCCACCTGCTCCCGAAGACGAGGTGAGTGTTTCGGTTACCCGAGCGTCGCAGCGCCTTGAAGAGGTTGTAGCCGCCCTCCTGCTTGACGTTCCAGTCGCCCCAGTTCCCGGCGATCAGGACGGGGATGTCGATCCTTCCCGCGTCCTTGATGTAGTCGCGCTCCAGCCAGAACCGGTCGTAGTCGGGCGTATCGAAGTCGTAGCCGTGCTCGGTGTGCGTGATCTGGTCGCAGGGTGTGGTGGAGGACTCGACGCGCTCGGCCCACTTGTCGTTGGCGACATCCAGAGGCGGAGGTAGGGCGAAGCCGAAGTCGAACGCCAGCGGAGTATCGAAGCCTTCCTCGGTCGCGCCGCCGATGCCTCGGTTGCCGGTGAACTCATTGGTGTAGCTGTAGCGAATGCCGCCCGAATAGGCGTACTCGTACCAACGAGAGATGGCGACTTGTGGAACGATCGTTGTGAGGTGCGGCGGAGCCTGCGTCGCCGCGGCGATGGCGGTGGTCCCATCGTAGCTGCCACCCTCCATGGCGATCTTGCCGGTTGACCACCTCTGATCCGCGATCCACTCGACCACGTCGAAGCCCGTCTGCTTCTCGCGTTTGCCGCCGTAGTCATAACAACCACCTGAGTTTCCGGTGCCGACGACGTCGGCATACATGCGGGTGTAACCGCGCGGGACCAACGTGCCGGCGTCACCATTGCGACCCAGCACCGAGTACGGCGAGTAGGTGAGTACCACCGGGCTTTTCACGACCTTGCCGCCGCTGGTCGGGTGAACAGCCTCGGCAAAGATGCGGCCGTGGCGCGTCTTGATGATGTACTCGACGGTCTTGCTGCCGTCGATGTTGGACTCGACCGGAGCGATGCCGGCCGCCGGCTTTGCGGATACGAGAGGGGTCGTGAGAAGTCCGCCGAGGAGCGCGACCATCAGCGTCGCGGCGATGAACACCTGGCGTCGCATCCGATCTGCCCCTTCCGGTGGTCCGAGAATGTTGGTGGTGGAACCAGGCAACGAGCGCCTGTCCACTACCGGTGTGGGTTCGACTCAGCGGCGGGGGTTCCTGCACGTCCTGGGGCCCAGGGTGCTGGACGGTCGTTCTACGCTCGGAGCCATGTCCACGCGTCGAGAGCCGCCCAAGGAGGAGCCGCTTCTTCGCATCGCGGCGAGGCGCGCGGTCGGCAAGGCCCGTAGGGAGGCCGCCACGCCGGAGTTTGGCAGGTTCCTGCTGTTCCAGGCGTCGGGGGCCGCGGGCGACGCGCTGCTGGCGCTTGCCCTTGCAGGCTCGCTGTTCTTCTCGGTGCCCGAGGCAACGGCGCGCGGCCGGGTGGCACTCTATCTCGCCTTGACGGTCGCTCCCTTCGCGATCGTCGCGCCCTTCCTGTCGCGCTTTCTCGACCGGCACCGCGGCGGTCTGCGTGTCGCCATGGTTCTAGCCGCGCTCGGCCGCGGCACTCTGGCCTGGCTGCTGGCAACGCGCGTCGACAGCCTGTACTTATTCCCCATCGCGTTCGGCGTTCTCGTGCTGTCGCGCTCGTCGCTGGTGGTCAAGGGGGCGATGCTTCCCGAACTGGCCCCCGAGGGCAGGCCTCTGGTGAGGGCCAACTCCTCCATCGCCAAGATCAACGCGCTATCCGGAATGGTCGCGGTCCCACTCGGGCTGCTGCTGCTTCACTTCGCTTCGACGCGGGCCGAGCTGCTCTTCACGGCGATCGTCTACTACCTCGGCGTGGTTCCCGCTCTTCTGCTTCCGCGCTTGCGCGGACGCCGTGGCGCGACCGAGCGCCTCGAAGCTCAAGCTCTGGTTCGTTCGGTGAGCGTTCGCCAAGCCGTGTTCGCAACCGCAGGCATGAGGCTGCTGGTTGGATTTCTCGTCCTGCACCTCGCCTTTGCATTGCGACGAGAGGACCTGGGAACAGTGGGCCTTGGGATACTGGTCGGAGCCGCGGCAACCGGCTCGCTCATCGGCTCTCTCATCGTCCCGGTGCTCAAGCGGAAGTTGCGCGAGGAGGGCATCATCGCCGTTTCCCTGGCAGTCGCCGGCATCGTTGGTGTGATCGTTGGGAGGAACTTCTCGGTGGTGTCCGCGGCCGCGCTGGTTGCCGCCTTCGGGATTGCGTCCGGCTGCGCAAAGGTCGCATTCGACGCCATCGTTCAACGAGACAGCCCACCTGCCGCGCGCGGATGGGCGTTCGCTCGCTTCGAGTCCATCTTGCAACTGGCATGGGTGATCGGAGCGTTGGTGCCCTTGGGACCAGCCATACCGGCCGGGGCCGGGGTGATGGCCGCCGGGATCATCGCCAACCTGCTGGCCCTGATTTACGTCCTCGGACGCAGGCGGGTCGCCTCAAGCCGTTTGGACTAATCTTCCTGAGCGAGCAACTTTGGGTTGCCTCGTTCAGGGGGCATTTTGGGGGGTACCACGTGGACATCGTTTTCAATGGAAGTGAACGACCGACCCTGGGCGTCGAGATCGAAGTCCAGGTCGTCGACGAATCGGGAGCGCTTGCCACCGACACCGCGGCCACCAAGATCCTCGCCGACCTGCGCGGTGAGCCCGGCTTCAAGCACGAGTTGCTCGAATGCACGATCGAGGTCATCACCGATGTCTGCCCGACGGTGGAGGCCGCGCGTCGCGAGCTGCGCGGCAAGGTGGACAAGCTCATCGACGTGGCCGACGGCTACGGATACCGGATCATCTCGTCGGGAACGCATCCCTTTTCGGCCTGGACGGACCAGACGGTCTCGCCGGATCCTCGTTATCACCGCCTGATCGAAGATTGCCAGTGGACCGCGCGCCGGTTGCTCATCTTTGGCGTGCACACCCACGTTGGCCTGCGGACCGGTGAGGAAGCCATCGCCGTCGGCAACAGTCTCGGCACCTTCATCCCGCACTTTCTCGCGCTGTCGACCTCGAGCCCCTTCTGGCAAGGACGAGACTCGGGCCTGTCGTCGATCCGCAGCAAGATCTTCGAGTCGTTGCCCACTGCGGGACTCCCCTACCAGATGGCCAACTGGGGGCAGTTCCAGCGATTCATGCGCACGCTCATCGGAGCCGGCACCATTCGCAGCATCCGAGAGGTGTGGTGGGACATCCGTCCGCACCCCGGTTTCGGCACGCTCGAGCTTCGAATCTGTGACGGTATCAGCTCGCTGCGAGAATTGGCTTCGATAGTCGCGCTGTCTCAATGCCTGGTCGTGTGGCTTGCCGAGCGCTACAACTCCGGACTGGACATGTTCGAACACCACGCGTGGACGATTCGCGAGAACAAGTGGCGCGCCGCGCGCCACGGGCTCGAGGCAGAGATCATCCGTGACGAGGATGGCAACGTGATGTCGCTGCGACGTTCAATCAGCGACATCGTCGAGCGGCTCACCCCAACTGCAGAGCGTCTCGGTTGCAGCGAGGAGCTGAAGGGCATCGACGAGATCCTCGAACGAGGAACGTCGGCGACGCGGCAGCGCGAGGTGTTTCGGGACACAGGCGATCTCTCAAAGGTCGTGGATCTCCTTGTCGAGGAGCTTCAAAGCGGAAAACCACGTCCGCTTCCCGACGGCGACCTCGTTGGAGGGGTTCCCGCCCACGGCGATCCCCTCGCCGGGGAGTAGATTTCGCCGCGCCTGACCTGCTCTGTTGACGCACTGAATTACGCGAGTCACTTAGCGCGTTTGAACTGAGTTTGAAGTTTGTGTCGACACGGAATGCAGAGGTGGGCACCCGAGTTGACGTGCCGAGGGACCACTCCTATCGTGTCCCGCTGCTTGCACCACTTTGTCGTCTTTCAAATAGCTGGTAGATAGCAAGAAGAGCTAGGCGGCTCTCGCACAATCGCATCCGAGCACGAACCAGAATCCAGCAGGACCTGAGACCCGCGCCCGAATCCAACTGGAAAGGGAGGTGTCAGTGCGTCTCGACATTGTCATTCCCGCGCACAACGAGGAACATCGAATCGGCCCCACCTTGGCCGCGTATCGAGCCGGTTGCCCCGATCCCGGCTGCCGGTTCCTGGTGGGCCTCGACAACTGCACGGACTCGACCGCTCGGGTCGTCGAGGAGCATGCGCGCGCCGACGAGCGTGTGCTGAAGTTCGAGTACCCGAAGCTCGGGAAGGGCGGCGTCATCATGGAGACCTTTCGCCACTGCGATGCCGATCTCATAGCGTTTGTCGACGCGGACTGCGCAACCCTTCCAAATGAGATGTTGAGGCTGGCGCAGGCAGCGGCCACGGCCGACGGGGCTATCGCATCCCGTCGTCATCCCGCCGCGCTCGTGCCGAGGCGTCGTTCGTTGGCACGACGGATTGCCAGCGCTGGTTTCGCGTTCGGTGTGCGGCGTGTCTTCAGGCTCCCTTACACGGACACGCAGTGCGGAGCAAAGGTCATGAGGCGCGATGTCGTCGGGCGAGTTCTTCCCTTGCTGTCGTCGCGCGACCTGTTGTTCGACGTGGATCTCCTGCTGACCGCCCGCAATCTCGGCTACAAGGTCGTCGAGGTTCCCACCATCTGGATCGATCGCGATGGATCGCGAGTCGAGGCGCTCACGGATGCCCGAAAGATGGGGTTCTCGCTCCTGAGGCTGTGGCTTCACCACCGGGTGTTGCCCGTGGAGACCGAGGGGATCGCCCCGCCATCCAAGGTCGCTCGAGAAAAGGACGAGGAGTCAACTTATGTCTCGACCTGATGTGGCGCTCATCACCCCCTATCCCCCTGCGGGCGAACGCCACGCGGGCAGCGGCGGGGTGTCGTCCTACTCGGCCAATCTCGCTCGGGCACTCAACGCCTCGGGAGCCGACGTGACGGTGATCGCCCCGTTCGAGCCCGATTCTCCCCTCGTCGAGATCGACGACGGAATCGTCGTGCGACGTGCCTTCGAGCTCGGGCCCTGCGCGCTTCCGCGCGCCGCGCGCTCGGCTATCGAAACCGGAGCACGCGTCGTGCACCTGCAGCACGAAATGTTCCTCTACGGAGATCCATCGTGGCTCTTGGGGCTACCGCTGGGACTCCGGATGCTGCGGGAGGCCGGCGTGGGACCGGTCGTGACGATGCACCAGGTGGTAGACCCGGCGGATGTCGACTCGTCGTTTACCAAGCTCCATCGAGTGCGCGTCCCAGCCCCCGTCGCGCGCGCCGGCATTGCGACCGTTCAGGGCTCCATTCGGCGGCTCGCACATACCACGCTCGTGCACGAACGTTCGTTCGCCGACGCCCTGCCCGGCGCGGTGGTCATTCCGCACGGGGTCGAGCTTGCGACGCCACCGAATCGAAACGAAGCACGTGCCCATCTCGGACTGGATGATCGTCCGACCGTGCTGTGCTTCGGGTATCTCGCGCCCTACAAGGGTCTCGAGCCGGCGCTCGCCGCCGCCGAGGGCATGACCGAGCAAATCAATTTGGTGATCGCAGGTGGCGAGCACCCTCGTCTCGCCGGACGGGACGGCTACGGGCGCGAGCTTGCAAAGCGCTACGGTGACGCCGCTCGTTTCACCGGGTACGTGTCGGAGGCGGACGTCGCGCGCTGGTTCACGGCCGCCGATATCGCGCTGCTTCCCTATCCCAAGCCCTTCTCGTCGAGCGGTGCCCTCGCACTCGCCCTCGCCTATGGCACACCATTGTTGTTGTCGAACGAGCTCGCGGATGCCGGCGGCGTATCACGCTCGCTTGCGACGTCCCTCGACCCGCTCTCTCTAAGCGAGCGTCTGCGCGCGCTGACGAGTGACGACGCTCAACTCGACCTTCTTCGTCGAGAATCTCAGGCGCTTGCCTACGGTCGCTCCTGGCCCTCGGTGGCAGGGCGTCACATCGATGTCTACGAGGAGGTGAGCAATGCCTCGCGCACTACTAGTGGGCGATTTCGGGCAGCCTGAACCGGGCTCAGAGGCCCTCATTGAGGCCTTTGTCTCGTCACTGCCCGAGGACTGGTCGTCGATCGTCACCAGCTCGGATCCGATGTTTACCGCGTCGCGCCACGATGTCGACGCAGTGCTCCCGTTGAACGCACGTTCGGCACCCCGGCATGCTCGCTCGGTGGACGCGGTCGTACTCGCAGGAGGAAGCCCGCTGAGAAGCCGCGGTCCGCGTACCGGCCGCCCCGTGTCCGAGCGCGTGCGAAGCATTGCGCCTCTGTCCGTCGCGGCCCAGGCTCTCGGCAAGCCGGTGGCCGGCGTCGGCGTCGGCGCGGACTCCCTGCCGGGACGCTCGTCGCGGGCGGTGGCTCGGGGGTTGGTGCGACAGGCCGACCTACTGGTGCTGCGTGATGAGGAGTCCGCCGACGCCTTGGCGGATGCCGGCGCGCACCCACCGTTTCGGGTGGGCGCCGATCCGACCTGGGCGTTGTTGGACGAGCCGGTGACACAGACGGGGGCGGCACCGAGGGCCGTCAGGGTCGTCTTACAGCATCCGGCCGAGCCCCCGTTCGATGCAGACTTTCTCGTCGAAGGTCTGGCGGCCGTGCAAGGCGGAGGTCTGAACGTCGAGTTGCAGCCGTGGTTCGTCACCGACGACGGGGCCGACGATCTAACCCTGGCTCTCCAGGTCGCGGACAGGCTCCCCGGCGCGGTCATTCTTGATCCTCCGACCGGATTGATCGAAGCGCGCGATTCCATGGCGTCGTCACACGTTGTCGTCGGGATGCGTTTCCATGCCCTGCTGGCTGCCGCGTCTGCCGGCGCCCCGTTTGTCGCGCTGTCACCCACACCGGGTCCGCGCGGGCTCGCGCGTCGCTTCACCCAACAGGCCCTGGCGCACGACGCGACTCCCGCCAGGCTCGCCGAAGCGGTGTTTGCAGCGGCCGCCGGGCCGGTTCCGGGGGCCGCGGCAGTGCGAAGCGAAATCGCAAGCGCGGAAGAGGGCTTCCGTTTGCTGCGTCTGCTCTTGGACGAAGGGCGAAGCGAGGGCGCCGACGAGATCACCGGACTACCACTGAGGCCTGCGACGTGGGTGCAGTAGCAACCGCTCGAGGAGCGTTCGGGCGAACCGCCGATCGGGTACCGGCAGCCACCCGAACAGGCGCGCGCGAGCAGGTGCTCGTCGTCGCCGGCCAACTCGCATCCGGTGCCGGCAACCTGGCCTTCGCGTTGATCATGGCGCGCCTGCTCGAGCCGGCGGTGTTCACCGAACTCGCTCGCTTCCTGGCGCTCTATCTCGTTCTTCACATACCCATGAGCTCGCTGAGCGCGGCGAGCGCGCTGTCCCCCGAAGGAGCGCCCGAGGCCCAGCGGAAAGCGCGAAGGATCGGCGGATTTGCGGCGCTGGCGCTCATGGCCGGCGCGCTACCGCTGGCGATCATCCTCGACATCCCCGTCGTTGCGTCACTCGGTCTGGCGGCGTCGGCCCCGGTCGCCGGGCTGCTCGCGCTCGAGCGCGGACGCCTCTACGGAGTCGGTCGTCACGGACGCGCGGTCGCAAGTCTGATAGCAGAGCCCGCGGTGAGAGTTGGTGTCGGCATCATGCTGGCAATGATGTTCGGCGTCGCCGGAGGCGTGATCGGTGTCGTCGCGGCCGGATACGTCGCTCTGGCGGTTGCCAGGATTGACCATGCCGGAACCGCGGCGCTGGCCACACAACTCGATCGCAGCGGGGCGAATCTCGAGAGAACCACAACTCTCACCGTGACCGCCTTCGTGCTGCTCGCCCTCATTCAGAACCAGGACCTTCTGCTTGCGGGCCGCTTGTTGGACACAGCCGGTGCCGCCAATTTCGCCGCGCTCTCCACGCTGGGGGGAGCCGCTGCCTTCGCGCTTGCGACCATCCCTGTGGTCCTGCTGCCGCGCGCCGCGCAAGGCGATGAGGGAGCGCTTGGGACCGCGCTCACGGTGGGCGCGGCGCTGGGAGGCGGAGCGGTGCTGATCGCGGCTCTTGCCCCCGAGCTGATCGTGACGTCGGTCTTCGGCGATCGCTATGTCTCGATCACCCAGTTGCTGGTTCCTTATCTCGGCGCCATGACCTTCCTGGGCCTCGGTCGCGTGCTGGTTGCCAACCTCTGCGCGCGGGGTTTCGCCGGCACGGGCATCAAGGTCGTCGGGTTCGCCGGAGTGGTTCACCTGATCCTGCTGCTGGCACTGGCGCGTACGGCTTCGGAGATGGCCATCGCCGCCCTCGTATCGACAGGAATCCTGCTGGCGACGGCCGCGACCGCTACAGTCATTCGCCTCGTGCCGACGGAGCGAGCCGGCGCGGTCGCTGCTCGACTCCGTCATCCCGGCGCGCTGTTTCTTGGCGCAGTGATGATTGTGGGTCTGATCCTCCGGCTGCTGGTCACGCGCGGTATCTGGTTGGACGAGGCAACGACTGTGGCTCAGATCCAACTCTCGTTCGGCGACATGTTCGAAAGTCTTCGCACCTCGGACGTTCACCCGCCACTCCATTACGTCGTGCTGTGGCTCTCGTCGCGAGTGTTGGGCATCTCTGAGATGGCTGTCCGAATGCCTTCGATCATCGCCGGTCTGGCGTTGATTCCGGCGGTGTATGCGCTCGGCAAAGAGCTCTACGACGTCAACACCGCGCGCTTGGCCGCCGTATTGACCGCGGTGGCTCCCTTTGCCGTGTGGTACTCGCAAGAGGCCCGCATGTACGGCTTCTTCATGCTGTTCGGTGTGTTGGCCGTGTTTGGCCAGGTGCGCGCCTTGAGGACCGGTCGCACGAGCGACTGGGCCATCTACGCACTCGCTTCGGCGGCGCTGGTCTGGACGCAGTACATGGGTGTGCTCCTTGTTCTCGTGCAACAGCTCGCGTTCCTGGTGATGTTCATTGGGCGTCTTCGGCGCGGCGAAGAGGTCAAGCCACTGCTCGCGGGTTGGGCCTGCGCCACCGGCGTCCTGGCCCTCCTCTTGGCGGCGCTTGCTCCGCTTGCGTACCAGCAGTACACGGTCAACGAAGAGGCCGGCAAGGGCTTCGCACAGCTGCCGTCGCAGACCGGATCGGCCGCCTCCGAGGTCCAGGGCGAGGTTTCGATTTACTCGGCGATCGCGAATGGAGTGTGGGCGATGTGGGGTTACCACTCGGACCGCACGATGGCGCAGATCGCCGCGCTATGGCCACTCGGCATGCTCTCGGGTCTGCTGTTTCTCGGCAGGGGGCGCTCGCGTCAGACGACTCTGCTTGCGGCCGCCATCGCGGTTCCCGCTTTGATGCTGGCCGCCATCGGTTTCTACAAGCAGAACCTGTTCGAGGTTCGCTACATCGCGATGGCGGTGCCACTGGTGTTGTTGCTGATGGCGCGCTTCATAACGTCATGGGCACCAGGCAAGGTCGCCCGCCTGGCGGCCGCGGGAGCGCTCTCGGTCACGATGCTCGTTGGGCTCGCCGATCAACAACTGAACGGCACGAACCCACGGCTGTATGACTTCCGCGGGGCACTCGGCGAGGTCTCGCAGCGAGCGGACTCCAACGACGTGGTCGTCTACAAGCCAATCATCCTGAAGAGCCTGGTCAGGTACTACGCGCCCGAGCTCGACGCGCAAACGTCGCCGCCTGAGCCGGCCAAGGGTCGCCGTGTGTTCGTGGTGGGGAGCTTCCTCGAGATGCCGGGCACGCGAGCTCAGGTCGACGAGGTTCGAAAACAGATCGACCGACGAGAGACGCTCGCCGATCGGTTCGACTATCCGAACGTGAGGGTGTGGGTCTACGAATGAGCAACCGAGTGAGTGACAGGTTGATGGATCCACGCTTGCGGACCCCCGACTGGTCGGCGGCCCAGGGCTCGGGTGACTCGAAGGTGCGGTTGCAGCTGCTGGCGCTCGTCGCCCTTCCCGTCGCGCTTTGGTACTTCACATGGTTGCTGCAGCCCGAGCGCATCGGTCACCCGGTGCTGTTCGTGGTGCTCGTGCTGGCGGAGCTGTTCAACGTGGCCCAGGCGGTCGGGTTCTGGTGGACCTGTTCGAAGCAGCGAGTGCGCCGCGCCGTGGGCGGCTTCGATCCAGGCTCGACCGTCGACGTCCTTATCCCGGTGTACGACGAGCCACTCGATGTAGTGGCCCCAACCGTCGACGCTGCCGTACGCCTCACCGGCGGCCTCGTCAACGTGTACGTCCTCGATGACGGCGACAGCGACGACCTGGCCGCGTTCGCAAGTCGTGTGGGTGCGCACTACGTGCGACGCGCCGAGCACACCGGTGCCAAGGCCGGGAACATCAATCACGCCCTCGCGCTGACCGGCGCCGAGTTCGTCGTCGTGCTCGATTGCGACCACGTCCCAAGCGAGGACTTCCTCAACAAGACGTTGCCGCACTTCCGGACCGACACCGCGCTGGTGCAAACACCCCAGTACTACGCCAACCATGCGACGAACCCGATCGCGTCGGCCGCATGGGCCCAGCAGTCCCTGTTCTTCGGCATCATCGCGCGCGGCAAGGACGGAATGAACTCGATGATCTGCTGCGGCACGAACGTCGTTCTTCGGCGCGAGGCGTTGGAGGACATCGGCGGCTTTCCCGAAGGTTCGTTGACCGAGGACTTCGAGCTGTCGCTCGAGCTACACGAGCTGGGGTGGACGACCGCATACGTGCCAGAGGTTCTCGCCAGCGGGTTGGGCCCCGAAGACATGGCGGGTTATGTGAGCCAGCAGCAGCGCTGGTCGCGGGGGTGTCTTTCCGCTCTCCCCGCGATCTTCCGCGCTCGTCTCCCGCTGAGGCAGCGCCTGCAGTACCTGTTGAGCTCGATGTACTTCTTAACCGGTTGGACGGTGCTGATCTATATGGCGCTGCCGGTGATTCGCATCACGACGGGGGCGCAGCCGCTCGCGGACACCAGTGCGGATGCTTTCCTGCTGCATTTCGTCCCCTATTTCGGTTTCGCTCTGCTCAACGTGGCGCGCGCGGGGTCGGGTGGCTACACGTTTGCCGCCTTCGCACTGAGCGCGGCGAGCTTCTGGATCCACGTACAGAGCTCCGTCCTCCAGCTACTTCGTAAACCCGCCAGGTTCGTTGTGACGCCGAAGCAGGGAGCGACGAAACGACAGCCGCGCACGGTTCTTCCGGCGCTGGTGTCCGTCGTCATCTTGGGCGCCGCGGCCCTGTTCGGCCTGGCACGCTCGCAGAGTCCCGCCACGCTCAACAACGTCGCTTTCGCCGTGCTGCACATCACCGTTCTGCTGGCGGGGGCATGGCCCGCGCTGAATGTTGCCCGTGCGCCGGCGGCAGTGCAGCCGGAGAGCGACGAGCAGAGGGTCGCGGCGTGAGGCGGCGACTGTTCGCGCAACGCCGCAACCCCTGGCTCAGGTCTCACAAGGGGCTGGTCGGCGTCGTCGCCGTGGTCGGCGTCGTGTTGGCCCTTGCCCTTAGGAGTACCGAGCCGGGTGAACAAGCCATCACCGAGCCGGTCGACGCCGGAGCGATCGATCAAGCTCGTGTGGCGGCGCTGGAGTTCCTCGACACCTACATGCGCGACGACGGACGAGTGGAGCGAACCGATCAGGGAGGCGACACGGTCAGCGAGGGTCAGGCGTACGCCATGATGTTGGCCGCGGGCATCGGCGACCCGGTGCGCTTTCAGGTCGCCTGGAGTTGGGCGAAGGACAACCTGCAACGCGAGGACGGGCTTCTCGCGTGGCGGTGGGACAACGGAGCGATCGTAGACGACGAACCCGCCACCGATGCCGATCTCGACGCCGCGCGCGCCCTGTTGGTGGCGGCCGAGCGCTTCGACGAGCCTGCGTACAAGGATGAGGCCGTGCGCATCGCCGACGCGATCCTTGCGCACGAGACGGTCGAGATCGGTGGTCGCAGCGTTCTGCTTGCGGGCCCCTGGGCACAGAGCAACCAGCCGTACGTGATCAATCCCAGTTACTTCGCCCCTCGTACCTTCACGATGCTCGAGCGCGCGACAGGCGACGATCGGTGGGATCAACTTGCCAAGACGTCACGTGAGATCGTCTCGAAGTTTGCGGAACGGGCGGTGCTGGTTCCCGACTGGGCCGTCATCACAACCTCGAACGAGGTCTACGCGACATCTCCGCCGAGCGATCCCGAGCGTGAGGTGGGGCACAGCTTCGACGGGCAGCGCACCTATGTAAGGTTTGCCGAGGACTGCGACCCGCGCGGGCGGGCCCTGGGCGAGCGCGCATGGGAGTTTGCCAGGCACGAGCGCAGGGACCGCATCGATTCCGTCTACGGGCTCCAGGGTGAACCGCGCGGCGGCGGTGAGGCTCCGTCGGCGGTGGTCTCGTTTGCGGGCCTCGCAAAGGGGCAGGGCCACGATGTCGTGGTGTCGGATCTGCTCGACCGTGCCCGCGAGGTCGCGCAGCGAGCACCCACCTACTACGGGGCTGCGTGGGTCGCGCTCGGGCGCATGATGTTGACGACCTCACTCCTGGGAGATTGCCTATGAACCGGCGCAAGAAGATCGTATTCATCGGCGGCTACGGGCGCAGCGGGAGCACGCTGCTCGACCGCGTGCTCGGGCACTGCAGCGAATCCTTCTTCTCCGGCGGAGAGATCCGTCACATCTGGAGGGAGGGCTACGGCGAGAATCGCCTGTGCGGCTGCGGCCGGCCGTTTAGGGAATGCGAATTCTGGACCTCGGTGTCGAGGCGTGCCTTCGGAGGCGTGAACGAGCTGAACGTGAATCGCCTTCTCGAGCTGAAAGACCGTGTCGATCGTTGGTGGCGGATCCCGAAGCTGGCCTCGGCGTCGCCGGGCATCCGGTTCGCATCCGACCTCGCCGGCTATCAGGACCATCTACGTCGTCTCTACGACGGCATCATGGACGAGTCCGGATGCGAGGTCATCATCGACTCGACCAAGGACCCGTCACACGGTTACGTCCTGAGCACTATGGTCGACGTCGAGCTGCACGTCGTTCACCTCGTGCGCGACAGCCGAGCGGTGGCCCACTCGTGGTTGAGACAGAAGTACAACCCCGGTAGCGGCACCGACATGAACCGTTACAGCTTGTTGAAAACCGGACTCGAGTGGGACGCGATCAACACGCTCGTGGGCGGGCTCAAGCGCAGGGCGACGGGCTACGCGGTCGTTCACTACGAGGACATGGTTGCCGATCCCTCAACGCATCTTGCGCGCGTGCTCGACGTTATCGGCGAGAACGCGACGCTTCCGCTAGACGGTCGAGTCGACCTCGAAGAGGACCACACCGTGGCCGGCAATCCGATTCGCTTCAAGCGAGGCGAGACCCAACTGCGGCTCGACGACGAATGGCGCGACGCAATGCGGCCGGCGAGCAAGCTGGCGATGACGTCGCTGACGCTGCCGGCCCTAGCGCGCTACGGCTTCAAGACCTCCTGGGCGTCCTAGCCGGTCAGGGGCGGGGGCCCAGGATGCGCGTGTCGCCCTGGCGAAGCGTCGCCCCGGTTTGGTCCAGCCATTCGCACAACGGGACCGCGTACTTGCGTGACGTGCCCAACAGGTCTCTGATCTGCGCCACCGTCATCGGCCCCTCGGACTCGATCTGAGCCCGCACCATCGAGCGCGCTTCGGCTGATTGCGCGGCCGTGAGATGGAAGTCGCCGATGCGAACAAGCTCTCCCGAATCGACGAGCGCGCGCAGCAGCGCGGGGTCGGCCCCCAGATCCTTGTTCAGCGGTGGTGTGAAGCCCCCGCCTTCGATCGCCGCAATGACTTGGTCTCGGGCGCGCCGTTGTTCTGACGACATGCTCACCGCATGCGACTCGAGGCGAACAACGGCCCCCTCGGAGACCACGTCGGGCAACGCCTCCACGAGCGCGTCGAAGGGTCCTCCCTCCAGACCCGTTGCGGCCCGCGCCGACTCGCGCGGCATCCCTCTCTCTAGCGGCTTGGTCGCGTGATGAGCCGCGATGGCGGTGTGTAGCTCCGAGGAATGCTTCTCGAAGCGGTCGTCCGACACCAGCAGATCCCCCAGCCTGCGCAAATTGTCTCCGGGGCTATCCAGTCCCGACCGGAGTCGCGCATCGCGCATCGCCAAGGCTCCTTCGGCGTCGACAAGGGCGACCAGCGCGTCCGCATCAGAGGAACCTGCCAGACGCCGGAGCAGCGCGAGATGCGCCTCGTCTGAACGTCTCGCGCTCAGCGCCAGAGGGTCGAGCACGACTCCGCCACCGAAGCTCAGCCTCCGACCCGCGTCACGCAGGACAAACCTATCGCCGCGCGCCAGCGGCAATGGATCCCGCAGAAACAGCTGAGCGAAGCCCGTTCCGCCCGCCTCGATCGCGGTCGTCCCGAACAGCTTGATGCGTACCGGTGTTTCCGCCGAGCCTACGTAGAGGAGATGCGAGCCCTTTTCCGAGAGGTTGTGGTCGGGCCCCACGGCCCACTCCGGCAGCACGCGCACCTGCGCGTCCACGAGATGAGTGGGCCGCCACTGGGACGCCCGCACGACCGCGTCGCCGCGCTCCGCTCCCTGACGTTCCAACCCGGCCAGGTTAAGCGCGACTCGGTTACCCGGCCCGATCGCGCCCACCTCCTTCTTGTGGCTCTGGATGGTGCGCACTCGAGCGTGACGTCCCTCGGGCGAGATCTCGATCTCGTGGCCGACCTCGATGCCGCCGCCGGCAAGCGTGCCGGTGACCACCGTTCCGGCCCCAGCGATAGTGAACACCCGGTCTACCCACAGACGCGGACGCCCACGATCCGCAGGAGGAGGTGCGTTGGTGGTGGCCTCGTCAAGCGCGGCGACGAGCTCGTCTATGCCGTCGCCGGTTACCGCCGATACGGCGACTATCGGAGAGCCCGATAGTGAGGTTCGCTCGAGGTGATCGGTGGCCTCTTCCCGCGCCAGTTCGAGAGTTTCCTCGTCGACCATGTCGGACTTCGTCAGCGCCACGACGCCGCTCGAGATGCCGAGCACGTCGAGGATGGCCAGATGCTCGGTCGACTGCGGCATCCAACCCTCGTTGGCGGCGACCACGAACAAGCACACCGACATGCCCCCTGCCCCCGCCAGCATGTTCTTGATGAAGCGTTCGTGCCCCGGCACGTCGATGATCCCGATCTCGTTGCCCGACGGTAGCGGGAGCCATGCGAAGCCGAGATCGATGGTGAGACCTCGACGCTTCTCCTCGGCGAAGCGGTCGGGGTCGATCCCGGTCAGGCGCTGGACCAGGGTCGATTTCCCGTGGTCGACGTGCCCGGCGGTTCCGATGACGTGCATCCAGCGACGATATGGCCTCCGGCCAAGGTAGGAATCGGGATTCTTGTTCCGTGGTCCCGACCTCGTGATTTGATGGAGTCATGGCGCTGGCAGATCGATCCCGGCACACCCCCGCCGAGGCCAAGCGTGGGCGCACCGGACGCCCAGGTGCCTCGGTCAAGGCGCGGGTGCGCGCCTTCGACAACGGAGAGGTGGTGCGGCGCTCCGACGCGATCGCGACCGAGGAGCCGCTCGAAATCCGGCTCATTCAAGGTGACCAAACCCACACGGCCGCCGTGACGATGCGTACGCCGGGCAACGATTTCGAGCTCGCGGCCGGCTGGCTCTTCGCCGAGGGGATGGTGACCGACCGCAGCGAGGTTACGAAGCTCGCCTACTGCGTCGACCGCGCACTCGGTGAAGAGCAGCAATACAACATCGTGAACGTTCACCTACGAGCCGACCGCCCGCTGGAACTCCGCTCGCTCGAACGCCATTTCTTCACCACCAGCGCCTGCGGTGTCTGCGGCAAGGCAGGCATCGAGCAGTTGCAGACCAGCGCCAAGCCGGTGGCCGATGGGCCGCGGGTGGATATGAATGTGCTCCGTTCGTTACCCGAGTCGTTGCGCGCCGCCCAGGGCGTCTTCGAGCGAACGGGGGGCCTGCACGCGGCGGGGTTGTTCACCACGTCGGGCGAGCTGGTGGCTCTGCGCGAGGACGTCGGGCGGCACAACGCGCTAGACAAGTTGATCGGTTGGGCTCTCCTCGAGGGCCGCCTGCCACTGGTCGACCACATCGTTCTCGTCAGCGGCCGCGCCAGCTTCGAACTCGTTCAGAAGAGCGTCGTCGCCGGCGTCCCCGTGATGTGCGCGGTCTCGGCCCCCAGCAGCCTGGCCATCGAGGTAGCCGCCGAGTTCAACCTGACCCTGGTCGGCTTCCTCCGCGACGACCGCTTCAACCTCTACTCGGCCCCCGAGCGCCTCGCGTTCTGAGCGCGCGCAGTCCCGTCCCAGCGCGCTAGCGCACCTAAGAACGCGGGCCGCGATTTTCTTAGGTGCGGGAGCGCGCTGGAGCGGGAGCTCCCGCGCTCAGAACGCGAGGGTTTTTAGGGTTTTTAGGTCGGAGGGGGGGACGGTGCGGAGGTCGAGTAGCAATCTGTCGGCGTCGATGCGGCCGATGATGGGAGGCGAGCCGCGGCGCAGCCGCTCCTGTAGCTCGTCGGCACCGAGCTCGGAGTGGGTCAGGGCCACGCCCCACGAGCCGATCTCCTCGCCCGGCAGCGACCCGCCCCCGGTGACCGCTCGCGTGGCAACGGCCTCCGCCTTGAGCGTGTCGGTGGCCACGGCCTCGGCCACTTGCTCGGCTCGGTCTCGGAGCTCGTCCGTTGGGGTCAGGGCCAGTGACCACAGCGGCAGCTCGTCCACCCTTCGCTCGAGATAGGCGTTCAGCGTCGCCTCGAGCCCCGCCAGTGTCATCTTGTCCACGCGCAGCGCCCGCAGCAACGGGTGCTTGGCGATTCTGCCGAGGAGGTCGGAGCGACCCGCGATGATTCCGGCCTGCGGCCCACCGAGGAGCTTGTCACCGGAGAACGTCACGACATCGGCGCCCTGCACCAGCGCGTCCGCGATCGGCGGCTCGCCCACCGCCCAGGGAGCCGTTTGACCGGCTTCGACGAATCCCGACCCGACGTCGTGCACGAAGGGCAACCCGCGCCCTTTGGCGAGCCGCGCGAGATCGCGAGCCGTTACCTCTGCGGTGAAGCCCACGATTTTGTAGTTGGAAGGATGCACCTTGAGGATCGCACCGGTGTCGGCTGTGACGGCTCGTTCGTAGTCGGCGAGGTGGGTCCGGTTCGTGGTGCCTACCTCGACGAGCCGTGTGCCCGACATCGCCATCACGTCGGGCATTCGGAACTCGCCGCCAATCTCGATGAGCTCACCGCGGCTGATGATGACCTCTTTGTCGGTGCAAAGCGCGGCGAGCGTCAGCAGTACCGCAGCCGCGTTGTTGTTCACGACCAGTGCGGACTCGGCCCCCGTTACCGCGGTTATGAGACCGCGTGCGTGGCTGCAGCGCGAACCCCGCCGGCCTTCCGCTAGGTCGTACTCGAGGTTGGAATAGCCGCGCGCTATCCGCGCGATGGCCTCTAACTGGCGATCGCCCAGCGGAACGCGTCCCAGGTTCGTGTGGATCAGCACGCCGGTCGC
>JBOGWV010000280.1:0-7345 GCA_050693975.1 Actinomycetota bacterium
GAAAGCTCGTCTCGATGAACTCCGCGGGCATGTTCTTGGAATCGGGCACCACGTGGATCGTGTCCGATCCGTCGGCGTAGTAACGACCGCCCGACCCGCCCCCGAGGATCTCGCGATAGAGGTACCACTCGCCCGACGCGTCGTGACCGGTTATTCCGGTGTAGCGGATGGTCTCCTGATCGGCCGGCATGTAGCCGTCGACGGCCTTCGCGAGGGCGCCCGCGAACACCCCGAGGAGCCGCAGGATCACAAAGGTGCGCGCGTTGGTGGGAGCCGGGAACACCGGAGTCAGCAGGGTGCCAGGCGGTGGGAACCTCATGTCGATCAACTCGACGACGCCCTCGTTGACATCCAGCTCGGCCATGCGTTCGGGCGTGTCGGCCAGGTTGCGAAGAATCGGCGCCATCCACTTCTTCAGGAAGTTGCCGTCGGCGTAGTCGCCCGCGTGGTTGATCGGACCCTTTGCCTGCGGGCCGGTCCCGTTGAAATCAACCACCAGCTTGTTCGCGGTCTTGGTCAGCGTGATGCGTTGCGTGTGGAGGCGCGGTGCATCCACCCCGTCGTGCTCGGCGTAGTCCTCCCATACATAGGTTCCGTCGGGAATCTTGGTGAGGATCTCTCTTCGAAAGGTCTCGGCGGTGCGAGCGATGATGGTGTCGAAGCAGGCCTCGACCACCGCGCGTCCGTAGCGCTCGAACAGCTCGGTCATACGGGTAGCCCCCATGGAGCATGCCGCACACTCCGCATCGAGATCGCCCGCTATGTGATCCGGTAGGCGTGAGTTGCGCGTGATGATCTTGATCGCAGGCTCGTTCGGGACACCTCGGTCGTAGAGCTTGACCGGAGGCACCATGAGGCCCTCCTGAAAGGCCGAGGTCGCGTTCGAGGGCATCGATCCCGGCACCATCCCCCCGATGTCGTCGTGATGTCCAAACGCCTGCACGAACGCGACGACCTCGCCACCATCGAACACCGGAACCGTAACGGTGAGGTCGGGAAGGTGCCCGACGCCGCCCTCGGAGGTATAGACGTCGTTGTGGAAGTAGACGTCGCCCTTATTCATGGTCTCGATCGGGTAGTCGCGGACCACCGGGTGAACGAGGGCCGAGTACGAGCGTCCGGTGAGCTTGCGGAGCCTGCGATCGTGGATGCCCGCCCGGTAGTCATGCTGGTCGCGGATCATCGGCGAGCGCGCGGTGCGCCCGATCGCGTCCTCGACCTCGGCCTCGATGGATGCGAGCGTCCCCTGGACGATCTCGAGCACGACCGGATCGACGGTGACCGTCATGCCTCGCTCCTTCGAACCACGAGGTTCGCTCGCTCGTCGACGCGGCCCGCGAACCCCGGCGCGAGTGGCAGCGTCGAGCCGAACTCCTCGATCACGGCCGGTCCTGTGACGACGTCGCCGGCTTTGAGCCGCGTGCGCTCGTACAACGCGGCGTCGTGCCACGCGCCGTCGAAATAGACCGAACGCGTGCCGGTGCGGGCCCCGGCCACGTCGCCGTCTCCGGCCGGTAGCTCCTCGACCTCCGGCCTAGTTATCGGGCCGATCCCGGCAACTCGCAGGTTCACCCACTCGACGGTTTGTGAATCATCGTGGCTGTAGCTGTAGCCGTAGAGGCGCTCGTGCTCATCGTGGAAGCGAGCGCGGACCTCGGCGGAGAAGCCGGCGTCGACCGATCCGGTTGGAGCCGTGACCCGGACCTCAAAGGCCTGACCGTAGTAGCGCAGGTCCGCCGACCTCGCCAGCACGTGATCCCCGGAGGCGAAGCCCTCGGTGTTCAACGCCGCGGTCGCGCGCTCCTCGAGCGAGGCGAACACCGCGGCGAGCTCGGCTGCGTCGACATCGTCGTGACGCCTCACGAAGGTCTGCACGTAGTCGTTGCGGACGTCGACGGTGAGCAGGCCGAAGGCACTGAGGTTGCCAGGATTTAGCGGCACGATCGCGGCGTCGAGATCGAGCACGTCGATGAGCCTGCAAGCCTGCAACGGCCCCGAACCCCCGAACGCGATCATGGCGAAGTCCCTGACGTCGAGGCCGCGGCGGACCGTCACCTGGCGAATGGCGTTCGCCTGGTTCCAGGCCGCGATCTCGAGCACGCCTGCGGCGCATCTCTCCACGTCGAGCTTGACTCGCTCGCCGAGCAGCTCGAGGCCCGAGCGCGCCGCGTCGGTGTCGAGCGCCAGCTCGCCGCCGAGAAGCGCCGGTGGGATGCGCCCCAGGGCCAGATGGGCGTCGGTCGTGGTCGGCTCGGTGCCCCCTCTGCGATAGCAGAGGGGGCCGGGGTCGGCCCCCGCGGAGCGGGGGCCTACCTTGAGACCGCCGTCGGGCGCCACCCACGCGATCGAGCCGCCGCCGGTCCCGACGGTCACGACGTCGACCATCGGCACCTTGACCGGCCACCGTCCCACCGAGCCCTCGGTGGTCATCGTCGGCTCGCCGCGCCGCACCACGCTCACGTCGGTGGAGGTGCCCCCGGCGTCGAGCGTCAGGACGCTGCCGAAATCAGCCTGCCGGGCGATCATCGCCGCGCCCAGCACGCCCGCGGCGGGTCCGGACAGAATCGTGGTGATCGGCTGCCCGCCGATCTCGTCCGCCGACATCACGCCCCCGTTGCTCTTCATGACGTAAAAGGGCACGGCCCCGGGGACCCTTTCTAAGGGCCCGCCCGGGTTTTCTGAGCGCGGGGAGCGCGCTGGAGCGGGAGCTCCCGCGCTCAAAACGGGGGGCCGGGTGGAGAATTCGTCGAGCCTTGTCTTGATGCCGGTGATGTAGTTCGAGATCTTGGGCTTGACGAACGCGTCGACCAGGGTGGTCACCGAGCGTTCATACTCTCGGTACTCGCGCAACACATCGGAGCTGATCGACACCGCGCAATCGGGGTGCTCCGTGCGCAGCACGGCTCGCATCCGTTGCTCGTGGGCCGGGTTTACGTAGGCGTTGACGAAGCAGACGGCCACCGAGTTGATGCCCTGCTCCTCGTACCAGCGCGCGACCGAGACGGCGGCGGTCTCGTCGAACGCGCGCACGACGTCGCCACTCGCGTCCAGTCGCTCGGGCACCTCTCGGACGAGGTGGAGCGGCACGATGCGCTCGGGTTTGACCCAGAAATAGGAGTTGCCGTAACCCTCCGGCACGCTCTGGCGCGCGATCTCGAGCAGGTGGCGAAAGCCTTCGGTGGTGATGAAACCCAGACCGGTGAAGTCCTCCTGGAGCAGTGCGTTGGTGGCTACCGTCGTACCGTGCGACACGGTCGTCAGTGCGACGGCCTCGGATCCCATGTGCTCGAGGATCTTGGCGACGCCAGTCATGAACCCCTCGGAAGGGTCGGCCGGCGTCGACGGAGTCTTGGTCGAGACGATTCGACCAGACGCCTCGTCGATCGCAACCACGTCCGTGAACGTGCCGCCCGTGTCGATCCCGACGCGTACTCCGCTCATCAAGCCTCGCCGTGCAGGATCTCGAAGATGTCGAGCGGCGAAATCGGCATCGAGTCGATCGGGTGGCCGAGGGCGTCGGACACCGCGTTGGCGATCACCGCCGCTCCCGGAATGGTGCCCGCCTCGCCCACGCCCTTTACCCCAAGTGGATTCAGTGGCGACTTCGTCTCGGTGTGATGCAGCTCGACGATGGGGATCTCCGTCGCGTAGGGAATCAGGAAGTCCATAAAGCTGGCGTTTTGGATCTGTCCTTCGTCGTCGTAGGCGAGTCGTTCGTAGAAGGCACCTCCGATGCCCTGCGCTACTCCACCGAGGATCTGGCCCTCGACGATCATCGGGTTGATCACCGCGCCGCAATCGTGCATCACGACGTAGCGGAGGATCTTCAGGTTGCAGGTGTCGGGATCGATCTCGATCACCGCCGCGTGAGCGCCGAACGCGAACACGCCTGAAGTAGGGCTGTAGAACTCGGCTGCTTCGAGACCGGGGTGCATCCCCTCGGGCAGCGGCCTATCGCTCTGCGCGTAGGCCTTCTGCGCGAGCAGCACGGCCTTCTGCGAGTCCTCGCCGAACGCATAGCGGAGCGGGTTGGAGATCAGCGCAAGTTGCCCAAGCTCGACGCTCAGATCGGGTGCCCCCTTGACCCGGACCTCACCGTCCTCGAACACCAGGTCCTCGGGCGCTACCTCGAGCGAGCGCGCCGCAACCTCGGCCGCCTTCCTGCGGATCTCCCCGGCCGCCTTGAAGACCGCGTTGCCGCCGACGACGGCCGAGCGGCTTGCGAACGTACCGACGCCGTAGCCGATGCGACGGGTGTCTCCGGATGTGACCTTGACCTTGTCGACCCCCACGCCTAGCTCGTCCGCCACGATCTGCGCGAACACGGTCTCGTGGCCCTGTCCCTGTGACGAGAACCCCAGAGCCACGTTTACGGTGCCGTCGGCCAGAACCTTCATCACGGCGCCCTCGTAGGGCCCTATTCCCGTGCCCTCGACGTAGTAGCCGATCCCAATCCCGAGCTTGCGACCCTGCGCACGAGCCTGTTGCTGTTGCGAGCGGAACTCGTCGTACCCGAGTGCGCCGAGCAGCACGTCGAGGCCTCGTTCGTACTCGCCCGAGTCGTAGACGGTGGGGCCTCCGTCCTGAAACGTCACCCCCACGTCGTAGGGGAACTCGTTCGGCTGAATGAAGTTGCGCCTGCGGATCTCGGCGGGGTCGAGATTCAGCTCGAGAGCCAGCTTGTCCATCACACGCTCCATCACGTAGACCGCGTGGGGACGACCGGCACCCCGATAAGGCGAGGTCGGAACCTTGTTGGTGAAGAGATTGCGGAACTCGTAGCGGAAATTGGCGATCTTGTACGGTCCCTGCATCTGCGCGGCCGTGATGATCGGGATGATCAACCCGTAGGAGCAATAGGCGCCGGCGTCGTTGAGGAACTTGGTCTCCATGGCGAGGATGTGGCCGTCGTCGTCCGTTCCGACGCGCACGTCGTGTACCTGGCCGCGCTCGTGATTCGAGCCGATGAAGTCCTCGCGCCGGTCCTCGATCCACTTGACCGGGAGGCCGAGATGACGCGACGCCCACGGGACGAGCACTTCCTCGGGATAGAACTGGATCACCTTCATGCCGAAGCCGCCGCCGATATCGGGGGCCACGACGTGCACCCTGTCCGGATCGAGACCGAACAGCAGCGCGAGGCCGCCCCGCACCCCTGTGGGGGCCTGCGTCGAGTCGTGCAGCAACAGCGATCCCTCGGTCGCGTCGTAGTGGGCGTGGATGCCGCGCCCCTCCATCGGCATCGCCGCGGCGCGCTCCATGGTGAAGCGCCACTCGAAGACATGCGATGCCTCTGCCATGGCGGCATCGACGTCTCCTTTGGACTCGGACATGCGCCCGTTGACGTTGTCGGTCATGTCGCTATGGGCCACGGCAGAGTTCGGATGCGCGGCCCTTTCGAGGTCGGAGACCACGTCCAGAGCCTCGTATTCCACCCGAATGGCGGCGGCCGCGTCCTCTGCGATGTAGCGGTCACGTGCGACCACCATCGCGATGACCTCGCCCACATAGCAGACCTCGTCGCGCGCCAGCGCGTACTGCGTTCTGGGCGCGAACAGTCCGTCGCTGGGAATCAGCAACGGCAACGGCTTTGCGAAATCGCCTTCGAGGTCCTCGTGGGTGTAGATGCCCAGCACTCCGTCGATATCGAGCGTGTCCGAGACGTCGGTGTCCACGACGCGAGCGTGCGCGACCTCCGAACGCACGAAGGCGACCTGGGCGGCCCCGTGGCCGATGTCGTCGACGTAGCGACCCTTGCCGGTAAGCAAGCGCGGATCCTCGTTGCGCTGCACGCTTTGCCCGAACATGCGCGTGGTCATGCGTCGTCTTCCTTGGCCCGGTTGCGCTCGATCTCGGCGGCTCCACCGATCGCCGCAAGGATGCCGGCGTAGCCGGTGCAGCGGCAAAGCTGACCGCTTATGGCCTTGCGCAGTTCCTCATCGCTCATGCCGGCGGCTCGCTGGTAGAGGGGCAGCGCCCCGATAAGGAAGCCCGGAGTGCAGTAGCCGCACTGGAGACCGTGATGCGTCATGAAAGATTCCTGCAGCGGATGCAGCTCGCCATCTTCTGAGGCCAGCCCCTCGACCGTCGTGATCTCCGACCCATCGGCCTGCACCGCGAGGGTCAGACAGGACCGAGCAGGTTGTCCATCGAGCAGCACCGTGCAGCACCCACACACACCGTGCTCGCAACCGACATGGGTGCCGGTGAGACCGATCTCGTGGCGCAGAACGTCCGACAGCAACCACCGGGCCTCAACGTCGACCTGGTGTGCTACACCGTTGACCGTGAGGTCGACGCGCGTGCTGTCGCCGGCGTCGACCCTCACGACGCGCTCCGTTCGTCAAGGTGTCGGGCGCGTGCCGAGGCACAACGGGCGGCCTTTACTCCCAGGCGGCGGGCAAGATGGGCTCTGAACGCGACGCTCGCGTGAATGTCGGGGGCCGGGTCGAGGCGATGCTCGACGATCTCGCTTATCGCGTCGAAGAGCTCGGCGCCCTCGACCGCAGCGTCCTCCAGGGGCTCGAGCTCGATCCGCTCCGGCACGTCGCCCATTCCCAGGTACCCGAGAGCGATGATGGTGGCGTGATCTGATGTGCGCGCGGCCGTGGCCGCCACACCACACAGCGCGTAGTCGCCGCTGCGACGAGCGAACTCGACGAACGAAAAACCCTGGCCCTCGGTCGTTACCGGCCAGCGCACTTCCTCGACCCACTCACCGTCGGTAAGCGAATTCTCCAAAGGTCCGGCGAAACAGTCGCCCGCACCGATGGTGCGCCGTCCCTTCGAAGAGCGCGCGATGATCTCACCGCCGAGCACCGCGAGCACGGAAGGTAGCTCCGCGGCCGGGTCCGCGTGGGCGATGCTTCCGACGACCGTGCCCCGGTTCCTGATCGCAGGATGGGCGACGAACTCCATGGTCTCGGCCAGCAGCGGCACGCGCTCGGCAACTAAAGCCGAGTGTTCGACCACCGACTGCCGCACCAGCGGTCCCATGCACACGAAACCGCCGTTGGACAGGGGCTCGCCGGGCTCGCCGTCGAGGTGGTTGAGATCGATCAAGTGCCCGGGACTGGACAGACGCATGTTGAGGATCGGGATGAGGCTCTGACCCCCCGCCAGCACCTTGGCGTCGCCTCCGAGCTCACCCAACAGCGCATCAACCTCATCGCGCGTACGAGGCCGGTGATAGGTGAACGGTGGGGGCTTCACGCGGTCCTGCGGCCGATGATTACGCCGATGATGGCCAGCGCGAAGCCGAGCGCCAAGCCCGCGAGGAAAGCTCGGTTGTCGGCGCGCGGCGCCGCCGGCGCCTTGGCGAAGACGCGTCCGATCTGTGCGGGGT
>JBOGWV010000281.1:0-2862 GCA_050693975.1 Actinomycetota bacterium
CCCGGAGCGTTACTCGACCGGCAAGGCGCGCTACCGAGGCTTCATCGACGCCATGAAGGCGGCCGGCCTCAAGGCCGACCGCAAGCTGATCCGATTCACCAAGACGTTTGTCGAAACCGAGGGGGCCAGGGTCTTTCGCGAGCTTCTGGAGGGCGGCCGTCCGAGCTTCACCGCCGTCTTCGCAGGTAACGACCTGCTCGCTCTCGGCTGCTACGACGTTATGGCCGAGGTCGGCTTGCGCTGTCCCGAGGACCTTTCGATCGTCGGCTTCAACGACATCCCGTTCCTCGACAAGCTGCGTCCCCCGCTCACCACCATTCGCATCCCCCATTACGACATCGGACTCAGGGCTGCGCGGATGGTGCTCGACCGGCTGATCGATCCCTCCACCGCGCCCACGACCCTGTCACTGGACCCGGAGCTCGTGGTGCGTGGCTCCACCTCACCGCCGAGCAACTAGCTCTCGGAAGTGGCGCCGCGGCGGCGCCTGAAGGTCAGAGCGGCAAGTCCCAGGCATCCCGCCAGCGCGGGCAACACCATTACCAGTCCGGCCAGCCGGATGCTCGCCAGCGACGCGATCGCCCCGTCCACCAGGCTCCCGATGGGCCGCGATCCATGAAACGAAAGGCTCCACAGGGCCATCACGCGCCCGCGTTCGGTGTCCGAGACCTCGAGATGCAGCAGGCTCGTTGCGGCCGAGATCGACGAGAGGAAGCCGAAGCCTCCGATGAAGAGCCCGGCGAGCCCGATTACTTCGGTGCTCGAAACCGCGAACATGCCCATGCCCAGGGCAAGCAGGCCCAGCGTCACCATGATCAACCCGTAGCTCGGCTTCCACCTGCCCGTGACCAGCAATGCCGAGACAACCGCACCCGCCCCGAACGACCCGACGAGAAATCCCGTGAACGTGTCCGCCCTCCCGTAGACCTCCGTCGCGAATGCGGGAGTAAGGGTGTTGACAGGATCCGCGGTCAGAGACACGAGCCCGACCACGATCAAGGGAGCCATGAGCATGCGATCGGCGCGCACGGTGCGCATGCTGTCGCGCAGCCGAATCCGACCGGTCGACTGGATCTGCTGGGGTGCGGGAGTGACGAGGACGAGCGCGCCGGCCAGCGCAAGGTACGAAAGCGCGTTGATGGCGAACGCGGTGGGGATGTCCCAACGCGCGATCACGAACACTCCCGCGATGGGGCCGAGGGCGCGCGACAGGTTGTAGGTGATGGCGTTGAGGGCGATGGCCGAGGGGAGTTGATCCCTGTTGACCAGCGCCGGCACGATCGCCTGCAGTGCGGGTGTCGACAGGGCCAAGGTCACGCCCAGCGCGAGAGCCACTCCGATGACCACCGCGGGACTCGGCTCGCCGATGGCGGTGAGCAGCGCCAGCAAGCCGGCCAGAGCGGCGGCGCAGATCTGGTTCACGATCACGAGTCGTCGCCGGTCGTAGCGATCGGCCGCGTTGCCCGCCACGGGGGCAAGGAAGATCACGGCCGCGAACTGCGAGAAGTTCACGACGCCCACGAGGAAGGGCGAGCCCGTCAGCCGGTAGACGAGCAATACCTGGGCGATGTTCTGGAACCACGTCCCCGAGTTCGACAGAAGGTTGCCGACAAAGAAGGGCCAGAAGTTCCTTTCAATGAGGACACGACTCACGCTCGACGAAGTTGCTGCGCTCACCCTCCTCCTTCCAATCGTCGATCGTCGGTGCGCTCGTCTGGCTCCGCGTGCCCGTTAAGACGAGAGGCGCTCCCTCATCCACGTCCACGTGGCTGGTCCCCACTCGGGCTCGTTCCGCGCGGCAATGTGCCCGTCGTCGGGATAGACGCGCGCCACACGGCTGGTCGGAGGACCGCTCTCCAGGGCCAGGTAGAGCTCTCCGATCGGCGAGAGGTGGTCGTGCTTCCCGTTGATCAGCAGAGTCGGCGCGTTCAGTCGTTCGAGAAGACCGTTGTGCTTGAGCGACCATAAGAGGAACTCGCTCCGTTGCTGTTCCTCGGTCAACAACTGTGGCGACTGCGGTCGCATGGAGCGCGGGCCGAACCAGTACTTTGCCCGCTTGTTTCTCGTCTCTCGCCATTCAGCGCGCTCTTCTGGAGTGCCCTCGTACCCGACTCCGGCGGGGGCGATCGAAGCCACCGCGCGCACGCGCTCGTCGAGCGCGGCGAGACGCATCACCCACAGGCCCCCACGGCTGACGCCGAATGCGCCCAGCCGTTCCCCGTCGATCTCTGGCCGGTTCGCAAGAGCTCCCAAAGCCTCCTGCCACGCGACCACCGATTCGGGAGCGTGCGGGAAGGTCGTCTGTCCGGTGCCGGGACCGTCGACGACGAAAGCGGCCAGCCCGGCGGCAAGCGCTCCCTCGGCGTACTGTTCTCGATCCTCCTTGTACATGTCGCCGCCGCACATCACGAGCACGGCCGGCACCGGGCTCGAGCCCGAAGCCGATTCCGGAAGGTGGAGGTAACCGGTCGCTTCGTATCCGTCGCGCTGCACCTTCAGCTCCTCCGGCGGACGACCGCTCAACTCACTCGCGCGCCGGTAGCAGTCGAGGTACATTTCGTACGCTCTCTGCTTCAAGTCGCCCATGGTTGCCGGCGCGAAGGCAGAGCCCGAGTGATAGGGGCAGGGGAAGCGGGCGAGACTGTAGTAGGTCTTCGCCTGCAGGAAGCATCTGCGCGCCGCGGTGCGGTTGCCGCTCGAGACCTCACCCTCCCCCTCCGCCTCGTAGCGCTCCCCGACCGCGCTCCACACGGGCACCCAATACTCGTCCTCGGTCCCCTCCAACTTCGTGACGGTCTCGCACAGCAGGTCGATGTCGTCGATGAGGTTGAACCAGCGCCGGTAAAAGCCGCCGATGGACAC
>JBOGWV010000282.1:0-11996 GCA_050693975.1 Actinomycetota bacterium
TGCTCGAGAAGCCCGACGAAGCGGCCGACGACACGAAGACCCTGCAGATCGCGATGAAGCACATCAAGGGCCCGGACTTCCCGACCGGGGGGCTCATCGTCGGACGGCAGGGCGTGCTCGACGCCCAGGCGACGGGGCGAGGTTCGGTCAAGATGCGCGCCGTGTGCGAGGTCGAGGAAGGCCCCAAGGGCAACCCCCGCATCGTGGTGACGGAGATCCCGTACCAGGTCAACAAGGCACGTCTGCTCATGAAGATCGCCGAGCTGGTAAATGCCAAGGAGCACAGGCTCGAGGGCATCGCCGACCTGCGCGACGAATCCAACCGCCAGGGCATGCGGATCGTCATCGAGCTCAAGAGGAGCGCGGTCCCGCAGGTGGTGCTCAACCAGCTCTACAAGCGAACTCAGCTGCAGGACAGCTTCGGCGTCAACACGCTGGCCCTCGTGGACGGCGTGCCTCGCACGATCAACATCGGGCAGGCCCTGACCGAGTACATAGCGCATCAGGTCACCGTCATCACCAGGCGCACCCAGTACCGGTTGCGCAAGGCCGAGGAGCGCAGCCACATCCTCGAGGGCCTCATCATTGCGCTCGACAACATCGACGACATCGTTGCCCTGATCAGAGCGGCCGCAGATGCCGAAGAGGCGCGCAACGGCCTCATAGCTCGCTACGGGCTGACCGAGACGCAGGCCAACCACATCCTCGACATGCCGCTCCGCAGGCTCACGGCCCTCGAGCAGGACAAGATTCGCGACGAGTACGAGGCCCTTCAGGCAACCATCGAAGAGCTGCGGGCGATCCTCGCCGACCCGGGGCGAGTGCGGGGCCTGATCGCCGAAGAGCTCGGCGAGATCAAGGACAAGTACGCCGACAAGCGGCGCACGCGTATCGTGCCCGACGAGGGCGAGTTCGACATCGAGGATCTCATCGCGGACGAGGATTTGGTGGTCAGCGTGTCGCGAGGCGGCTACATCAAGAGCGTGCCGCTCGACACCTACCGGCGCCAAGGACGTGGAGGCCGCGGGGTCAAGGCCACTTCGCTCAAAGAGGGCGACATCGTCGAGCACCTCATCATGACGACGGCGCATTCCTACCTGCTGCTCTTCTCAACGAACGGTCTCGTCTACCGGCTGAAGGCGCACGAGGTTCCGAAGCGCGATCGAACGGCGCGCGGCACCGCGGTGGTCAACGTCGTTTCGATGCGACCCGAGGACGAGGTCGCGGCCATGATCGACACGCGCGACTACGAGACCTATCGCTATCTCTTGGTGGCGACGCGCAAAGGCATGGTCAAGAAGACGCTGTTTCGCGAGTACGACTCGTCACGCCGCGAGGGGATCATCGCCCTCAATCTCAAAGAGGGAGACTCCGTCGTGCGTGTAGTGCCCACCTCGGGCGAAGAGGACATCCTTCTTGTCACGCGCAAGGGCAAGGCGATCCGATTCAACGAGGGCAACGTTCGCCCGATGGGCAGGACCGCCACTGGAGTGATCGGCATTCGCCTCGACTCAGATGACGAGGTCGTGGCCTGTGGTGTCGTGCGCGAGGAGAGCAACGACCTGTTGATCATCACGGAGTTCGGCTTCGGAAAACGCACCAAGCTGCAGCACTTCCCACGCAAGGGGCGAGGCGGCAAGGGCGTGATCGCAGCCAAACTCACCAAACCACGGGGCCAGATCGTCGGAGCGACGGTAGTGAGGCCGGGGGATGAGGTGTTCGTCATCTCGGACGACGGCGTCGCTACCCGCCAGGGCGTGGACGGGATCTCCCGGCAGGGACGCCCCACGACCGGTGTGCGGATCATGCAGCTCACCTCGGGCGCCAAGATCTCGGCGCTGGCCCCCATGGTCGGAGAGGTCGAGGACGATCCTCAGAACAAGTTGCCGACCTGATCGAGGGGAACCTCGGAGGACCTCAAGCGGTCATAAAGGCGTGACATTCGGCTCCCGATGCTATCGAGTAGTGCTCGGGCAGACGTGATTCTTCGGGCATGATTGCTGGTGGCGGCCCGCAGGGGCCGCCGTCAGGGCGGATGGGCCCCGCTGGATCCACAGGACCGATGGCTGCTGAAGGGTGATACGTGGCTTCGAGAAAGCACGGACGCGAAGAGCGGCCGGGAGACAAATCCAACCCGGGGGCCGACTCGTCGGCTGCTCCGAATACGGACGAGCTGTTCCTGGACGCCCTGCGCGATTCCGAGGACGACCTGGGATCGGATGCCGGCACGAGCCGAGTCGGCGATTTCCGGCGCCGTCTTGCGGAGAGTGCGAAGGCCTCGCTTCCCCCAACCCCCCCAGTCTCACCCAAGCCCGTGGGAGGCAAACGCGAGCGCACCTTCGAGGTGCTCGACGAACCGCTTCCGAGTGAGCGCGCCGGACCGGGCGAGATTCCCGAGGCACCTAAAGCGCCCCTGACTCGCTCGGCCCGCCCCGTAACAACTCCCCCGAGACCCGCAGATCCGCGGAGGACGACCACGGTGCCGGGGCGAAGACGCTCCAGCCGAACGTCCCGCTCGACACGCTCCTCCCGTACTCGCCCGGCCCGCGCTCCGACGCGTCGAGTGACGCGCACCGTCAAGAGGGTGAACCCGTGGTCGGTGCTGAGGATGTCGCTGTTCTTCTACTCGGTGTTCTTAGTGGTGTGGCTGATCGTGGTGGCGGTGCTCTTTACGTTCATCGAATCGACGGGTGTGTTTGAGACGATCGAGGAACTCGGACGCTTGTTTACGGTTCGCGAAGCTCAGGACCTGAATATCTCTCTGGGTCTGGTCGAGAAATGGGCCTTCTTCATGGGGCTTGCAGTGGTCGCGATCGCGTCCCTCTTCAACGTCGTGCTCGCATTGCTTTACAACCTCGGTTCCGACATCGTCGGCGGCGTCGAGATGACCTTCGTCGAGCGTGACGAGCCTGGCTCGGCGCCCCGTCCCACGCAGCCCTTAGACCGGGGCGGCCTCTAGTCGCGCCACGCTGATCCCCCGGTCTCCGAGCGCCGCCAAGAACTCGCCGGGGTCGAAGACTTCGTCCGCGGACTTCACTCCAGTTCCCTTCACCCTGCCGGAGCCCAGCTCGACCGCGGCCAGCGTCAAGGGTGCGGTCGCCAGGTTGATGAGATGGTCGACCACCCCCAAAGACACCGTGGAGGTTCTTCCCGCTCTACTTCCGACGACATCAAGGCGCGCGGCGGACCACCGGGGGCCTCGCGGTGGGAGGGCTTGGGCCACGGCGAGAGCACGGCGGGCGGCGCGGAACGAGCTGAAGGGACCGGAGGACAATGCCCGGAGCGCGTCCATAGCGGCGCGTTCTGTGAGGCCGAGTCGAACGGTAAGCCCTCGAAGATCGAGCGACCTCAGGTTGTGCATATCGGCATGAGCACAGGTGACCGTCTCGACCCATCCGACCGGCTCGGGAAAATAGATGAGGTGGGGGCCACCTCCGGAGTCGGCGATGCGTTCTTCGCGCTCGCTGATCACCGGTACGGGCGACGACAGCGCGTGGACCAGGTGACTCGCATGCGCATTAGTCGGGAGGTCGCCGAAGGACGGAGCAAGTGAGAGTTCGATCTCCTCGACATCATCCAATTCCTCGCGCGCGAGCCGCGCGAGCATGGTCGTTATGCCCGGGGACAGCCCGCATCCCGGTATCACCAAGGCCCCGGTCGAGCGCGCCCGATCGTCCATCGCGAGCGCCGCTCCGGCGGCGGCGTAGTCGTCGCACAGCGAGACGTAGGCGATCCCGGCCTCGATGGCGCCCTCAGCCGCCGCGCTTTCGGTGAGATGAGCGGGCCCAGCGCAATTGACCAAAACGTCGGCCTGCGAGCAGGCGGCCCTTACGTCGTCGGAGTCCTCGGCGTCCACTCGAGCCGGGCGCACCCGTTCCCCGAACAGCGACGCGAAGCGATGCAACGGCTCGTAGTCGAGCCCCGTCACGATGAGATCGGTGACCTCTTCGTGACGGGCCAGCTCCGCAGCGGTCCGTCGCCCGGTGCGGCCCGACGCCCCCAGGATGAGAACCCGCATCAGCCGGTCATCGCCCGCGTAGCTCGGACTCAGGGATCTCGCGCCAGCGACCCTGAGGCGGCGGCGTCTTCGAGTGCGCCACCTGGCGACCCCACCAGACTCCTATTCCTCCGAGCAGCGCGAGGCTCACGAAGCGGATCAACTTGGCTAGCATGTGAATCCACTATATGGGGGTAGAAGTCCCGGATGATCTTGCTTCTGCCGGTTCAAACTCTCCTCGTCCGCTGCACAAATAAGGTGGCTTGATGGCCGACGTCGCAATTTCCTTGAGGAACGTCTCCAAGACATTCAGTCAGAACGGGTCACCGGCGGCCGTCGATGACCTCTCCCTGGACATGAACAGGGGCGAAACGGTCGTGCTCGTCGGGCCCTCTGGTTGCGGCAAGACCACAACCATGAAGATGATCAATCGTCTTGTGGAGCCCAGTTCCGGAACCATCGAGGTCGACGGCACCGACATCCTCAAGCAGGACCCCGTCGAGCTGCGGCGGAACATCGGCTACGTCATCCAGAGCATTGGGCTTTTACCGCACCGAACGATTCGCCAGAACATCGCCACCGTTCCCAAGCTCGTGGGCTGGAACGACGAACGCATCGGCAAGCGTACGGAGGAGCTCGTCGAGATCTTCGAGCTCGATGCGGAGTTTCTCGATCGTTATCCCGCGGAGTTGTCCGGGGGCCAGCGCCAGCGCGTTGGCGTTGCGCGAGCTCTCGCCGTGGATCCGCCCGTGATGTTGATGGACGAGCCGTTCGGGGCCGTTGACCCGATCGTGCGCGAACGGCTCCAGAACCAGTTCCTTCACATCCAACAGGAGCTGCGAAAGACGATCGTGTTCGTAACGCACGACATCGACGAGGCCATCAAGATGGCCGACCGTATCGCGATCCTCAACAAGGGTGGCATCGTCGAGCAGTACGCGACCCCGGAAGACATTCTTCGCGAGCCGGCCAACGACTTCGTGAAGCAGTTCGTCGGCGTCGAGCGCGGGCTGAAGCGGCTCGCGTTGATGAAGGTCGCCGACATCGGGGTCGAGGATGGTCCGGTCGTGACCTCCGAGTCATCGGCGGCCGATGCCTTGCGTGAGATGGACCGCTTCGAGCAGGACTGGGTGAGCGTCGTGGATGACGGTGAGCTCAAGGGCTGGGTGGATCGTGCGTCGATGGATGGCGTAGCGCAGGTTTCAGAGTCACGGACCAGGCCGTTCAGTGCCTACGTCACCGGCGCAAGCACCTTGCGCCAAGCGCTCGATTCGATTGTCACTTCGCGCACGCACGTTGCCGTCGTGGCCATCGAGGGACAGCGCTACCGAGGCATCTTGTCGTTGGAGCGGATTTCGAAGGAGATCATCACGTGATCGTGGCTCAGGCCGGCGACATCGACTGGTCCTGGCTGAACGATCGCTGGGCCTTGGTGGGCGAGAAGTTCGTTGAGCACGCGACCCTGACTTTATTGGCCGTCGGCATCGGCTTTCTGATCTCGTTTCCGGTGGGCGTTTACGCCTATCGGCACCGGGGCGTGTACACGCCGGTGACGCTGGTAACGGGAATGCTTTACACGATTCCCAGTCTGGCGGCCTTCGCCCTGTTGCTGCCCTTCACAGGGCTCAGCTTACTCACGGTGGTGATCCCCCTGGTGAGCTACACCCTGCTCATTCTCATCCGCAACACCGTTGCCGGTTTCAACTCGGTTCCCGCCGATACCAAGGAGGCCGCTCTCGGCATGGGCTTCACAAGTCGCGAGTTGCTGTGGCGCGTCGAGCTGCCTTTGGCACTGCCGGTCATCCTGACCGGCGTTCGTATCGCCACCGTCACGATCATCGGCCTGGTGACGGTTGCAGCCCTCGTGGGTCGCGGGGGCCTCGGCTACTTCATCCTTCTGGGTTTCGATCAATTCCGCGGCGAAGCTTTGTTGGCGGGTTCGATTCTGTCCGTCGTCTTCGCCGTGACCATGGACGCGCTACTGGTCCTGGCCGAACGCGCGGCCACGCCATGGTCGAGGCGCAAAGCGATACGAAGCCTATGAGGCGGGAGCTCGCATGATCGAGTTCTTTACCGACCCGGAGCACTGGTCGGGCCCGATGGGTATTCCCTTCAGGCTCTACGAGCACTTCATCATGTCGTTTCAGACCGTGTTGGTCGGAGCGCTGATTGCGACGCCGGTTGGGATCTATATCGGACATACCCGACGATTCGAGTTCCTTGCAATCTCGGTCGGGAACATCGGGCGAGCGCTTCCCTCGTTCGGCATCGTGGCGCTCGTTTATGTGTACGCAGACAATCTTCCAGGCAACATCGGCTTCTGGCCCACATTCATTGCGCTCGTGCTGCTTGCGATCCCGCCAATCATGCTCAACACCTATGCAGGTGTGAAGGGAGTGGACCGGGACACCCTCGAGGCGGCTAGAGGAATGGGCATGACCGAGCGCGAGGTGCTCCAGGCCATCGAGCTCCCGCTCGCCACGCCCTTAATCCTGGACGGGCTGCGCACGGCCGCGGTTCAGGTCGTTGCCACCGCGACCCTCGGCGCCTACACCGGATGGGGTGGATTGGGCGCTTTCATACGAGATGGGTTCGCGGTAAGGGACTTCGGCGGGCAGCTCCTCGCCGGGGCCGTCCTCGTTGCCGCCTTCGCTCTTGCGACCGAGGGGGCGTTCGGGCTGCTTACTCGGTGGTTGTCGCCGAAGACGACCTCACGTGGACGAAGGCGCGCGCCGGGCGCGGAACTCGAAACCGACGAAGCGGAGCCGATCGAACCGATTCGGGCGGCCTGAGGCGCGCCCGCCGAGGGATCTACAACGACCCGTGTAGTAGAGGGCGTCCCCGGTTACATTTGCATCTTCCTAGAGGTGAGACGACAAAGATCTCACCGGAAAATCGAGGAGGAGACCCATGCGGTTTTTCCGCAGGACAGCTCATGGGGCGATCCTCATCGCGCTGGTATTGGTGCTCGGCGCATGCGGATCGGGTGTGAGCGATGACGACGGAGGTGACTCTGGCGACACCGGTGGTGGGAGCGAGCCTATCGCCAGCCAGATGATTTTGGGGGGTCCGCCTGAGTGTCCCGAGAGGCCGTTCTGCATGCCTGGTCTCGAGGAGACTTACGGTATTGAGTTTGAAAGCTTCCAGCCGCTAGACGTGGGCGGTCCCCAGACCGTCAACGCGCTGAAGAACGACCGAATCGACGTCGGACTGCTGTTCTCGACTTCGAGCGCCATTGTGGCCAACGACTTCGTCGTGCTCGAGGATGACCAGGGGTTGCAGCAGGCCGAGAACATCACTCCGATCGTGCGAAGCGAGGCGCTGGACGACACCATCGAGGCGTCGCTTAACGCGGTGAGCGCGACGCTGACTACCGAGAACATCACGGAGTTGAACGGTCGCGTGGAGATCGACGGCGAGGACCCAGCGGATGTCGCCGCCGACTTCATCGAGTCTGAGGGCATAGCACCGGAGGGCTCGGGTTCGGGAGACTTGACCGTTGGAGGGGTTGCCTTCGCCGAGAACCAGATCGTGGCGGAGATGTACGCGCAGGTGCTCGAAGAAGCCGGCTTCTCGGTGGATCGCCAGATCGACCTGCGCTCGCGCGAGATCCTCTATCCGGCGATCAAGTCCGGTGACGTGGACATCGCTCCCGAGTACGTTGGCACGCTCGCGCTGTTCCTCGATCCGGAGGCCGAGGGAGGCAGCGACGGCGAGGCCATACGTACGGAGCTAGAGCCGCTCCTCGAGAAGGACGGCATAAGCATTCTCGAGACTTCCGAGGCGAACGACACCAACGCTTTCGTCGTCACCCAGGAGACGGCGGACGAGTTCGGCGTATCGTCGCTGAGCGATCTCAGCGAACCGGCCGAATAGATAGGTCGATGTCGAACGACGGGGGGGCCCGGTTGGATGCGGGCCCCCCGTCTCAGTTGGGGTGCCGTTCGCCCGCTTCGATGGCGACATCCAACCGGTTGGCGGGAGTGGCAAGGGGGCACACCCAGCGCGGGTCGTAGGCGCAAGAGGGGCTGTACGCGAAGTTGAAATCGAGCACCAGCTTGTCGTAAAGCGTGCCGAGGTCGGCTCCTTTCACCGTGTCGAGCAAATATCGACCCGCTCCATACGTGGTTCTGCCGCTGGTGTCGTCGCGAAAGGGCAAGAACAGTCCGCCGCCGTAAGCGTTGAGCCAGTACAGCTCGAGCTGCATCGGCCTCTCCCGCAGTTCGAAGGTCGCAATTCCGCGACGCGCGAAACGCATGGGCTGGTCGCCGGAGGTGGGTATGTCGTAGCTTTCGTGCTCGGCGTCGACGAACTCGGCTAGCACGCGGAAGGCGGGATCGTAGTCGTGATAGTCGAGTCCTGTAAAGGCCGCTCGCTTCTCGCTCGAGATGGGGCTCTGAGGATGGGTGGCGAACAGCTCGTGACGCCCCTCGCGCCATCGCCGCCACGCCCACTCGGGTTCTGGGGTGGCGCGGATCTCTTTGTAGAGCTCGAACACGCGCCGCTTCCAGTCGAGCAGCGTCATCACGTCTTGGATCGTTTGAAGACCTGGCTCGTGAGTCACGCAGATTGTTCTGCCCCGAGCCGCGCCATTTCACTCTCGCTGGGACAGGGGTGGTCGATGCTCGGGGGCAGCGTCGGCACGTGGTCGGCCTGCTGTTGGCGGATTCCAAACAGAGAAACGACTCCGCCGAGCATGCACAAGAGTCCGGCGATGATGACGGCCTTCTGAAAGCCCTCGGAGAACACGGCGGGATCGAGCCCGTCGGCTCCGGAGATACCGCCGAAGAACGGCAGGAGCGCCACCGCAAGCAGTCCGGCGATGCGCGCGACCGCGTTGTTGACACCCGAGGCAATGCCCGCGTGGCGCGTCTCGACCGCCGCGAGGACTGCTGTTGTCAGGGGAGCCACAGTGATGGCCATGCCCAGACCGAACACCAGCGCGGCCGGCAGCACTCCAGTCAAATAGCCGACGCCCTCTTGGATGCGCGCCATAAGAGCGAGCCCGACGCCGGCCACGATCGGTCCGATGGTCAGAGGAAGCCGTGGCCCTATTCGCTGAGCCAGGGCACCGGTGCGCGCGGACAGCAAGAGGAGCATCAAGGTGATGGGCATAAAGGCTAGCCCTGCCTGAAGCGCGGAATAACCGAGCACACGCTGCAGCTGCAGGGTGACGAGAAACATGGCTCCGCCGAGGGCGAAGTACACGACGAGCGTCGTCGCGTTGGTCGAACTGAACTGGCGCGACGAAAACATGCTCAGGGGCATCATCGGTTGGCTGACTCGTGCCTCGACGATGAAGAAGGTAACCAGGGCAGTGACTCCAAGCGCGGCTGCGGCGACGATGGGCCCCTCGGTCCAACCGATGGCGGGACCTTCGACCAACGCGTAGATAACGCCCCCCAGCCCGATGATTGCCGCGAGCGAGCCGGCGATATCGGGGGACCGAGCATCGACATCGCGCGTCTCGGGCACATGTCGGGTTGCGATCGCGATTGCGACAATTGCCAGCGGGATGTTGATGTAGAAGACCAATCGCCACGAAACCGAGTCGATCAGCCACCCTCCGATGAACGGGCCGACGGCCGTAGACACCCCCGCAAGACCGGACCACGCGCCGATGGCACGACCGCGATCGTCGGGGTGGAAGGAGGCCTGAATGATGGCGAGGCTGCCGGGCACCAGCATCGCGGCCCCGATTCCCTGCAGGGCGCGCGCGGCAATAAGGAACCCCACCGTGGGTGCAATCCCACATAGCGCGGAGGCGATGGTGAACAGCACCAGTCCGTAAGTGAAGATCCGCTTTCGGCCGTAGAGGTCACCGAGCGACCCACCCAACAGGATCAGCGCGCCCAGGGTCAGCAGGTAGGCCTCCACCGTCCACTGCAGCCCGCCGATGGTCGCGTCGAACTCCTCGCGGATTGCTTCGAGCGCGACGTTGACGATGGTCGAGTCGAGGAACGCGATGCCGGAGCCGAGCACGGTGGTTGCGATCACCCAACGACCGGCCGGGCTGGCAAATCGAAGGGTTCCATCGGTGGGGGCGCTCACAACGCGACCCAGCATAGAAGAGGCGATGCGCAATACGCTGCTCGGGACGGGCACGAGGAGAGGATCGGCATGCTTGAACGAGACGGATATCCGCACGGCGTTCGATGCCGGGCCCGTGAGGGCCGCGGTGCTTAGCGATCCCCAGGGTGCCGTGTTGACGGTTAGCAAGTACAACCCCGGCTAAGGATCAGGTAATTGTGATGATGAGCTTGCCGAACTTGGGCAATCCGATTCGGGGTTGGCGATCGGCGTTGATCTCGACGATCCCGCCTCGGCGACGCTGAAGCCCCTCACGACGAGCCGTCGCCCACCGACAAGTGATGACCGTTCAGGCCGTGAGTCTGTGATCAGCGAATGGGCTTGGCTCGGAAGCGTGGTGCGCATCGCCCCTTAGGTGGAGGCTTTCGCGACGTGAAGGATGAACAGATAGTGCTTGCGCACCTGCGCGTTCGGCTTCCTTCCGATGCGGCCCTCGATCTCGGAATACAACCAGCTCCGATCTGACGGCTTCATTGTGAGATGACCCGAGTACGTGTTGAGAAGGGAGATGTAGTCACTGACGGTGTACATATGGCATGCGAGGTAACGGCGAACCTGAACATTGCCAAAGAGTTTGCTGGCCGTTATCTCGCCCGCCTGATCTGGAACCTCGTCGGGCGGCGGCGGAGGTTCGGGAGGCTCACCGATCGCAACGTAGCTATCCTGGATCTCTTCGAAGAACCGATCCCCGTCTTGCTCAGGAAGAACGTGATGCGTGGTCACGATAGCGAGTGCGCCATTGGGCTTGAGGACGTCAGCGACTCTTTCAAAGCGGATCGTCGGATCTAGCCAATGCCACGAGGTTGCTGCAAATGCGAGGTCGAACTTCCGCCCCGCGGGATCCCACGTCTCGAATGAAGATGTGACGACCCTCAGCCAGGGGAAGGGTGCAAGTCTCGTACGAGCGACCTCCGCGAGGTTGTGCCCCAGCTCGACGCAGAGGACCTTGTAGTCCCGCTCGGCGAGGGGCCGGGTTGCCTGCCCCGTTCCGCAGCCGATCTCGAGGACGCCGAGATCATCGAACAACTCGGGAGGGTAGAGCGGTCGCGCCTGGTCATACAGCTCGGGGTCCGCGTCAAACGTCGCCCTGAGGCGCTCCCGATCGCTGGTGGTCAACTACCTCTCTCCCAAACCTAGCGGGTGTCGTCTGGCGGATCCCATCCTGTTTGGGGGTACCCGTGGGAGCCGCGTGCGGCGCCGAGGACGGCCGCAGGCCACCCCGCTGGTGGCCTGAATCGTTCGCGTGACTATGGGGGAATTGAGCTTCGTTCACCAGTCCGACGGTACTCGACCCGAAAAGGAAGGCCCCGGATCCGTTGCGGATCCGGGGCCTTCCATGAGCAGCCTTCCGATTACTACTCGATCAGGCCGTCCAGGGCCCGCTCGACCAGGTCGGCGCGCTCGGCGTCGGTGGACAGCTGCTCAAGGCCAAAGCCCAGCAGCAGGCTGTCCTCCGTGGTGGTGCCGGCGAATGCGTTGACCAGCTTCTCCGAGATCTGCCAGTTGCCCGCGTTCGGTGCACTTCCGGCCGGAGGACCACCGACCGTCCACGTGCTTGTCGCGCCCTCGAACCCGTCAGCCGAGTCGACGCCGTCCACGATGACGTGGGTGTCGTCGACGAAGGCACCGACTCCACCAGTGTTCGGGTCGGTCACGTAGCTGATCGCCACCTCGACCTCGTCACCGGCGAACCCGGAGAGGTCGACGGCTGCCTCGTGCCAGCCGCCGGTCGTCGAACCACTTGTGAAGGAGTTCCACGTGCCGGAGGTGCCGGGCGCGGTACAGTCAGGACCCCCCAGGTAGTGCTCCAGGAACGGGTGCATCTGGAGCAGGAACCCGCCTTCCGCACACTCCGCCGGCGGGTCAGTCTGCGTACCCCCGTTCAGGTCGGGAAGCGTGGTCCAGTTGT
>JBOGWV010000283.1:0-13438 GCA_050693975.1 Actinomycetota bacterium
GTGGAGTACACATACTTTGGCGCTTCGTTCAATCGCCCATCGCCGGAGAGCATTCCGTGGATCGACGACGGCTCGATCTGGGAGAGGAGAGCGCCGACATGTGGGCGACACCTGAAGAGTCCAGTGAGTACCTGATCGGGCTCTACGAGCGCGCTTGTGCGCATGGCGACCAGACCATCGCGGATCTCGACTTGCAGACCCCCGGGTGGGTCGCCCACTGGCCGGAGGACAGGCGCGACACGACCTTAGGTGTTCTGCTCATTCGGATGGTCGCCGAGACTGCTCAGCATGCCGGCCATGCAGATATCATTCGCGAGCTCATCGACGGGCGCGCGGGACCTGATCATGACGCGATTGGGAACGAGGCCTGGTGGCGGGAGTACGTTGCTGCGATCCAGGCCGCGGCGGACTCATTCGCGACAGCCGCTCAAACCGGCAAGCCAACCTCATAACTGGCGGTGGGCGTTTCTAGTTCCGCCGCAGCCCTCGAGATGACGGCCCCGGATGAGGAGGATCAGGAGCGCGCCCTGAGCAGGCTGCGTAGGTCGTCGATCGTGTCCGCTTCGTCGGCCCTCTTATCTGGCCTGTATCGCTTTACGCGCGCGAACCGCAGCGCCACGCCGCCCGGATAACGCGTCGAGGACTGGACGCCATCGAGCGCGATCTCGACGACCAACTCTGGCCGCACCAGCACCGCGATCCCCTGCCGCTCGGTCTCACGCTCGAGCAGAGCCGTCGTCTGCCATCGAAGGAGGTCGTCGGTTAGCCCCTTGAAGCATTTGCCCACCATCACGAACTCGTCGGTGCTGGACACGCGCGCACCGAGGTGCAGATTCGAGAGCCAGCCCTGCCTGCGCCCGTGGCCCCACTCTGCACCGAGCACTACGAGATCGTAGGTCCGCACCGGCTTCACCTTGCGCCACGCCTTGCCACGGCGGCCCGCGCCGTAGAGGGAGGACGCGTCCTTCACGACGACGCCCTCGTGTCCGGCGCGCAACGCGTCGTCCAAGACCCGTTGGGCCTCGTCGGCGTCCGCGGTGAGCACCGCCGGGATCTTGAGCTGCGGCGCAGTCGCCTCCAGCCTGGTCGCGCGCTCCTCGAGCGGCGAGTCGAGCAGGTCAGCACCATCGAGGTGCAACAAGTCGAAGAGGAACGTCACGATTCCCTCCGGTGGGGCCTCGCGATCGAGGCGCGCCGCCGTCTCCTGGAATGATGCCGGACCGTCTTCCATCATCCACAATGCTTCCCCGTCGAGGACCGCTTCGCGTATCGGAAGACGGCGCACCTCCTCGGCGATCCCTCCGAGCGATTCCGTGATGCCGTTGAGGTTGCGCGTGTATATGCGCACGGTGTCGTCGCGACGGTGGACCTGGATGCGAATCCCATCAAGCTTCCATTCGACCGAGGCCAGGCCGAAGCCCGCTACCGCCTCAGCCACGCTCGCGGCAGTGGAGGCCAGCATCGGCAGAACCGGCCGGAAGATCTCCAACCCGACGTCCCGCAGCCCCTTCTCCCCCGCAGTCATCGCGATCGCAGCTGTGCGTGGGAGGTCGCCCGAGAGCATCACCGCGCGCCGGACGATCTGGCCGGGAACCCCTGCCGCCCCCGAGATCGCGTCGAGCATCAGACCGGCGAGCGAGCCCTGCCTCAGTTCGCCGGTGAACAGTCGCCTGATGAAGTCTGTTTCCCGCTCGGTCGCGCGGCTGAAAAGGTCACCGAGGATCTGCCGGCGCCGGGTGGACGAACCGCTTCCGATGGCTCGTTGGACCGCGGTGATCGCCCGATCGACGTCTTCGACAGTGAGCGATGCCTCGGCCGCTGCCGTGCTCTCAATGCCGTAGGCGATCGAGTAGCCGACTCCGACTCGACCCTGGTGCGGCCCGCCGGAGAGAAAACCGACCGCGATCGGTATCTCGTCCGTGTCTAGCTTCCGCAGGAGCTCCGCGAGGATCGCGATCTTGCGGGATCGGGAGTTCGTCTCCGCGATCTCACTGGAAGCAGTGACGACATCTGCGAGCAGCGTCATGGCTCAAGGGTTATCACACACACTCCCATGCGCAGGTAGGTGGAAAGGCTCACTGCATAGGCTGGCCCACTCCCTCGCCTACTGGGCAGCGTAGATCTGGTCCTGCAATGCCTCGGCGCGCAACGCTGAGACCACATTTCCCTTTCGGTCGAAGAGCTCCGCGGCCTCCTTAAGCGCCAGCAAGGCCTCATCCGTCCGCTCGGCCAGGTGTAGGACCTCCGCGAGATCCATCAGAGCGCCGGCCTGGGAGTCGGGCTCATCCGTGCCGCGGATGACGCTCAACCCCTGCCGAACCAGGGCCTCGCCTTCCAGTAGCAGCCCCTGGCGAGCAAGGATCTTGCCGCGGACGCAAGGCCACAGGAATTGAGACGACACGTCGTCGGCTGCGGCGCGCTCCTCACAGATGCGAGTGAATTCAAGGCCTTCTTCAAAGCGGCCCTGTTGGTACAGCGTCTCCGATAGGTAGCCTGCGATTGTCGGCAAGTAGTCCCGCTCGCCCATCTGCTCGAGCTTCTCGAAATCGCGTCGTAGCTCGGCCTCGGCGGCTATGGGGTCTCCCGCCAGCATCTCTACCTGCCCAGAGGTGATCGACGTGAGCGCGGCGTGGAAGTTCCATCCGAACTCCTCGAGGATGGCTCTGCTCTTTCGATAGAGGTTCCGAGCTCTGTCGAACTGTCCCTGCATCGCCTCGAGGTGCGACCGGGCGTAGAGCACCAACCCCTCGGTCCTGCGATCGCCTTCAGCCCTCGCTTGGAGCTGCCGGCACAAAACCAGTGCCTCGGTGACCGGTGTCGGCCCGTAAAGCGCGCACATGGCGAAGGCGGGGAGGAATCGAGTCTCCATGAGACTGTTTCCGGCCTGTTGGGCGTGAAAAACGACCCGCTCGGCTGCCTCCTTGGCTGCTCCGTACCTCGAGGCCGTCCAGTGAACATGGGTGAGGAATTTCCAAGCGCGGCTCAAGCCTTCGTTTTCTCCTGCGTCCTCCAGTACGGGGATTATCCGTTGCACTTCCTGTACCACTTCGTCTCGGGTCTCTCCCGATTCCGTCGTGTACCGCAGACGCAAGAGCGCAACCTGAATGGTGAGTTCGAGCCCGCGATCGGGCTGAGCGGCCGCCTCTTGTCCCGCCCCCTCGAGTACGCCCTCCGCCATCATGAATTCGCCTTGCTCGATCAGAGCCTCGCCGGCGTCCAAGAGCAATCGCTGGCGGGTTGGGTTGGCGATCGGAAGCAGGGCGGCGGCCCGCCGAAGAAGATTAGCCGCGGCCGGCAAGTCGCCGCGCTCTAATGCGCGTTTGCCGGCCGAGGACAGGTACCGAGCGCCCCGCCGTCCCACCTGCTCCCCACGTTCTTCCAGTGGCCCAAGCTGGAGGAGGATCATGTAGGACTGCTCGAGGTGGTACCCGCGGATCTCGTCGTGCTCCATCATCCGGTCCGGGACGATCTGCTCCAACCAATCGACGAGGCGCTCGTGGAGGTCGGCACGCGTCCGCTTGAGGAGACCATGGTAGGCGGCGTCTCGGATCAACTGGTGGCTGAACCGGTAGGTGTCCTGTCCCGACAGTGTCGATTCCTGCGGCCGGATCAGCTCCTTCCTCTCGAGGGTACCCAGGCTCGTCCCGACGGCCTCGCAGTTTTCTTCCCCGGCCAACTCCTCAATTGCCCCACGCCAGAACACCTGACCGATGACGGAGCCACGCTCGATGACCGATCGCTCCATGTCTCCAAGCCGGTCAAGTCTCGCGGTGAGCAGCGCGGAGATCGAGGGCGGAATGGAAAACGAGGCGAGGTCGGAGGTGAGGATCCATTGCCGATTCTCGTTGCATCGAAGGATCCCGTCGTCTACCAGCATGGAGAGCATCTGCTCGACGAACAGCGGATTGCCCTCCGAGGCTTCCATGATGCGGGTACGAACCGCACTCGGGAAGGTCGATGTCCCTAGGAGGTTCTCCACGATGCGCGAGCTCTCTTCCTCCGAGAGCATCTCCAGAGTCATCCTTTGTATGTTTTCCGTCTCCTCGGCCCAATCAGGATGATCCTCGAGGAGTTCGGGACGCGCCGTGCACACGATAATGACCGCAGCCTGTGAGGAATCGACCACGTGTCGAATTAGTTCGAGAAATGTCTTCTCCGCCCAATGGATGTCCTCGATCACGACGATGACAGGTTTGTGAAGAGCAAGTCTCTCGAAAAATTGCGCCGTCGCCCAAAAAGTCTCTTGTACCGGAAACTGGTCGGCCGAAAGGCCGATCGCCGCGGCGATTCGTTCGGTGATGTGCTCGTCCTCCGGCCCGACAAGCTTGGTGAGCTTTGCTAGTGCCTGCTCCAGCGAGTCTCCATCACGGATCCCGGCTGCTCCTCTAACCACCTCGGCCAGAGGCCAGAACGTGACTCCCTCGCCGTAGGACAAGCATCGGCCCCGGAGCACGATCACCCGATCGCGCTCCTCTTGAATGAACTCCTGGAGCAGCCGTGATTTTCCGGCCCCTGCCGGGCCGAAGACCGTGATCAGCTCGGGGCTCGGCCTGAAAATCAATCGACCAAGCGTGGATCGAAGAATCTCAAGTTCCCCTGTTCGCCCCACCATGGGCGCGTCGAGGCGGCGGGCTACGCCCTCGTCTCCGTTGACCGCGATGAGACCAAAGGCGGGCACCCTCTCCTCTTTCCCCTTGAGCTCCAAAGGTTCGACGGGCTCCACTTCCACGGCGTCCTTGACCAACCGGTAGGTGGACTGGCTAATGAAGACCCCCTGTGCCGGCGCCGCCTGCTCAAGTCGAGCGGCGGTGTTTACTGCATCGCCGGTCACCAGGCGCTGACCGCTCGTGACCTCGCCCGCGACGACCTCGCCGGTGTTGATTCCGGTGCGGTTTTCCAGTCGGACACCCCACCCCGTCTCGAGCCGCTCGTTCACCTCAGCGAGTGCCTGCTGCATTTCGGCTGCGGCCCGGACGGCTCGGAGCGCGTCGTCCTCGTGGATCCTGGGAAGGCCGAAAACGGCCATGATCGCATCGCCGATGTACTTCTCAACTGTCCCGCCATGGGCCTCCAGCACGCGCTTCATCTCTGCGAAATACACGTTGAGGACTTCACGCAAGGATTCGGTGTCGAGCTTCTCGCCGAGGCTTGTCGACCCCTTTAGGTCGCTGAAGAGGATCGTGACGGTCTTTCGAACGTCTTGGGGCGGACGCTCAGGCGCGAGCTTCGTCCCGCATAGCCCGCACAAGCGGAACCGATCAGGATTCTCTTCGCCGCACCTCGGGCAGACTCGTACCCCCGAGACCCGGGCTGTGGCTGTCACGAGTGGCCCTTGGAGGATCCCGGCGGCGCGCAGTACGTGATGATTGCGTCGGCGCTGACGATCTTCCGGGACAGGATCTGTGGGGCCTGCGAACAGTCCCTCAAGTTCGGGAACTGCCCACTATCGGGCAACAGTCCCGTGTAGTACCCGTCTCCATCCAGAGTCGCAAGGCTCCCGCTGCGCGTGGTGAACTGCGAGGTATGCGAGCTGAAGCACACTTGAATGTGCGGCTTGCCGTTGTCCTCGAACACATGCCTAGCGCCCTTGGGAATGTAGATCTCAATGATCTTGAACGAATTGCCGGTTGACCCGAATGTGAGCTGATCGTCCGAAACAAACTGATAGGACCCGCAGCTGTTGAGGCTCTCGAGGTTCCACCCCTCAAAGACCGTATCCCCGGGGGCCGCGAAGGGGAGGGTGAGGCTGCCCCGGAGCCTGTCCTCGCTACTCGTCGCCGAGCCTGAAGAACAACCGCCTGGGCTTGCGCACACGTTGGAGGAGTCCCAGATGGTGAATGGATCCGAGAGACCTGACGGGTTCGCCTCACCGCCGCCCAGGATGTCGGAATTGCCGGGCACCAGCCGCAGTACGTATCCGATCTCCGATTCCGTGATGCCGAAGCCGTCCTGGAAGGTGGCAACACCTTGCATTGACATAACGGTCGTGGCGCCCACGAGATTCGCACCGCCCGGGTTGGCGGCGAGTTCCACGGACATCGATAGATTCGCAAGCGGATGGGAACCATCCAACCTTGCCCCAGAGCCGTCCAGGATTTCGCCCTGGACTGCATCTGCGGTGGGGTCGTGGTCCGCGATTCGGATGGGCTCGATGCTTTGCGCGTCCGACTTAGTGGCGTCCTGCGGGCCCGGTGCGATGAAGGCTGCCTTGCAATCTCCTGAGATGGAGGTCGTGAGGTCGCTGCTGGCGGTATCGACTGTGTAGTTCTTGCTGGGCGGGCTGAAAGTGCTTGACTGACTGGCCCTGGTTGCCCATGTGTAGCTTCCGCCCTCGCAGGCCACCGTTGCCTGGAACCCCACCGTGACGGATTTTCCTGAAGAGACGGCGAGCCCCCGAAGCTGAAGGGTGCTTCCCACTATGGCCACCGTGCCCTGCGGTGATGGGCTGTCCGCGTCGGTAATCGAGAACATGCCCGGCACCGTGAGATCGACCGCGGCTAGCCGACCTCCGGTTGTGTTGGTGAACGTGGCCGTAAACGGCACCTCTGTGTCACCCGCCACGACCCCGGCATGGGGGCTGACATCGGCGACAAAAAGCTTTGCCCGGGCTGCGGACGCCGCCGCGACCACTGTCGAACTTAAGAGTGCGACAACGACGAAGAGCAATGCCCTGCGAAGCTTTGCGCGCAAGCCGACCATATTCCTCTTCCCCCCCGGGCGTAAGTCACGCCCATGACGTACCCCAGGTCAGCGAGTTGCCGCGAGGCAAGCTTGGGACAAGAGTCTGAGGGAAGTCAAGGTGGTTGCGGCACATGAAGCGCGGGGTCTTTTCCTCTCTGCAATTGCCCCAACCCGCACTTGCTCCTGGTCGAGGAATCTCAACTCGGATTGCCGGCAACCCGCTATTCCTTACATCGATGCCCAATTCCGACGAGTCAGACTATTTCGGGCGCCAGCCGCTCAGCGAGAGATCGGAGAACCTTAAGTTGAATTTGAGGAGACCCTTTGAGAAGGCTCCCGAACGATTGGTTTGTCAGGACGAGAGCGCGCACAGGGCTGGTAGTAGTGACAGTGGCAGTCCGCGGAACATCCAAGACCAGTGCGATCTCTCCCACGCAATCCGCCCTCCCGAGCGGCGGCAATTTACGCCCCTTCCGGGTCACATGGACGGTGCCTTCGATCAATACGAAGACCTCGCGTCCACGCTCCCCTTCTTTGATCAGAGTCTTACCCTCGGGGAAGTCCAGCTCGTCAGCCATCGAGGCGATCTCCGCTAGCTCGCGCTTCGAGCAACTCGAGAACAGTGGCACGCTGCTAATTAGCTCGACCTTTGCATTCTTGCGTAGCGGCATTCGCGTATCCTAGCTGCAACGATGTCCTCTGCCGCTCGGGTGTCCGAATCGGCCCTGTTTGATGCTATGTCGTACATTCGGTTGATCGCCCAGGCCCTTGCTGCTTGCGTTGGCCGCATGGAGAATCAATGTGCGTGTTGCAACCTCAACGAGCGAGTAAGGAATCCAATTGAGTCAGGTCATGGCAGAGGCTCCTCTGCAAGCTGGACGAGACGCGATCGAAAGGCATGCGTGGCGCGAGGCCTTTGACCTTCTGACCGAAGCGGACAAGGCCGAACGGCTGACCCCCGACGACCTGATGGGTTTGGGGGAGGCCGCTTGGTGGCTGGGGCAACTAGATGAGTCGATTGCGGCCAAGGAACGCGCCTACACGGGCTACTCGGAGAGTGGTGACCGTTCGAAGGCCGCGATCAGCGCGCTGTTGATCGCACAAGACTATTCGGCAAAGCTGGCCCCCTCTATTGGCGCCGGGTGGTTCAACCGGGCGGAACGTCTTCTCGAGAACGAACCGGAATCGCCCGCGCACGGTTTTCTTGCGTTCATGAACAGCGTGGGAGCGGAAGACGCCGGTGACCTCGATCTCGCGCTCTCCCATGCAGAGCGAACCCTGGACATCGGGACCCGTTACGGGGATCGAGATCTCCAAGGCTACGGTTTGCTGCTGCGGGGACGAATTCTCGTCCTGCAGGGACACGTCGAGGAAGGCCTCGCTCTTCTGGACGAGGCGACCGTCGCGGCGGTTAATGGTGAGATCGGGCCGCTGGCGACCGGAATCATCTATTGCATGGCGATCACGACCACTGCCGCGTTGGCCGATTACACGCGCGCCAGCCAATGGACGGAAGCCTCCAAGCGATGGTGCGAGAGACAGTCGATAAGTGGGTTTCCCGGGGTCTGTCGGGTTCATCGCGCCGAGATAATGCGACTACGCGGCTCATGGGCGGAGGCGGAGCGGGAGGCTAGGCGGGCCCTCACCGAACTCGAGAAGTTCAACCTCGATTATGCGGCAGAGGGTTTCTACGAACTGGGAGAAGTCCGGCTCCGTATCGGTGACCTTCCCGAAGCTGAGGACGCGTTCAGACAAGCGCACGAGCTCGGGCGACCTCCCTATCCGGGGCTACCGCTCTTGTGGCTCGTCCAGGGCAAGGCCGATATCGCGGCCTCCTCTATTAGGAGGGGTCTGGAGGATCCGCACTTCGACCGTCTCGGCCGTTGCCGTTTGCTCCCGGCCGAGGTAGAGATAGCGCTCGCTGTCAAGGACGTCGATCGAGCCCGCGCCGCGGTCGAGGAGCTCGAGACGACCGTTAACGACTTCAACAGCGCGCCGTTGAGAGCCTCCGCTCTGTGCGCGCGCGGCGCCCTTCAGCTTGCCGAGGCAGATACCCGCGCCGCCGTGAGCACCCTGCGCCGGGGCTGGCGGATGTGGAAGGAGGCAGACCTACCTTACGAGGCGGCGCAGGCGCGCATGATGTTGGGAGCTGCGCTGCGAGCCGATGGGGATGAGGAAGCCGCGGTGATGGAGATCCGGGCAGCGAGGTCGGCGTTCGAGCGGCTGGGAGCCATAGTCGATCTCCGCACAGCGACGGAGTCTTTGGGCGAGCAAGCACAGAATGACCTACCGAAGGCACCCGTTCCCGGAGTGCGAGTCGTAAAGACGTTCATGTTCACCGACATCGTCAGCTCGACCAATCTTGTCGAGGCCATGGGGGACGAGGCTTGGGAAAGCCTGCTTGGCTGGCACGATCAAACGCTTCGAAAACTATTCACGAACCATTGCGGGGAAGAAGTGAAGCAGATTGGCGACGGGTTCTTCGTCGCCTTCGACGAAGCGACGGATGCGATGGAGTGCGCGGTACAGATTCAGCACCAACTCGGCCAGCATCGCAAGCAACATGGCTTCGCTCCTCAGGTTCGGATAGGGCTTCACCAGGCGGAAGCGACGCGCAAGGGGCAGGACTATGGAGGCAAGGGTGTCCACACCGCGGCCAGGATCGGGGCACTCGCTCAAGGAGGAGAGATCCTCGCCTCGACACAGGTGATCGAGAACGCATCCCGCCATCGCTTCCCCGTCTCCGAGCGTCGCTCGGTCAGCTTGAAGGGTGTGTCCGAGCCCGCGGAAGTCGTCTCGGTCCAGCTTTAGCCCGCCGGCTTCGTGCAGGCAAACCCCTAGTGGTTCCCTTGACCTCTAGGAGGCGGCGGCCTGCGGGCTGGGGGCTCCTCTGCGTAGCTTGATACCAACAGCTCTGTCGCCGCGCGCACTGCGCAGGCCCATGATCGTGATCGTCACCATGAGAATTCCCATCCCGAGCCACTGCGTCCCCACGAGCTTTGTCCCGAATGCGACGTAATTCACCGCGACGGCCGTAAGAGGAAAGGCGAGCTCCGCGAGCGTGGCGGCCGAGGCCGGCGTCTGGCGCAGACCCCGGTAGTAAAGGAGGATTGCCAGCAACCCGGGGACGATGGCCAGAAGGATCAAGGCCAGAAACGATGATCCGTCGATTGCGGCCAGCGAAGACTGCTCGCCCTGCACCATCAGGATGACCGCTGCCGCGGGAAGGCCCACCGCAAAGCGCAGAGCCGTGAGCGACCCAAAGTCGATCTTGATGCTGAGATGGCGCCCGAGCACCGTCCCCATCCCCCATAAGGCCGCCGCCCCGATCGCGAGGAGCGCGGGTGCGAGCGCGTCGACGGTCACATCGAGAGGGTCGGGGAAACTGATGAGGTATGCGCCCGCGAGGGCTGCCAGGAAGTAGAGGGCGTAGCGCGGCATGAGCCGCTCTCCGAGCAGCAGGCGGGCCCCCACAACCGCTATCAAGGGCTGCAGCTTTTGGAGCAGCAGGGGCGTGGTCGGGTTCCCGTAGGTGAACGCCTGAGTGAACAACACCGTTGCGGCGGCCGACGCCCCGACGCCGATAACCAGCAGCGCGACCCAGTCTCGAACCGTGAACGACCGCGTCGCTCGCACCGCTCGCAACAGAAGTGGCGCCGTGAGCGCGACGAGAATGGCGTGCTCGACGAACACGACCGCGGCGGCGGGAAGTTCAAGCGCGAGACCTCGCCGGAAGAGTGCGTCGCTGCCCCAGAGCGCGGCGGCCCCCGCCACCAGCGCGAACCCGGGGATTCCGACGGGGCGAGCTTCAAGCGCGTCGTTGCCGCGTGCTTCTCCTATGGATGCCATCTACCCGACCGCCCTATTCGCTCCGCTTTTCTTCCTCCGCGGACAGGACGTTGTCGGCCCAGTGATCGTGCATCCACGCGAGGTGCTCCCAGCGACTGTCGACGATGCGGAGTGTGTCGGATACGGGCATGCTCTGCTGCCGGATGATCTGCATCCGGGCCGGGTCGATCTCGTAAACGTCGTCGAGTCGCATGACGACGCCATCCGCAACAGGCCGAGGCTCGGGTGGCCGCTCCGCCTGCAATCTGAAACCAAACACTTGATCTCCTAATCCTCGTAGGCCTCGTCGAGACGATTCTTGCCTGGGTTCATCACGTTGTTTGGATCCAGCGCTCGTTTGATCCTCTTCATGACGTCGAAGCCGCCCCCCATCTCCAGCGGGACGAACTCGGCATCGCCCTCGCGGGTAGATCCGTGACACGCGGTGATCGAGCCACCGTACTTCAGCGATACCTCTGTGATCTCACGCTTGCATTGCACCCAGGCATCCCACATGGCTTCATCCAGTCGCTGCTCCCAGATCCCGATGTCGATCTCGACGAGGTAGTCCGCCCAGGGCTTATGGGCCCCGTTCGTGTAGGCGAACATTCCCCAGTCGTCGAAGACCCCGTAGTCGTCGATGTAACGCTTCGCGATCGCGTGCCACTCCTCACGCACCATAGGCAAGGCACTGTAGGTGATGGCCGCATCCTCGCAGTGCCAGCTCATCGGCACCACCTGCCCCTCGGGCGTCCGTCCGTGAAGGGGAGTCGCATAGCGGTCGTGACGCGAAGCCCAGTCTCCCTGGGATACCTCGTCGCCGAGATAGTTGCCGCCCGTGTCCTTGCCGATCGCCATAATCACTTGCGACGCAGGCTTCGTCTCGGCCATGGTCCCGTAGGCCGCTACCGCGACGACGCATCTGAGCTCGGGAGGCTGCGGAATGTAGGCCTCGTCGTCGCGCCGAAGGTAGTTGACCTTCCATTCGTCGAACAAGACGACCCCGGCGAGACTCGCCAGACCCGACTTTGCAAGCGCGCCGGTGCTCCGGTAGGCGGTCTCGTAATCGGGATAGCCGAAGAACGCAGCGAACTCAGCTTCCGGGCGCGGTACGAGTTCGAGCGTTGCCTCGGTGGTGATGCCGAGGCTCCCCTGGTGACCCATGAAGAGCTGCTTGAGCTGGAAGCCGGTCGACGACTTGCGGATCTTGCGACCACCGCCGTCGCCCACCTCGATCAGCTCCCCTGTGGGCAGGCATACCTGCATGCTTATGACGAGATCGCGTGTGTGTCCGTAGCGCGCGCCGATCAGCGACCACCCTCCGGTGCCGATGCGGCCGCCGACGAGCGAGCATGGATACGAGGCGGGATCGTCGGGATAGATGACCCCGTAGCGTCGCAGTTCCTCATTGAGCTTCAGCATGTTGATGCCGGGCTGGACCGTGACGGTCCGGTCGACGAGGTCGATGTCGAGGATCTTGTTCATCCGTTTGACGTCGACGAGGATTCCCCCGACCACCGGCACCGCTCCGTCCGACAATCCCGTGCCACCGGCACGCGGCACTACCGGAATCTTGTAGGTGTTGGCGAGCTTGACGACCTCGGCCACCTGCTCGGCGGTCTCTGGCAGAACCGCGATGTCCGGAATGTGCTCGTCCCAACGGTGCACAGGGAAGGGGGCGGGCACGCGCGCCCGGTTGTAGAGACTCGACTTGTTCGTCAATACGTAGTCGGCGCCGAGGATGGCCCGCAGCGCATCGAGGACCGAGTCGGACAGCGCGACCACGCTCATCCCTGCACACCTCCGTAGTCGAGTCCCGCAGCGTCCGCGACCAACTCCATGAGATCCCGTACCTCGATCGACGGGTTTCGCTCGGCACCCCGTTCGGACAGCGGGCGCTCGGACCACACGCATGCGCTTACGAGCGTATCGATCTCGAGATCGGCGGCCCTCTCCATTCGTCTGCGGGCGATCTCTTTGGCGATCTCGGGGCGTTCGATACGCATCCCGCCGCCCGCCCCCGAACAGTAGGACCACTGCGTAACGTGGTCGACATCCTTGAAGGTGAGACCGGGAATCGCACGCAGAATCTCGCGCGGCGACTTATAGATACCCTTTCGCTTGTTCAGCCGGCAGGCGTCGTGATACGTCACGACCCGCTCGACGGGCTGGGTGAGAGCGAGCTTGCCCTCGCGCACAAGCTCTGCGATGAGCTCCGTGATGTGCACGATTTCGATGTCGTATTGATCTCCGAAGTAGCTCGGGTAGTCGACGGTGAAAGAGATGTAATCGTGGGGGTCGAGCGTGATGACGCGCGTCGCCCCCACCGACCTCCAGTCGGCAAGGTTGTGCTCGGCCAGCGTGCGGGCGTGCTCGAGGTAGCCCATCTCGGCGGCCGGACCCCCACAGCACCATTGCTCCTGCATTAGGCCGAACTCCACCCCAGCCGCTCTCAGAACCAGAGCCGTGGCGCGCGCTACGGACGTTCGGTAGAAGGCCGCCTCGCAATCGACGAACAGGATCGTCTCGCCGCCCGTCGGGATGTCGAGGCTCTCCGCCCAGTCGCGCACCCTCTCCTGGCTCACGCCCTCAACGACGGGCTCGTTGCGGGCCTCCATGGTGGCTTCGACCCAGCGCTTCCAGTTCGGCTGCTCGACGCCGGAGTCGACGGCGAGGGCTCGCATCGCCTTGACGACGTCGACCGTGCGCGTGCGGTGACGGTAGAAGTCGCCTGTGAACAGCGTGTTCGGACACCTGAGTTCGCACGCCCCACACTGCACGCAGTGGATGTAGTCCTCGGCGACGTCCTCGACCGCGAGGTGTCCCTTTTCCATTGCGACGATGTTGGCGTGGAAGGCGGTGGGGGTGTGGTTCTCGTTGCGGGTGACCTGCATTACCGGACAAACTTCGCGACAGAACTTATGTCCGG
>JBOGWV010000284.1:0-3378 GCA_050693975.1 Actinomycetota bacterium
GAGCGGGACTGGTCGAAATCGAACTTGCGAATCGGATCGACACCTTCGCTGGTGCCGGAGGTGAGGACAAGGCGCGGCAGTTTGGCACTTACGGCTATTCGATTCGCGCAGTCAAGACAACTTAGCCAAAACCTGAGCCCGTTACTTCCTACGCGGTATCTCGAACCTCTCGGGAATGTTCGGGCCAGTATCCAGCGACGACGCCGTCAAGGGCCGATTGATGAGCCTCGCGCACTCTCGCCGGGCTGTGTGGCGAAAGCGGAGCGCAGCGTAGGTACTGTTGGAGGGTGTCAGGCGAAGCATCGCCGAGCGAGGAACGGGTCCGTGCCGCGGAAGTGATCGCGGCGCTCTCTCTGGCGACGGACCTCGGCATCGGGGTGCCCCTGGAGCACGGCTTGCAAAGCACACTGTTCGCAATGCGGCTGGGGGAGCGCTTGGGTGTTGACTCGAAGACGGCGTCACAGACCTACTACGCGTGCTTGCTGTTTTACATCGGCTGTACCGCCGGCGCGGAGACCGCTGTCGAGATCTTCGGCGACGACGATGCGCTGACGACGCACGCTACGCCGGTTAGGTTCGGGTCCCGGCCCGAAATGATGGCGGGGTTCATGCGAGCGGTGGCCCCTCCGGGCAATCCACCGCCGGTACGCGCCCTTCAGCTCGCACGTGGGCTTCCAAGGGCCGCAAGGGCGCTCAAGGGCCATGTTGCTGCTCAATGCGAAGTAGGGCAGATGCTTAGCGACAGGCTCGGTCTCCTCGCCTCCGTCCAGGCGCTGTTCGCCCATCTCGCCGAGCGTTGGGACGGCAAGGGCGAACCCGGTCGCGCCAGCGGCGAGGAGATTCCGCTACCCGTGCGGATCGTTCACGTGGCTCGAGACGCCGCCTTCCAACGCCTGCTGGGTGGCGAGGAGTTCGCCGCACGCGTTATTCGCGAACGAGCTGGCGGCGCGTTCGATCCCGACATAGCCGAGCGGCTCGCGGACGAGGCCACGGAGATCCTTGCCCTCGATGCCGATTCAGCGGCATGGGAGGAAACGCTGGCCTGCGAGCCGATCCCGCGGTTGACCCTCGAGGGCGAAACGATCGATAGCGCGCTGGCGGCGATGGGCGACTTCGCCGACCTCGCCTCCCGGTACCTGGTCGGTCACTCCGCCGGAGTGGCGGAGCTGGCGACGGCGGCGGCGCAGCGGTGCGGTTTCGAGCCCGCTGACCTCGTGAGGATTCGGCGAGGAGCGCTCGTGCACGACGTAGGGCGTGTGGCGGTCCCGGTCCGTATCTGGCACAAGGCCGGGCCCTTGACTTCGGACGAATGGGAGCGCGTCAGGCTGCATGCGTATCACTCCGAACGCGTTCTCAGCCGCTCACCGTTTCTCGCCGCGCTGGCGCCGGTCGCGACCACCCACCATGAGCGACTCGATGGCTCGGGCTACCACCGAGGAATGGACGCTGCGGCGCTCACGTCGGCCGCGCGCCTGCTCGCCGCCGCCGACGCCTATCACGCGATGACCGAGCCGCGGCCGCACCGCGAGGCGCTCTCGCCAGGTCAAGCGGGCGAGATCCTCACCCAGGAAGCCCGCGCCCGACGACTGGACGTCGATGCTGTCGCCGCTGTGCTCGAGGCGTCAGGGCAACCGGCCCCGCGGATCGAGCGCGCGGCGGGGCTGACCGACCGTGAGGCCGAAGTAGTCGGCCTGCTGGCGCGTGGTTTTCAGACCAAGCAGGTCGCACGCGCACTCGGGATTTCGGTCAAGACGGCCGACCGACACATCCAGAACGCCTACCGGAAGATTGGCGTGTCAACGCGCGCGGCGGCGACCCTGTTCGCGATGCAGCACGGGCTCGCGGCATGGGGAGAACTCCCGATTTCCCGCCCCGCCCGCCGGTCGTAGCCTCCTCACCAATCGGAGAAATCGACGAGCAGGAGTCAACCAGCCGGGGCGCAATGATCGAGGTCACCCGCAGGATGGTGGGACATCCACTTCGGGTTCTGGGAGCAGGGCGTGCCCCAGGAGAAAGGTGCGGAAACAATGACACAAACTGAGGCGACGAGAGCCCGACTCAAAGCGGCCATCGTTGCCATTGCTCCCGCGGTGCTGTTGGCCGGGTTCGCCTGGCATCCGTATACCGCGGTCCCCGATGAGGCAACGATCGCTGCAACGGTCGCCACCGGCATGACGCGCTGGGGGCTCTCGCACCTAACGATCGCTGTGGGGTCCGGGCTCACAGCGCTTGCCTTCATCGCCATTCGGAGCTACCTGCGCGATGCGAGCGACGAACGCTGGAGCGTCCTCGCACTTCCGCTCATCGTCATGGGCAGCAACCTGTTCGCCATACTGCCTGGGATGGAGTTCGCCGCGCTGGCGGCCGCAGAGACTGGTGCCAGCGTTGAGGCGGTCCAGACCGCGCTGTTTCCGTGGTTCGTCCCCATTCTTTTGACAGGCGGGATCACCTTTGGACTCGGGGTACTCGGCTTCGCGAGGGGGATAGCCGACAGCCAGGTGCTGAGACGAGGCGTGACCCGACTCGTCGTGGTAGCGCTCATCGGCATGGCCGCCGCGCGCTTCGTCCCCCTGGGTGCGGTTCAATTTTACTTGCAAGGAGCGGCCGGCATCGTGGCACTGTGGCCGCTGTCATACGAGATGTGGAAGCATCCGGAAGCGCGGCCCGCGGCGCAGCCGCGACCGGTGCCGGCGACCTGAGGGCACCTTGCTGCCCGGTTTGTTGGACGAGCAGTGGAGGTCGCCATCCAACGACCGAAATCTGGAGGATCTTCGATGTCTAGCTCAAGATTCGTGCTCGTTCCCACCTCCAAGAAGCCACCGATGAGGGGGGGATGCCAGAACTGACCAGCTGGCCTCTCGAACCAAGCCAAACGCATCGTTGACAAGTGCTTGTAATAGGTTCGGGGGGTGCAAAGTGGACTGGTAGCTCAGATCTTTATTGGCCCGGATGCGGGCGCGCCGATGAAGCCCGTGGAAGAGGTCGGAGCGATCACAGGGAAGGGCCTCGAGGGCGACCGTTACTTCGACGCCGGCGACGAAGGGCATGACCCCAGCCTCGAGGTGACCTTGTTTTCAGCGGAGGGTATCGAAGCTGGGCGCGCCCCAGAGGGCCTGGACATCGATCCGGAGGACATGCGCCGCAATCTCATGACCAAAGGCGTTTCACTCTCGAGTCTGATCGGACGGCGCTTCTCGGTGGGAGAGGTTCAGCTCGAGGGTCTCGAGGAGAATCCGCCTTGTGCGCACCTCCAGCGGCTCGCAGGCAAACCGCTACTCAAACCAATGATCGATAACGGAGGAATACGCGCTCGCATAATTGTGGGCGGCAAGATCCGGGTCGGTGACGAGATCCGGAGTACCTAGCCCCCGAATTGCC
>JBOGWV010000285.1:0-3222 GCA_050693975.1 Actinomycetota bacterium
CTAGTGCCGTGACCACTAACTTCTGCACGCGAAAATCCGCCACCTGAGCGGCCTTCGCTGCCAGTCTGGGGCTCAGTCCAAAAGGCAGAGTAAGGAGGCGATCAGTGGCCGAGAGAGTGAAGGTCCGGCGACCGACGCCCGAGGAAGGGGCGCGTCTGCTGCGGATCGTGCGCCGGGGGCACAAGTACAAGGCGACGACGTACCGACGAGCGCTGGTCATCCTGGGCTCCGCGGGAGGCAACAACGTCAGGGTCCTCGCCAACCTGGTACGCACCTCGGAGGATCGGGTGCGTGAGGTCATCCACGCCTTCAACGACAAGGGGCTCGATTGCCTGGACCCTAAATGGGCGGGTGGACGGCCCCGGCGGATCTCGCGTGAGGACCGCGCCCTCATCGTCAAGGTCGCCAGCAAGCGCCCGCGTTCGTTGGGCCAGCCGTTCACCCGCTGGAGCATCCGCAAGCTCACGCGCTACCTCGCCACCAAGAAAGGCCGCAAGGTAACGATCAGCGCCGAGCGGCTGCGTCAGGTCCTCGCCGAGGAGGACATCACGTTCAAGAAGACCAAGACGTGGAAGGAGTCCAACGACCCCGACTACGACGCCAAGTGCGCCCGCATCGAGGAGGTCATCAACAACCATCCCGAGCGCACCTTCGCCTTCGACCAGTTCGGCCCCCTCGCCGTCCGCCCCTACCCCGGCTCGGCGTGGTCGGAAAAGGGCAAGCCGCAGCGCCTGCCGGCCAACTATTCCAAGAAGCTCGGCACGTCGCAGTTCCACGCCTGCTACTCGGTTGGCGACGACACGCTGTGGGGCGTGCTGCACCGCAAGAAGTCTCAGCGGGCGGTGCTGCGGGCGCTAAAGAGCATCCGTGACCAGCGCCCCGACGACAAGATGGTCTACGTCATCCTGGACAACCTGGCGGTCAACAAGACCCCGAAGATCAGACAGTGGTGCGCTGATAACAACGTCGAGCTGTGCCTCACCCCGACTTCGACGTCGTGGGCCAATCCCATCGAGTGCCACTTCGGCCCGCTGCGCGAGTTCGTGCTCGCTAACTCCTACCCCCGCAGCCACCAGGCGTTGTCGCGCGCCCTGCACAAGCACTGCCGTTGGCGCAACGAGAATACGAGAGACCCACGCTTGTTGGAAGCACAGCGCAAAGAACGGGCGCGCGTGCGAGCCGAGGCCGGACGGCGCTGGGGCGAGCGAAAACCGCGCGCCGCGTAAGCGAGCGCGGCCCGCTCTCACAAAGCAAACCCAAGGACCTCTTGGTCGAACGCGTCCCGGCAACGCAGCTCGCCCCTCTATCGAGAGAGCGCGCTCGATGGACCTCAATCGCGCTCCCCGTCAGGTCGCCGCATCGAGTTACATTCCCGTCAGTTTCTTCCAAAGCGCGCAAACGTTTCTGGACACGGCACTAGGGAGACCAGCTTTCCAGGGGAATCGGTCATCGGCGTGAGCGGAGTGACCTGAACGTAGAGCGCTTCCAGCGAGTAGGGGAGTTCGTCGAGAAGCCGGTATGCGCCATCGAGGTCCGAGGTGTGGACACCAGCGAAACCGATCAAGGGCTTTGGCTTGACTCCGTTGCCGACGAAGTCCAATGCCGTATGGACCGCGGTCATTGTGCACTTGAGGGAGTCATCGCCGCGTCGGCGCGGGATAGATCCTGGGACGATGTAGGCGTCGGCACCCATCTGCTCTTGTACCGAAAGGTCTCCCCGAACGAAATCTTTCAAGGCGTCGTCGGACAGCTCCGTCAATGGAGCTGGAGGAGCGCAGGGAATGTCGGTGTACTTGGGCACGGAGAAGGTGGCAGCTTCCCGGTATCGCCAAGCCTGAGTGTCGACGAGGACCTGGGTGCCGTAGTCCCGCAGGTGCCCCAGGAGGGGAGGACCCTTTAGGGCCCAAGGGGCCTCAACGATCGCCCACGGAAGATCCAAGTGGGATCCATCGAGCGTCGGAGGCTCCAACGAGCGGTCGATGGGATGGTAGTTGCCAGCGTGGATGCGGGGTACGAACCCGTGACCCCAGTTCATTTGGCCTCCTATTCAAGCGACATATCTATGCCATAATAACGTCATAAGGCTGTCGAATCACAAGCATGTCAGAAGGTGGAGGGTTGGCTGAGGTTGTGGTGCTGCTGGACCGGCTCCTCGACGGGGAGGTTGTCGACGGAACCGACATCGCCCGGGTGCTGGGCACGAGCCCCCGTAGCGTCACACGCTGGCAGTCCGCTCGCAGCGTGCCCAGGCGCGACTCGGAGGAGCGCCTGCTGGAGTTGAAGGCTGTGGTCGATCTGGTGCGCGGGGTACTGAGGGAGCAGCCCGCCCGCCTATGGTTGCGGAGCCCTAATCCGGACCTGGCCTACGAGAAGCCCCTCGACATCGTCGCCAGAGGCGAGTACCAGCGCGTAATCGACTCGATCATGGCCCTGGCAGAGGGCGTCACTGCTTGATCGTCGCTGCATGACCGATCTCGATCCGGCCCTCATGGCGGGCCTTCCCACCAAGCCTTATCGTGGCGACGGCTTCAGGCAACAGGCACCCAACTATGACCCTCTAAGCGGCGAAGGAGCTCGCCGGCGCGGTGGTCGGTTCAACCTCCCTCAGAGCTTTCCCGTGCTCTATCTCTGCACGACGCGCGCCTGCGCGGTGGCCGAGTTTCTAAGAGCGGGGAACAGGCTCGCGATCGGACCCGAGGGTCTGCTTCCACGCCATCTCTTCAACTATGGCGTCGAGCTCGATCGTGTCCTGGACTTGACCGATGCTTCGATCTTGGAGCAGCTTGGCTCTGCCCGGGCAGACTTGGTCGGTGAAGACCTCTCCGTGACCAGAAGCATCGGAGAATCCGCCCACGCTTTGGGCCTTCAAGCGATCCGTTCTCGATCGGCCACGGAACAGGACGATGTCCTCGCTGTGTTCCTCGAGAACCTCGGCTTGGGGATCGTGGTGCCCACGCTCAGCGAGAGGTGGGAGACGATCGAGGACCTGTAGCGCGTAAAACCTCTTTGGTTCACAAGACCTCGCCCTGCGCGTGTGTGCGCAGAGATCACGTCTTCGATTCCAGTCCGCGGATAGTCCGCGGGCGAGCGCAAAACCAGGCAATCGAGAGAATAACCGCGACACCTCGAAAAGCGACGGTGACCAGGACAAACGCGGATTCTCCCTGGTAGCTGGATTCCGCCGGGTCGCACTTAGAACGCAGGGGTCGGCGGTTCGAACCC
>JBOGWV010000286.1:0-3190 GCA_050693975.1 Actinomycetota bacterium
ACGTGGCCGATCTCGCAGAGCGGTTCGGCACTCCCTTGATGCTCATGGACCGGACCACTATCGAGTCGAATGCGGCGTCGATTATTTCCGAAGTCGGCGACCCTCAAAGAGTGTTCTACGCGGGCAAGTCGTTTCTCTGCGTGGCGATGTGTCAGCTGATCGACTCGCTTCACATGGGGCTCGATGTCTGCACCGGCGGCGAGCTCACCACCGCCCAAGCCGCCGGTTTCCCTGCCGAACGAATCGTGTTTCACGGCAACAACAAATCGCCCGACGAGCTCGTCTTGGCGCGAGATGCCGGCGTGGGGCGCATCGTCGTCGACTCGTTCGAGGAGATCGCGCGCATCGCCGAGCTCGGGCTCAAGACCAAGCTGCTCGTGCGCGTCACTCCGGGTGTGGAGGCACAAACGCACCAGTACGTGCAGACGGGCCAACAGGATTCCAAGTTCGGCTTCACTCTACGAGGGCGCGTCGCTCTCGACGCAGTACGGCGCACGATGGCGGTACCCGGCTGTGAGTTCGCCGGGTTGCACGCACATATCGGATCTCAGATCTTTGATCTCGCCGGCTTCGAGTTGGCCATCAAGAGGATCAGCGACTTCGCCGCCCAGGTTACGGACGAACTCGAGGTCGAGGTCAAGGAGCTGAACATGGGCGGAGGCTTCGGGATCCAGTACGTCGAGTGGGAGGATCCGCTTCAGCCGGGTCAAGTCGCCCGCGGCATCGTCAAGGACCTGAAGGGAGCGTTCGCCAAGCGCGGGCTATCCCTTCCCGAGGTCTTCGTCGAGCCCGGCCGCAGTATCGCCGGCCCCGCGGGACTGACCGTGTACACGGTGGGGACCGTGAAGCGGATTCCCGACGGCCGGACCTACGCTTCGGTGGACGGGGGCATGAGCGACAACGTCCGGCCGGCTCTATACGGATCGAGCCACGAGGCGCTGCTTGCCAATCGTGTCGCCGCGCCTGATGACGGTGTCATCACGATCGCGGGCAAGCATTGCGAGTCCGGAGATGTTGTCGTCAGGGACGCAAAGCTCCCCGCCGACGTGACCACCGGCGACCTGATGTGTGTCACGGCAACGGGCGCATACAACTATTCGATGGCGTCCAACTACAACCGCATGCCCCGGCCCCCGGTAGTTCTGGTGGCCGATGGAAGGGCCACCGAGATCATCAGGCGAGAGACGTTCGAGGACCTGCTGGGGCTCGACGTTCCTCTGGAGTTCGAAGAGCCGGGGCCTACACGCCCCACCACAGAGTCGCCACCTCCGGAGGGCTGAGCGCTCAGCGGAGCAGGCGGGAAAGACGGCGGTCGGCCAGGACCTTCCCCTCGGTCTGGCAGGTCGGACAGTAGGTGATCTCGCGTGAGTTGAACGATACGCGTCGCATGGTGTCGCCGCACCGCGGACAAGACTCGCCGTGCCGGTTGTGGATCGTGAAGCGGTCGCTCATCTTGGCGGGCAGGCCGCCGCTCCGTTCGCGCTCTCGCTCGGTGGCTTGACTCATGACCACACGGACCGATTCGAGCAGCACGCGGCGCTGCCGGTCGTCGAGTTTGGAAAGGGGAGTGAAAGGCGAGATCATTGCGGCGTGAAGGATGTCGTCCGCGAAGCCCCGGCCGATGCCCGCCACCACCTTCTGATCGCGAAGGAAGGTATGCAGCTGCCGGTTGTCCTCGCCCTCTAGCACCAGGGCCTGGAACTCGTCACCAAGCGGCTCGGGCCCCAGCCCCGCGAGCGGCCCCTCATCGTTGGGATCCAGTACCCACCAGGCGGCTTTGCGCTCGGTCCCGAACTCCTTGACGAGCACGCTGACGGTGTCGTCGAAGCTCATCCGCATGACGACTCCCTTCGGCCTGGTCTTCTTCGGTGGTTCCTCGAGGTCGACGCGGCCTCCCTGGGAAAGATGGACGAGCACGCGCGCGCTTCCGAAATCGAATATCAGGTACTTTCCTCTGCGCCCCACCGTCTGCAGCGTTTGACCCTCGAGGTCCAGAGGTGAGGGGTTCACAGTCTTAAGTGCTGAGAACTGCAGCACCTCGGCGGCGGCCAGGGCTCGCCCCGCCAGGGCATCGTTCAAGCGCTCTGCGAGGGCCTGCAGTTCGGGGAGCTCTGGCATGGTCTCAGACTACGACTGGGGGGCGGCCGAACGAGGCTTTCGCGCCCATCTCTGCCCTCTCTTGTGATGCCGAATCAGGCGTCCTCAGGACGTGGAGATGACATCGGCGAGCTGTGTGTAGCAGTGGTCCGTGAGTTCGGGCAGCGAGCGGTCCTCGTCGGCGCGCAGCGAGATCGCAACCGTAAGCACGTTCACTCCCACGCCCGCCAGCAGATGACACCGCGTGTAGCCGTCATCCGATGATCGGCGATGGAGTTCGTCGGCGAGTGTCAGGCGCCAGTTCTGAAGCTCAATCGCGGCACGCTCGGCCAAAGTACGACCCGCGCGGGCCAGGTGCGTACGAAGTTGGATCTCTTCGCGTTCCTTCTCGAGCAGTTCGGCGAACGACAGCAGCGCAGCCCGCAGGGCCACGCCGTTGGATTCGCTCGCAGGCCTCGAGCGCAGCAGCGAGCGCAACTCCTCGAGATGCCTTGGAGCGTCTTGAAACACCACGTCTTCTTTGGTCTCGAAATATCTGAAGAAGGTGCGCGGTGACATACCGGCGACTTGAGCGATTTGGTTGACGGTGGTCGCGTCAAAGCCCTTCTTTTCGAAGAGGTTGAGGGCCGCGTCGGTGAGAGCCTTGCGGGCCGCCAGCTTCTTGCGTTCGCGAACCCCCAACTCTGCACTCATTGTTTTAGCTTACGCCTAGGGGGTGCTTGGATTCCTAGTGTTTAGGGCGGGATCCGCTTGATAGCTTTAGCGCGCGGCACAACGTTTCGGTACCAATCGTGAGAAGTCGGAGAAACGGAAGGAAGCGGTTGAACGAGTCCATAAGCGTGGGATTCCTCGGATGTGGGGTGGTGGGCGGAGCGGCCGCCCGCATCGTGGCGGACCACGCGCAGGCGCTCGAAGAACGATGCGGCGCGCGCATAGAGATAGGACGGATCGCGGTTCGGAGCCTGGCCAAGGAACGTGAGGTGGATCTGCCGGCCGGGTCGTTCACGACCGATCCCTGGGAGGTCGTTGCGGACCCCTCGATTCAAATCGTGGTCGAGGCAATCGGCGGCATCGAGCCCGCGCTCGACCTCAT
>JBOGWV010000287.1:0-2364 GCA_050693975.1 Actinomycetota bacterium
CCGAGTGACGCTTTAGGTGGACGGGGTGTGGCGGACGACCCATTCCATGAGCCGCTCGTTGTAATCGCGGCGATGGGACGGGCGGCCGTCCATGATGAACAGATGGCTTGCGCCCGGATAGCGCACCCACCGCTGACGGCGGCGGCGAAATAGTCGGTGTGCGCCGTGAGCCAGTTGGTTATATAGCCGCCGTAGCTGTAGCCGGTGACCGCGATGCGGCCGCGGTCTGCGACTTCCTCGTCGATGAGCGCGTCGAGCGCGCAGGTGAAGTCCTCCATGTCGGCGACGCCCCAGGCCCCCGTTACGCCGGCGAAGAACTTCTCGCCGTAGCCGTCGCTGCCGCGGGGGTTGACGAGCAGGATGCTCCATCCTCTCGCCGCCAGGAGTTGGTGATAGAGGTGCACGCCGTCGAACACCGGGCTCCACGCGTTGTGAGGCCCACCGTGGACGTCGAGCAACAGCGGAGCGGGCCCGCGCTGGGCCTGCGGTCCGGTCGAGTCCGCCTCGCTCCGATCTGAGGCCAGGAGCCAGCCGTGGATCTCGGTCCCGTCGGACGCGGTGAAGGTGCGCTCCTCGGGGCTCCTGAGCTCGACCGAGCCGAGGGCTTCGCCGACGTGCTGCGTCAGCATCCGTGGGCGAGGCTCCGTCTGTCTCGGCGACGAAGATCTCGCCGGGACCTTGGGGGCTGGCGCCGACGAACGCGATCCGCCACGCAACCGCGTGCAGTCCCGAAGCCACGGTGTCGGCGTTGCCGATGATCCGTCGTGGCGTTCCTCCGTCGAGGGAAACCGAGAAGACGTGGGTGCAGCCTCGATCGCGGGCGCAGAACAGGATGGTGTCCCCGATGATCTGCGGCGGTGCGCCGGGGTAGGCCGTCGAGCCGAACATCAGGTTGCGGTCGAACCCAGGAGCGACATCCCGGGGAGAGCTCCCGTCAAGCTCCTGCAGGAGCAGACGGTTGTGGCCGACGCCGTCGCGATCCGTTCCGCACAGCAGGAGTCGTTCACCGTCCGGCGTGAAGGCCGCGGTCTTCACCGAGCCCGTGCCTGTCGTCACCCGTTGCGGCTCGCCTCCGCCAGCATCCACGACAAAAGCGTGAGTGCCCGGCTCGAGATCCCGATCGGGATGCATCGCCGCATCGAAGGCGAGCCGCGCCGAGTCGGGAGACCACACGGGGTTGGAGACCCAGTAGTCACCCGAGGTGACCGGTTCGGTGTCGCCGGAGGCCACCTCGGCGACGAAGAGATGACCCCGCAGACCACGAACGAGGCCCTTGCCGTCCGCCTTGTAGTCGGCGGTACGCACCACCAGCGGGGCATGCTCGCGCTCGGAAGCGCTTCGCTCTTCGAGGTCCACCGTCCCCACGAAGGCGAGCTTCGCACCGTCGGGGCTCCAAACGGGCGCTCCGGCGCCGAGCTCGACGTCGGTGAGCTGGCGGGCCTCGCCCCCCGTTGCGGAGATAAGGAAAACCTGAGCCTGCGATTCGGTCTGTCGCTTGGAGGTAAACGCGATGCTGCGACCGTCCGGCGACCAGCGCGGGGAACGATCGTAGGGCCCCGCGGTGAGCGGCCGAGCCCGCCCCGCGCCATCAGAAGGCACCAGCCAGATCCTCGAAACCATCGAGTCCGACTCCCGGTCGGCCACGAAGACGACATACGCCACCTGCGAGCCGTCGGGGGAGAGCTGAGGTGAGGAGACGATGGGGACGCGGTAGATATCGTCGAGGGTCAACGCTCTGGTCATGCCCGCGATGCTAAGGGGCTTAGGAGGTCAGCGCTCTTGCGATCACCATGCGCTGGATCTCGCTCGTCCCCTCGAACAGCGTGTAGATCTTGGAATCCCGGTACCACTTCTCGACGGGGAAGTCCTTGATGAATCCGTAGCCCCCGAGCACCTGCACGGCCTGCTCGGTGACCTTGACGGCGACTTCACCGGCCTTCAGCTTGCTCATCGACCCCTCGGCTTTGTGGAACGGCTGGCCGTTCGCCGCGAGCCATGCCGCTCGGTGGACTAGCAGCCTGGCGCACTCGATCTCGGTGGCCATGTCGGCGAGGTGGTTCTGGATGCTCTGGTGCTGTGCGATCGGAACCCCGAAGGCCTTGCGATCCTTGGCGTAGTCGACGGCGAATTCGAGCGCGGCGCGCGCGATACCGACCGCCTGGGCGCCGACTGCGGGGCGCGTGACCTCGAACGTGCGAAGTGCGCCCGACGAACGTCCGCTCGATTCTCCTTTGCGAGCCTTGCCCAACTTCTCCTCGAGCCTGTCGAGTCCACCGAGGACCCTGTCGCCGGGGATGTGGCAGTCCTCGAGCAGCACCTCGGAGGTGTCGCTGGCCCTGATGCCCAGCTTCTTCTCCTTCTTGC
>JBOGWV010000288.1:0-7173 GCA_050693975.1 Actinomycetota bacterium
CCGCCGAGGAGCCGGCCGCGGCGGACGCCGGCCTCGCACCCGCCGCCCCAGCAACGGAAACCGCTCCCGCGGCTCAGCCGGCCGCGGCCCCGGCGGCGACCGCCACCGCGACCCCCAGTCCGGTCCCCACCACGGGTGTCAGCCACGGCACCGCCACCGGGAACCGCATGCGTCCCGAGGACGGCGTCGCGAGTCCGGCTCAGCTGGACGGACAAGCCGCAATGTACGAGCGCCGGAGGCTCATCGACGAGGTCATCAAGACCGGCGTTCCCGCCGCCGCTGCGGCCGAACGGGATCGTTCCAACTCGGGCGCGCTGGCGATCCTCTATCTTCTGGTACCGCTGCTGGTCATCGGCTTCCTGATCGTCAACGGCAACGACGAGGGCGGGACTACCGAGGAGGGCGCACCGCCCCCGGCTGAAGAGGGAGAGCAACCAGGAGGTGGCGGGGGAGCCAACGCCATCGTGGCTGCGGATCTGGCCTTCGAGACCGACGAGATCACGGCTGAAGCCGGTGGGGCGGTCAGCGGCACGCTGGACAACCAGGATTCGGTCGACCACAACATCGCCTTCTACATGAGCGAGGAGGAGACCTCGGATCCCGCGGCGGCGTTCGAGACGAGTGATACCGCGGCCCCAGGTGCGAGCGTCGACTTCGAGTTCGACGCACCCGAAGAGCCTGGCGATTATCCGTTCGTCTGCGACTTCCACCCCACGACCATGACGGGCACGCTCGTGGTGGGCGAAGCCGCGGGCGGTGGCGACGGTGGCGGCGGGGGTGGCGGCTAGCCTCACGGCACCGCCGTGGGTCTAGAGTTCTGAGGTCATGTGAGGTACTAGGATGGCCTGGCTCGTGAAAGATTTCACAAACGTGCGATCACGCCCCGCGTGCTGATGGAAGGCTCGTGATCGTCTCGACGATCGCAGGTAAGAAGGGAGGTAGCGCCGTGCCCACCGAGGTAGACGTCGCCATTATCGGCGGCGGACCTTCCGGCTCGGCGGCCGCCCATTACCTCGCCAAGCGCGGCCACTCCGTCCTGGTGTGCGAGAAGAAGTCGTTCCCGCGCGAGAAGACGTGCGGCGACGGCCTCACCCCTCGTGCCGTCAAGGTCTTGCAGGAGATGGGCCTTCAAGACGAGCTCGACACTTGGGAGCGGGTCGATGGCCTGCGCGTGCATGCAGCCGGCAAGACCCTCGAGCTCGATTTCCCTTCGCTGGACGACTTCGGCAACTACGGGCTGGTGAAGCCGCGCAAGGACCTCGACCGCATCGTGCTCGACCACGCGGAGGCTCAGGGTGCGAAGGTCCTTTACAACACCGAGGTCAAGGAACCGACCTTCGATCGCGGCGTTGTAAGCGGTTTTACGGCCAAGCGGGGTGGGCTCGAGACCGAGGAAGTCCGTTCCAAGTTCGTCATCTCGGGCGAGGGTGCCGCGATCAAGTTCACGCGGCACCTGGCGCGCGATCGTTACCCCGGGTATCCGATGGGACTCGCCATCCGTCAGTACTTCACCTCTCCCATGCAGAGCTCGGGGTGGTTCGAGGCCTACCTCGACGTGCGCAGCGCGGGCGACTCGCTTCCCGCTTACGGCTGGGTCTTCCCGGTCGGCGATGGGACGGTGAACGCGGGCGTTGGGCTGCTCTCGACCTACGGCGCGTGGAGGGATGTGAACCTGAACCGCCTGCAGGATGCCTTCATCGGAGGGCTTCCACCCGAATGGGAGATCAACGCAGAGACCGTGTGCAGCAGGCCGCGCGCGGGACGCCTGTTCATGGGCGGCAGCGTTCGCCCCCCTCACGGCCCCGGATTTCTGCTTACCGGTGACGCCGCCGGGTTCATCAACCCTTGCAACGGCGAAGGCATCGCCTACGCGTACGAGACCGGCCGCATCGCCGCGCGCCACATAGACGATGCGTTGCGAGGCGGCTCCTCGCCGACGCTCGACGGGTACACCGACGAGCTGCGGCAGATCTATGGGCCCTACTACCGGCTCGGCCGCCGCTTCGTGAAGCTGATCGGGTATCCGTGGCTCATGGAGAAGCTGGTATCCATTGGGATGAACAGCGCAACCGTGATGAGCTTTGCGTTGACGATGCTGGGCAACCTGGAAGACACCAAGGCGACGAGCCACCAACAGCGACTCTTCAAGGCACTCAAAATGATTGCGGAGCTCAAGCCAGGCGGTGATAAATGAGTCTTCCCGCCTACCTCCCCATTCTGTTCCTGCTGGTTCTGTCGACGGTCTTTGCGGTCGCTTCGATCTACGTAAGCTCGAAGCTGGGCCCGCGCAAATGGACCAAGGCAAAGCTGCAGCCTTACGAGAGCGGCATCGTCCCCGAAGAGGGTCTCGAGCCCACCGAGCGCTTCCCGGTCAAGTTCTATCTGGTGGCGATGCTGTTCATCATCTTCGACATCGAAACGGTGTTCCTCTATCCCTGGGCTGTGGCCTACGAAGAGCTGGCGCTGTTCGGGCTGGTCGAGATGGGCACCTTCGTGGGGTTGCTCGTCGCCGTCTACGTTTACGTCTGGCAACGAGGTGGTCTCGAATGGGCGGAGTAAGTGACTACTACGGCGCCAACTTCGTCACCACCCAGCTGGACAAGCTCGTCAACTGGGCGCGCAAGTCCTCGTTGTGGCCCGCTACGTTCGGACTAGCGTGTTGCGCGATCGAGATGATGGCAACGACCATGCCGCGTCACGATCTGGCTCGCTTCGGCATGGAGCGCTTCAGCGCATCGCCGCGCCAGGCCGATCTGATGATCGTTGCCGGACGCGTGTCGCAGAAGATGGCGCCGGTTCTGCGCCAGGTCTACGACCAGATGTCGGAGCCTAAGTGGGTCATCTCGATGGGGGCCTGCGCGTCCACCGGGGGCATATTCAACAACTACGGCCTCGTGCAGGGAGTCGACCAGATCGTGCCCGTCGACATCTACGTTCCGGGTTGTCCTCCGCGACCCGAGATGTTGATCGACGGCATCATGCTGCTGCACGACCGCATCAGCAAGGGCGAGTACGCAACGACGAGGGTTACGGCCTGAATGCAAGTCGAAACTCTCTCTTCGGAGCAGTGGCTCGAGCGCGCACGCGAACTGCGCGCCGAGGGCTGGCTGCTGCGCGACCTGGCCGGCCTCGACCGGCTGGGGCTGGAGGACTCGACCGAGGGTGAGGCCACGCGCTTCGAGATCGTGTGCCAGCTGCTAAAGGCTGACACGGGCGAGCGAGCGAGCGTCCGCGTTCGCGCCGCGGGCGATCCCCCCACCATTGCATCGGTCACACCGGTGTGGGGTGGGGCGAACTTCATGGAGCGCGAGGCGTTCGACATGTACGGCATCCACTTCGAGGGTCATCCGAGCCTGACGCGCATATTCATGCCGGACGAGTGGGAGGGTCACCCGCTTCGCAAGGATTACGGGGTCGGCAAGATCGCCATCGACTTCAAGCCACAGCCCTATCTCCAGGTCGAGGGCCCCGGCCAGTCTCCTGATGCGGAATCGGCGAGAGCCGAGATCGATGCCCTAGGTCAGGTACAGCCACGCACTCGCCCGTCTGGGGAGAAGCAGTCATGAGCAGGACCGACAGGAATATCGAAGAGCTCGAGCTGGTCCGGCGGATCGAGGGCGAGGGCCAGGGTGCCTACGTCGAGTCCTACGACCCTCACGAAGAGCGCATGACCATCAACATGGGCCCGGTGCACCCCGCCACCCACGGAGTGCTGCGGCTGTTGCTCGAGCTCGACGGCGAGACCGTAATCGAATGCGAGCCCATCATCGGCTACCTCCACACCGGTATGGAAAAGGAGTGCGAGGACCAGAACTGGCGTAGCGCGGTAACGATCGTGACGCGCATGGACTACCTTGCGCCGTTCTTCAACGAGCACGCTTACTCACTGGCGGTCGAGAGACTGCTCGGAGCCGAGGTGCCTCCGCGCGGCAAGTACATCCGAATGTTGATGTGCGAGCTCTGCCGGCTGACCTCGCACCTCGTTCAGTTCGGCACCCAGGGACTCGACATGGGCGCGATGTCTCTGATGTTTTACGGCTTCCGCGAGCGCGAGTTGATTACCGACTTCTTCGAGATGGTCACCGGTTTGCGGATGAACCACGGCTACATCATCCCGGGCGGCGTTTGGGAGGACCTTCCGGCCGGCTGGGAGGACGCGATGGGCAACATCCTCGAGGTCATGCCCGGACGCCTCCGCGAGTACCAGGAGATCATCAGCCAGAACCCGATCTTCATCGAGCGCACGCGTGGCGTTGCGACCATCACGGCCGAACAGTGCAACGACCTCGGCACTACGGGTCCGATCGCAAGGGCCTCGGGTATCGACTGGGACATGCGCCGTGACGCTCCCTACGAGGCCTACGACGAGCTCGAGTTCGAGGTGCCCCTGCAGGAGCAGGGTGACGTCTACGCGCGCTATCAGGTCCGCATGGCCGAGATGGAGCAATCGGTGCGCCTGCTCAGCCAGATCGTCGAGCAGATGCCACAGGGCGATTACAAGAACATGGATCCCAAGCTGACCCCCCCGCCCCGCGGCGACCTCAATCGTTCGATGGAGGCGGTTATCCACCACTTCAAGTTGGTGACTCAGGGTTATTCGGTTCCGCCCGGCAGCGCCTACGAGGTCGTCGAGTCGCCGCGCGGAGAACTCGGCGTGTTCGTCGTCTCCGACGGTGGAACGGCGCCGTTCCGGTGCCACGTACGCGATCCGAGCTTCGTGAACCTGCAGGCGCTGTCGCCGATGGTCAAGGGCGGCCTCGTGGCCGACCTCATTGCTGCCATCGCTTCGCTCGACCCGATCATGGGGGGCGTCGACAGATGATGACCTCGAACAACGGGACCAACAAGGTGCTTGTCGGAGAGCACCTCGACACGGCAGGGGACATCGTCTCGAAGTATCCGAACTCGCGCTCGGCCGTGCTGCCCTTGCTGTTCCTCGTCCAGAGCATCGAAGGACACGTGACCGACCAAGGGATGCGCGAGGTCGCGGCTTTACTTGGACTCACTCCCGCCGAAGTGCTCGCCTCGGGCAGTTTCTACACGATGCTCAAGAAGAAGCCGACGGGCGAGTACCTGATCTCGGTGTGCCGCAACGTTTCGTGCGCCCACCGCGGCTCGTACAAGGTCATCAATGCTCTCGGCGAGCGTCTCGGCGTCCAGCCCGGCGGGGTCACGCCCGACGGAAAGTTCGAGTTCGAGACTGCGGAGTGCCTCGCCACGTGTGACGGCGCTCCCTCGATGCAGATCAACTACGAGGACTTCTACAACGTGACGCCCATGGAGGCGGTCGAGCTCGTCGACAGGATCGAGCGCGGGGAGAGCGTGACCAGCGTCAGGGGCGAGCCGGTCAAGACGCAACGAGAGGTGAGTTACGAGACCGCGGTGGCGGGAGCACGCCTTCCCGGCACCGCGGGCGACCTCACCGCCCGCACCGTCGGTGGAGAGTCGCCGCGCGAGGACATGAAGGTGACCGACAGGCCCAAGCTGGACTCCTCCGAGGAGTCGCATGGTGGATAGCCAGACCCTGGTGGTTCGCAAGCGTCTCACCGAGACGGAGAATCCCTGGAAGCTCGACGCCTACGAGGGCTCCGGCGGCTACGAGGCGGCCCGCAAGGTGGTGACCTCGATGTCTCCGGAGGACACCCTCGAGCTGGTGAAGTCCTCGGGGCTCCGAGGACGAGGCGGCGCGGGCTTTCCCACCGGGATGAAGTGGTCGTTCGTCCCCAAGGACGTCTTTCCTAAGTACCTCGTTATCAACCACGACGAGGGCGAGCCCGGCACCTTCAAGGACCGCGAGATATTCGAGGAGGACCCGCATCAACTGCTCGAGGGAATGATCATCGCCGCGTTTGCGGTGGGGGCCACCAAGGCGTTCATCTATTGCCGCGGGGAGTTCGCGCTCGGCTCGCGCCGGATGGATCAGGCGATTCGATCGGCCTACGACAAGGGCTATCTCGGAAGTGGGGTGTTCGGCTCGAACTTTGACTTCGACGTCGTACTCCATCGCGGTGCGGGCGCATACATCTGCGGCGAGGAGTCGGCTCTACTCGACTCGCTCGAGGGTCATCGGGGGCAGCCGCGGCTCAAGCCGCCGTTTCCCGCGGTGAAAGGGCTCTACGGTCAACCGACGGTCGTGAACAACACGGAGACCTTGTCGACGCTCCCGCACATCTTCGCGAACGGAGTCGACTGGTTTCGCCAGTGGGGCACTGAGAAGTCGCCCGGCGTCAAGATCTTCTCGGTCTCGGGTCACGTCAACAAGGCCGCAAACTACGAGGTGCCTCTCGGCACGAAGCTGGGCGACATCCTCGAGCTCGCCGGCGGCATGCTCGACGGAGGAGACTTCAAGGCGGTCATTCCCGGCGGCATCAGTGCACCGCTGTTGACCGAGCTCGACGTAGCGATGGACTTCGAGACGTTGCAGGGCGCCGGGACCATGCTCGGCTCGGGCGCGATCGTGTTCATGGACCACACCACGTGCATGGTCCGCAATGCATTGATCGCGGCGCAGTTCTACGAGCACGAGTCATGCGGGAAGTGCACCCCCTGTCGCGAGGGGACGTGGTGGCAGGTCAAGGTGCTCGAGCGGCTCGAGGAGGGGGACGGTCGGCCCGAGGATCTCCAGCTGCTGCTCGACATGTGCGAGCGGATGGATGGGCGCTGCTTCTGCCCGTTGGGTGATACCTCTGCGTGGGCGGTGCGAAGCAACCTCGAGTTGTTCCGCGAGGACTTCGAGGCGCACGTCAAGGAGGGCCGCTGTACCTACGAGTCCGACGGCCGCGCTTTGGTGGGCGCGGGGATCGATGCCGATTCGGAGGATCGATCTTGAGCGGTGACAACGTCGTCACTCTGACGATCAACGGCCGGGAGGTGCAGGCCGCGGCGGGACGCACGCTCATCGACGTCGCCGAGGAACTGAATGTCTTCGTTCCGCGCTTCTGCTACCACCCCGGCATGAAGTCGGTAGCCGTCTGCCGCATGTGTCTGGTCAAGGTCGAGGGGCAAGGGAAGCTGCTACCGGCATGTGCCACCCCAATTACTGAAGGCATGGTGGCGGACACGGTCGATCCCGAGGCCATCGACGCTCAGCAGGGGATGCTCGAATTCCTGCTCATCAACCACCCATTGGACTGCCCGATCTGTGACCGCGGTGGCGAATGCCCTCTTCAGGAC
>JBOGWV010000289.1:0-10117 GCA_050693975.1 Actinomycetota bacterium
CGTAGGTCTTGTGGTGCTTGCCGTGGTGAATCTCCATCGTCCTGGCGTCGATGTGTGGCTCCAGGGCGGAATGGTCGTAGGGCAGATCAGGAAGGCTGTAGCTCCCCATTGCCAGCTCCTTTCCACATACTTCGATGGGACTGAATTGGCTATCAGGTAGAGACTACCCAAGGTCTACAACGTCACTCACGGGCCGGTTGTTCCGGCGGCCAATCAAATGTGCGGACCACTTGGTTAGGGTGCTTGCATGGTCGATATCGAGACGCAAGTGGAAGAGACAACCTGGGACCTCGAGCCGCTGGTCGACGGTAAGGGGGCCGCGGGCGTGGATGAGCTCTTGGACGCAGCTCAGGCCAAGACCGGCGAGCTGGCAAAGTCCAAAGGCCAGATCGGCGAGTTCGATGGAGCCCGGCTCGCGGCCTTCATGGACGGGCTCGCAGAGATCTACGACCTCGCGGGGCGCGCGGGCACGTATGCGAGTCTGGCGTTCTCGGCGGACATGAGCGACGAAGCGCTCGGAGCGCTCATGCAAAAGGTGCAGGAGCGAACCACCGAGATCGAAACCGAGTTGTTGTTCTTCATGCTCGAGTGGGCCAAGCTCCCCGATGATAAGGCCGACGAGTTGCTGGCTTACGAGGGGCTGGATCAGTCCCGCCACTACCTGCGTTCCGCTCGTCGCTACCGCGACTACCTGCTCAGCGAACCCGAGGAGAAGATCCTCAGCGAGAAGGACGTCACCGGAGCGAGCGCCTTCGACCGGCTGTTCGGTGAGCTCGTCTCAGCTCTCGAGATCGAGATCGACGGTGAGACCGTGGGCCTGGAGAAGTCCCTGAGTTATCTGTTCGACCCCGATCGGGACGTTCGGAGGCGCGCCGCGGAGGCCGTCACTGCCGGACTAAAGCCCGGTCTCAAGACCCGCGCCTACATCCTCAACACTCTGCTCCACGACAAGGCCGTAAACGATCGACTGCGCGGATACGGGCATTGGCTCCAGAGTCGCAACTTGTCGAACGAGGCGTCCGACGAATCGGTCGAGGCGCTGGTCGCTGCGGTCCGTAACCGTTACGACATCCCCAAGCGTTGGTACGCGCTCAAGGCCGAGATCCTGGGGCTCGATCGACTCGCCGACTACGACCGAAGCGCGTCGCTGGCGACCGACGATCAAAGGGTCGAATGGGGTGACGCCAAGGCGATCGTGCACGAGTCCTACGCGTCCTTCTCTGAAGGACTAGCCGACCTCGTGCAACAGTTCTACGACGAGCGCTGGATCGATGCACCGCCCACGCCGGGTAAGCGCCCCGGTGCCTTTTGCAGCTACGCGGTGCCCTCGCGTCATCCCTACGTGATGCTGAACTACACAGCCCGGCGCCGCGACGTTCTAACGCTCGCTCACGAACTTGGGCACGGGGTTCACGGTGCGCTGGCCCGAACGCAGGGGATCTTTCATCAGTCGACTCCACTCACGGTCGCGGAGACGGCGTCGGTGTTCGGAGAGACGGTCGTGTTCGACCGGTTGTTGGGCATGGAGGAGGATCCGGCCGGACGTCTCTCCCTGCTGGCGGAGAACGTCGAGGGAGCGATCGCGACGGTGTTTCGTCAGACCGCGATGAACCGGTTCGAGCATCTCGTTCACACCGCACGGCGCGAAGAGGGCGAGCTGCCGGTGGAACGCATCAACGAGGCGTGGGTCGAAAGTCAGGTCGAGATGCTCGGTGACTCAGTCGAGATCACCGACGGGTACCGAACTTGGTGGTCATACGTGCCCCACTTCATCTCTACTCCGGGCTACGTCTACGCGTATTCCTACGGACAGCTTCTTGCGCTGTCGGTCTACAAGCAGTACCAGGACCAGGGTGAGGGGTTCGTGCCCCGCTACCTCGAGATGCTCTCGGCGGGGGGCTCAATGCCTCCCGAGGAACTCGGCCGGATCGTGGATTGCGATCTCGCGGACCCCGGTTTTTGGGACGGGGGACTGTCGATAGTGAGTGACCAACTGAAGGCGGCCGAAGCCGCCGCCAAAGAGGCGGGACGACTGTAGCGATCGTCTCGACGATCGCGCAAGGGGGAAAATTGAGTTTCGACGTCGAGTCCATCCGGAGCCGGTTTCCCGCGCTGAGGCGAGAGGTCGCCGCCCGTCCCGCCGTCTTTGCCGATGCACCGGGTGGAACCCAGGTTCCGGTCGAGGTCATCGACGCGATGTCGGGTTATCTGGCGATGAGCAACGCAAATCGCGGCGGAGCCTTCGCGACAAGTCGCGAGACCGATGTGATCGTAGAGGGGGCGCGCTCCGCGGTCGCCGACTTTCTCAACTGCGAGCCCGGTGAAGTGGTTTTCGGCCCGAACATGACCACGCTGGCGTTTGCGCTGTCGCGGGCGCTGGTGCGCGAGGTGAGCGAAGGGGACGAGGTCGTGGTGACGCGTCTCGACCACGACGCAAACATCGCTCCTTGGGTGGCGGCGGCCGCCGACGCGGGCGCCGCGGTGCGGTGGGTCGACTTCTCCGATGACTTCAGGCTGGATCTCGAATCCCTGGATGCGGCCCTTAGCGAGCGCACGAAGATCGTGGCCTTCACCTTGGCCTCCAACGCCCTCGGAACCATCACCGACGCGGCCGTCGTCGTCGAGCGCGCCAAGAGGGCGGGGGCCGTCGTGATCGCGGACGCCGTCCACTTCGCCCCTCACCGCTTGATCGACGTACAGGACCTCGGGGTGGACGTGCTCTTCTGCTCGCCGTACAAGTTCTTCGGGCCCCATGCCGGCGTGATGTTTGCCCGCGCTGAGCTCCTCGACTCCTGGCATCCGTACAAGGTGCGACCGTCGAGCGACGCTTCGCCGTGGCGCTGGGAGACCGGCACCGCCAATCACGAGGGCATCGCGGGAATCGCTGCGTGTATCGAGTACCTCGCGGGCCTCGTGCCGGGCGAGGGGAGCCGACGCACTCGCATCGTCGACTCCATGCAGGAAGCGCACACCCACCAGCAAGACCTGACCGACCAGTTCCTAACGGGGATCTCCAAGATCGAGGGCGTGACCCTTTACGGCCCCGACGCGTCGAACCGGACGTCGACCTTCGCGCTGCGTGTGGGCGACCAGGATCCGGACAACACGGTGGCGCGCTTGGGCGAGGCAGGAGTGTTCGCGTGGTCCGGCAACTACTACGCAATCGCGGTCATGGAGGCGCTGGGGCTCGAGGAGTCTGGCGGAGCGGTGCGCATTGGCTTCTGCCACTACAGCACAACCGAAGAGGTCGACTACGTGCTCGTGCAACTCGACGCGCTCGCGCACGGCTGAACAGCAGAGGTGGTGATACCAGTGGTCGACAAGGAAAGGAAACGGGAGCCGATCGACGTTCCGGAGGCGGATCGAGAGGAGCAATCCCGATCGTGGACGGGGGAACCCGACGACGAGCCCAAGCACAAGATTCCCATCGACGCCAACGAGGCGGACGTACTCGATCAGGATCTCGACGCGAGCTTCGACGACGAGAACCGCAGGCAGTGAGCCAGGCATCAGCAGGACCGCGGCGGCCCATCGGGGTTGTTTCCAGCAATGAACCTCGTCATGCTTGAGGCGGGCGGGCCTGCCTGAAGTCTTCCTGGAGGATGTCATGGAGCACATGGGAGCCGGAGCCATGTCGTCTCAACCGGCCACCATGCCGTCTTCGCAATGGCTATCGCGCGAGATGCGGGTCCTGCTTTTCGCCGCCGGCGTGCTGGTGTTTCTGGCCGGAGTGCAGCTCTTCGTCTTCTCCGAACGAACTGAGGAGTTCTTCGCGTGGACGATCGACCCCTCCGCAACCGCCGCGTTCCTGGGGGCCGGTTACTGGGCGGCGGTCGCCGTCGAATGGCTTGCGGCCACCGAAACGAGGTGGGAGCGAGCGCGCGTAGCGGTGCCGGCCGTGTTCGTCTTCACGACGCTTACGTTGATCGCGACCCTGATTCACATCGACATCTTTCACTTCGACGCCCCCAAGTTCTCGACGCGAGCAGTCACCTGGGTCTGGCTGGGCGTCTACGCGGTCGTGCCGGTGGTCATGGGCGCGTTGTGGTGGCGACAGGCGAGCCGGGACCACGCGGATCCCGGTCGCTTCGCCCCTTTGCCCGAATGGACCAGGGCGGTGCTGGGCGTGTATGGAGTGACGCTTCTGACGATCGGCGGCTTTCTGTTCGTGCTGCCGCTGCCGACCGCGGAGTCGTTGTGGCCGTGGGAGCTCGCCGAGTTGTCCGCTAGAGCCGTCGGCGCGTGGCTCATCTCGATGGGTGTTCTCACCATCCACGCGCTCATCGAAGATGACTGGGTCAGGCTGCGGCCGGCCGCCGGTGGTCTCCTTCTGCTCGGCGCCTTTCAGCTACTTGCGATGGTCCGGTATCGCTTCGAGTTCGACTGGGGCGCGGGACGCACCTGGGTCTACGTCCTTGGGCTCGTCGGCCTGTTCATCCTGGGCATCTACTGCTGGCTGAGGGTCGAGTTTTACCGGTACGCGTCGGCCCATCGATGAAGGAACTTACTTTCTATCGCTTTCAGTCGGAGTGGATGCTCGAAGCGTCGCGCGAGCGCGTGTTCGAGGCGCTCAGGGACCTCGAGGGCTACGTCGCGTGGTGGCCGGAAGTCAAAGAAGTGAAGCGCATTACCGAGGGCCGCTTCGAGGTCGTCGCGCGCGCGACCCTTCCCTACGAACTGCGTTTCATTACCTCGCAGTCCGTGCTCGACGAGAGCACGGGAATCATCGAGGCCGGGCTCCGAGGCGATCTCAACGGCTTCTCGCGCTGGACGTTGTCGCAGAGAAACGGCCATACCGTTGCCGTCTTCGACGAGGAAGTTCATACCGGCAAGAGGCTGCTCAACGTGCTCGCGCCGGTGGCGCGGCCCGCCTTTCGCTACAACCACACCCTGATGATGCGCCACGGCCAGGAGGGCCTTCGGCGTCTGCTTACCTGACCACTCGAGGCTCACATCTTCTCCCACAGCCGCGAGCGAGTGGTCGGTCCGGGTGCAAGAAGGGCGGCCTCGAAAACAGCACGGGCAGTTCTATTGGCCACCTTGCCGCTGGATGCAGGTCGATACGCGCCCCATCTGCGAGGACGGGAAGACTGCTGAGAAGACGGGATCGCGTCGCCGTTCCTCGTATTGGGGAGGGATCGTCTTCGCATCGGTCGTGTCGTCTTCTATTCGGTAGTTGAGGATGAAGTCGGCGATCTCGCCCTTCGTGATGCCCCTCGCCGCAAGACCTTGCGCGTCTAACCACAAGCCCGTGGGCCGGGTCTCGTCGATGATCTCCTCTTCTTCAACCCCGAAGTGTTGAGTCATCCTCTCAACAAGGTTCGAAATGCCGATCGGCCACGCACGGGCCGCCATTGGATCGGGCGCCTGCCCGTGGTCGGCCGTCATCACGAGGGCCCACTTGCGTTGGCCCACCTGACGATTGAGGAACCGGATCAGCTCACCCAGGTCCTCGTCCGACTGTGCTACGACGTCTTTCATCTCGGGACTCAACATGTTCCAGTCGTGCCCCGCGTCGTCGATCTGCTTGTAGTTGACGAACAGCAGATCTGCGATTCGGTCCGCGCCGAAGCTCTCGCGTTCGACTACCTCCTTTAAGATCCTCGTTTGATAACGCACCCATACCGGACTGTGACGAACATCGTCCGGTTTACCGAGATCCCGGCCTCGCCACCTTCCATCGATCCGGCCGTCACGACCGTCCACCTCGCGCTGAATCCTGTCGAAGCCGTCCACCTCATCCAAATATTCGGGCAACCGGTAGTAGCTCTCTTCAGCAACAAAGGTGATCGACGGAGAAGCGGGCGCGACGATCTGGATGTCCCTGTCTCCCCCCGGAAGTTGGGCGCCGTGGCCCATCATTCCCGCGTGAAACCGATGGTACGCGAACATGCCCACCTTTGGTCTGTTGTCGCGCTCACGATCGTAGAGGTCTGCGAAGGTTGGGATCCTCAAGAATTCCGGGCTGCCGCTCCCGAACGAGCCCACTACCTCGTCTCCGTCTCGCACATGCATGTCGACGATCCCGTGCTGCCTGGGGAAGGCACCGGTTCCTATGGTGGCGTGCACCGCGGGGGTGACCGATGGCGAAGACCCGACGGTTGCATCGGTGATGGACGTCCCGCGGCTCATCATCCGCCTGAGGTTCGGCCAGCTACCCGGCCAAGTGTCGAGCACGTTCCGGCCTCCTCCGTCCCATACGAGCACGACGATCAGCCTCGGTTCCCTCCGGACGGGGGCAAAGACCTCCGAGATGGGACGGCCCACGCTCTTGTCCGAGAGCTCGGTTTGTGTCATCTCGGCGAGCGTCGGAGCTACGTCTGCGAGTGTGGTGCCGGGACGGCTGATGGCGCCTTGCCGCCTGAAGAATCCTGGTCCATAGAAGACGAGTGGTACCCGCTGCAGGTAGGGCCATGGTCCCGAGTGAGTTGTGGTTTGGAAGCCACCAAAGAGGTTCGGTGCTTGGGGGACGAAGTACAGATCCGGCGAGATGCCCGGCCGGTGCCCTCGCGCGATTCGTCTGAACTGCTCCTCCGGTAGGGAGCAGGCCGACTGGAACCAATCGTCGGGATGATCGAAACGTGTCTTCAGGGAGGGAGGCTTGAAGTGTGGCCGCTCGGTCTTCGGCGCTTGCTCGTTCGTTGGCGCGGACTGATCCCGCGGATGCGACTGCCGTGTGGAGCCACCTTGGGTACACCCGAGCACGAGCACGGCAACAAGCGTCGCCGCGGCGGTCAGCGCCCGTACACCTCCGACGATCCCCAACCTCGTTGCCCTCCCCAGGAGACACCCAAGTCATGAAGCTCGGGCTGGGCGTGCCGGGCCTCGTTTGGCCCCGGACATGGCGTGCGCGGACAGACTAGCCTCTCCCTCGCGCGGGTCTGCGGATGCTCTTGCACGCGCCCCAGCCTGCTCGCCGATGCAATGGCGCTGGTGGCATAGCATTCGCGATCTGGTGGACAGACGAGACTTCTTTTCGGAGATCGGCCGCTGGACTCTGGGGGCGGGCGTCACCATCGTCGCCTCATCGTGCGACCCGTCCAGCGATCCCGCCGACAAGGGTGACCCATCAATACCCTTTTTCTCGTCCGATTTTTCCGGTTCCGGGCGACGCTGGTCAGAACCCTGGATCAACGTCAGATACGAGGGCCACTGGGAGCGCCGCAATGGCGAGGGCACCATACGCGTAGACACGCCGAATCGGCACGCGGTGAACCGGGTCTCGCACGCCGAATACATGGGGCAGCCGGTAGTCGTGGGTGAGATGGAGGTGGGGGACTGCGAGGTCTCAGCCAGCCTTTCGCTCGATGGAGAGTTGGAGGCCGGGGTCATCGCACGCTGGTCCTACGATCATGCCTACGCGCTGCTGATTGGAAGTCCGGAGATACGGCTGGTCCGCTACACAACAGCGAACCGTCAGATCATGGCGAGCGGGCCGCTTCCAGCAGGGGACGCATGGGGGCTGAGGCTGACGGTCAAGGGCGATCGCGTCACCGGCCGGGTCGAGGGCGAGGGAGGGACGGAGGAGCTCTCGACGGTTGATCCCCAGGCGTTGCAGCCAGGCGTGGTGGGCGTGCTCGTAAACCCCATCGATGCGAGGGAGGGCGGCGAGGCACGGTTCGGTTCCTTCGCGGCCTGGTCGATCGAGAAGCCGTCGCAACCCAAACCACAGATCGCATACCGGTTCGCAGGTGGGATCGTCCCTAGCAGGGACGGGTTCAAGGCGCGGCTCACTGCGCGCACCGTCTACCCGACGTCCGTCGGTTTCGAGGTTGCGCGCGAGCGGACGTTTTCCGAGTCGGTCCTGATCGGTCCCTCGGAGCCGGAGGGGAGATGGGGTTCGGTTCACACGTGGGTGGACGGGCTCGAGGCCGGGGGTGAGTATTTTTGGCGTCCGTTCTGCGGCAACGGTGCCGAGCGAGTCGTAGGACGGACTGCGAGACTGAGGACGCCGGCGCGAGGGCGGGGCGCGCGATTTGCCTTCGGTTCTTGCACGTCCGGTCGGACCACAGATTTCTCGTCGTTCGCTATGGCCGCTTCGTTCGACCCTGACTTCTACCTCCACGCGGGGGATTGGGGGTATGTCAATCTGCACTCGCTCGCCCGCAGTCCGGACCACTGGCAAGATCGTTGGACGCGACTCCTGAGGACCACCGCGGTCGAGAAGTTGATCGAGCGAACCCCTCTGATGTTCTGGCAGGACGATCACGATTACCAGGCGGACAATGGTTGGGCAGAGACCGTGGATCCACGCGCCGTCTGGTCGTTCGATGAGGTGCATGCCAATCCAGCCGACGAGTACTTCGACGTGCGTTGGGGCGACCTCCACGTCTGGTGCATCGACTGCCGACTCTTTGCTTCGAATCCTTCGGCTCCCGACAACCGGTCCAAGTCTCGTCTCGGAGAGCGACAGAAACGATGGCTCAAAGCGAGCATGCAGGCGTCCGATGCGCCCCTTCGTGTCATCGCCTCCCCTATGGTGTTCCGCAACAAGGTGCACAAGGACTCCGGGTGGCACAACGACTACACCGCGGAGCGAGATGAGCTGTTGAGCTTCCTTTCGGGTCTCGATGCGACGGCATTGATCATGTCGGGTGACGCGCACGGCCATCGCCTCATCCACCACTTCGAGTACGGCGAGCTCTACGAGATCACCGCCTCTGGTACGGACTGGCCGGGGACGAAATGGGCTCAGGGCAACCAGGATCCGGAGCACACCATTCATGACATCGAGAACAGAACCGGTTTCGCCCTTGTTGATCTCGACCCTCCCGGCGAGAACCGTATGGTCACCGTCCGGTCCATATCAACGCTTTCCGGGGAAACCATGTTCGAAACGCGGCTCCCGGTTGCATCGGTCTAAGGGCCGTGCCCGAGGACCCACGGCCCGCAGAAATTCTTTCTGGCCCGGTAGTCTGTGCCTCGAGAAGGGCGGTTAGCTCAGTGGAAGAGCACTGCGCTTACAACGCAGGGGTCGGCGGTTCGAACCCGTCACCGCCCACGAGAAAGAGTCGCAGGTAGATCATCATTCTTCGTCCCGGTCTCGACTCGAACGAATGTTCATTACCGCGAGAAATCCCACAGAAATCTCACGGACGAGCGCCGAAAAGGTCTCTGCTCCGAATCATCGTTCAGGCCGGTAGCCCGACTGACAGAATGATCGGCACCGAGATCGAGAAGGGAGGAGCGCGCTCTATTCTCAGAGCGTATGAATCGGACCGCATATCTGTTCGACCCCGCCGACGTAATCCAACTCTTGCGGGAGCTGCCTGACCTGGCGGCCGCGTTGGGGAATCCGACGCGTGAGGGAGGGCCGTCTGACGTCTTCCCGCAGGCGCGGAAGTCGGAGCGGCAACTCTATCGCATCCTCGCGAACGACCACTACGATCACCTTGCGGCGCTGTTGAGCTCGCTCGACTTTTGCCTCGGCCGCGGTTTCAGGCAGCCGGTTCTGCTACGAACCCGCGCCCAGAGCAACTTCACCTCAGCGATTTCGGAGCTAAGCGCCGCCGAACACTTCCTCCTTCGAGGGTTCGAGCTTGACGGTTTGGACGTGAAGAAGGACTCGGACCCCGTACCGGAATTCCTGGCTCGCCGCGACGAACTCAGCGTTGCGGTGGAGGTCTACCACCCGCTCGAGTGGGAAGGGTTGTCCGCGCTCACGGACAACCTCATGGAAGCCTTGAAGAACCTCGATGTTCCCTTGGACTACAGATTCGAGGTACGCGTCGATCAGCTCGAACATCTCGATGAGCGCGGCGCCGTCCGGTACGTCCAGCCAGCCGCCCTCGCGCGGGAGCTCAACACGACGATGCTCGCGGCGATAACCGGACCGATTTTGGAGAGGATCACGGCTCGGCTGATGGCCGGCGCGACGGACGTCCGGGTCCAGACCGAGGAGCGGTCTCTCAACATCCGCGTATCGGCAGCGATAACAGGGGCGATCGCCAGCGCGTCGACCCTTCCATCTCGAGCGGGCGTGATCTCGCCGCTCGGCCTAACGGGCTACGCGCCCGAGGCGATGTTTGACCGCGACTCCCGTGTCCCACCCGGGGGCCCTGCCGCCGGCCGGTGGATGGATCGCGCTCATGTCGATCCCGCTTCGCGCCAATAGCCA
>JBOGWV010000290.1:0-8739 GCA_050693975.1 Actinomycetota bacterium
ACTTCAAGCGCTGGTCACGGGATCCATCGGTCGAGGTGGCCGTCGCCCTGGAGTTGGGTGAGCCGCCCGAATTCGACGGAGTGCGGTGTGCGGATTGCGGTAATCGCTTTCGCAACGAGTTCGATCACGTCGAACCCCACGTGGCGAAGGGTCCCAGCTCGACCGGCAACCTCGAGCCGCGTTGCTTCGGCTGCCACCAGTTAAAGACGGAGCGAGACCGCAAGGCGGGCAAGCTCAAACCGCCCGAGTCCGAGCCGCCCGAGTCCGAGCCGCCCGAACTCAAGCCGCCCGAGCCCGAGCCGCCCGAACTCAAGCCGCCCGAGCCCTGACGCGAACTGACGGCCCGGAATTCGCCGCAACTCGGTGATGAGACGGGCTAGGCCAGCGAGATCTCCAGCTTGCGGCCTCTGCGGGCCCGCAGTCGGTGTGGGAGGCGCAGGTACTGCTCCCAGCTGGGGTCGACGCTCTCGACCGCGACCACTATCCAAACGCTGGAATGAGGCGCCGTGGGTCGACGCTTGAGGCGGTAGCCCACCTCATCTACCGAGTGGTTCTCTTTGCGCGAGTTGCACCGCTTGCACGCGGCGACGACGTTCTCCCAGGTATGGGGGCCTCCTCTGCTGCGCGGCACGACGTGATCCACGTTCTCCGCCGCCCGTCCGCAGTACTGGCACTCGTAGTTGTCGCGCACCATCACCGCCCGGCGAGAAAGCGACGCCCGTGCTCGGTACGGAACCTTCACGAAATAATTCAGCCGCACCACGGTGGGTGCGGCCAGCTCGAGATGCTCACTGCGATAGATGTGACCGTTGGTATGGAGGACCTCGGCCTTCTGCCTGAGGGCGAGGACGAGCGCCCGCCGGACAGGGACCACACACAGCGGCTGGTAAGAGGCGTTTAGTACGAGCACTCTCCCCAAGATGTCGAAAGTATAGCCAGCCTCGCCGTCCTCGCCCGTCCATTCACCCGGTGCTCTCAACCGGTCGCTAAGTGTCCCGCTCCTCGCGCAGGTATTCCACGTAGCGATGGAACGCAAGATGATCGGAGGTGACCGAAACGGTCTCGCCCTCCTTGGTCACCGTTACGGTGTCGGCGGGTCCTCCCGCGGCCTTGGGGTCCTCGGTGATCTCGGTGACCTTCCACCCGGAGTCGACCAGCTCTCGCAACCGCTCCAACTCGGGGTCGTCGCCCCATCCCGCCATGCGTCCTCCTCGGCCTCGTCACGCGAACAAATCAGGGATTGCTTTCGCCAGAACTTACTTGCTCGAACGAGGGTCAGAAAAAAGCCAAGCCTTGCTAGGGTTATGGCTTCCTCTCGGGGGCTTCACCAGGTACCTACTACAGTGATAGAACCCAGAGAACAATAAGGTGTCAGTCGCGAACGCCGAAGGAATGGAGCCTTCATGACGGGGGATGGGACGGACTTCTCTAACTTTCAAGCGTCCTTCGAGCGCATCGCCGCGAACATCGAGCGCGCGATCCAGGGCAAGGACGAGGTGGTTCGTCTCTCTCTGGTCGCGCTCGTAGCCGAGGGGCATCTGCTCCTCGAGGACGTTCCCGGAGTCGGTAAGACCATGCTGGCCAAGTCCCTGGCCAAATCCATGGGCTGCACCTGGCGGCGTATCCAGTTCACCCCCGACCTTCTGCCGACCGACGTCACCGGGGTCAACGTTTGGAACAAGACGACCGGGGCGTTCGGCTTCAAGCCCGGAGCGGTGTTCGCCAACATCTGTCTCGGTGACGAGATAAACCGGGCCTCACCCAAGACCCAGAGCGCCCTGCTCGAGTGCATGGAGGAGCGCCAGGTCACGGTGGACGGCGAGACCCACGAGCTCGAGCAACCGTTCATGGTCATCGCCACCCAGAACCCGATCGAGCACGAGGGCACCTATCCCCTGCCGGAATCGCAGCTCGATCGCTTCATGATGCGCCTCTCGATCGGCTACCCCAATCGCACCTCGGAGCTCGAGATCCTGGACACTCACGGGAGTCGCTCGCCGCTCGAGGATCTGACCTCGGTGACCGACGCCGGCGAGATCGTCACCCTGATCAAGATGGCGCGCGCCGTACACGTCGCCCCCACCCTCAAGCACTACATCGTCGAGCTCTCCGAATCGACGAGGGATCACCCCGACATCTATCTCGGAGCCAGCCCCCGGGCTTCGCTCTACCTGCTCAAGGCCGCTCGGGCACTCGCCGCGAGCCGCGGACGCGAGTACGTCATCCCCGACGACATCAAGGACCTCGCCGTCCCCGTGCTCGCCCACCGCGTCCTGCTGTCCCCCGAGGCCCAGATGCGGGGCGCGGCGACCGAGGAGGTTCTCGAGTCGCTGCTCGGCCGGGTTCCGATCCCGGCGCGCGAGCAGGCTTAGTGACGGGCCGCTAAGGTGCCGACGCCGAGGGGCTACCTTGTCGCGGTCACCTCGCTGGCCCTGATGATCGCCGGCCGGGCCTTCGGAGCCGGGCCCGTCGAACAGATCGGGTTCGCCCTGCTCGTGCTGGTCCTGGTGGCGGTCGGCGTGGTGAGGCTCGGACGTCACGATCTCCATCTGCAGCGGATGGTGTCCCCACCGCGCGCCGCGCAGGGCCATCCGGTCAGGGTGTCGGTCACCGCCCGCAACGAGGGACGAGGGTCCGCCCCCATGCTGTTGATCGAGGACCGGCTACCCGCGGGGCTCTCGGGCAACGCCCGCTTCGCCCTGCAGGGCATCGAGCCCTCCGGGGAGCGCAGGGCGGGCTTCGTCATGAAGGCCGTGCGACGAGGTCGCTACGAGGTGGGCCCGCTTCAGGTGAGCTTCATCGACCCCTTCGGGCTGGCGCGGGTGCGCTGGCGGGCCCTGGGCGTGTCGAGCTTTCTCGTCCATCCCCGCGTCGAACGACTGTCCACGCCGCGCGACTCGGGTGAGCGCCGGAGCCTCGCCTCGGCCGCTCGCAAGCAGCCCACCGGCTCGAGCGGCGAGGACTTCTACACGATGCGCGAGTACATCGAGGGCGACGATCTCAGGAAGATCCACTGGCCGGCCACGGCCAAGCGGGGCACCTACATGATCCGCCAGGAGGAGACGCCCTGGCACACGCGGGCGACGATCGTGTTGGACGATCGCCTCGGCAGCCACGACGGAATCGGTGAGTCGTCCAGCTTCGAGCGAGCCGTGGAGGCCTCAGCATCGCTCTGCGATCTCTATCTGCGCTCCGGCTACAGCTGGCGCCTGACGTCGGCGACGGAGCCGGGGTTCGGGGCGAGCAAGGGAGCCGACCACTTTCACCGCTGTCTCGACCAGCTGTCGACCGTCGAGGCCCGGGCCACGGCCGACGACCTGCTGCTCATGAGATTGACCGAGATCGAGGCCCAGGCAAGCGTCGAAGCCGCCCTGGTCCTGGTGGGCGGAACGCTGTCACCCGAGATCGCCGTCGCCCTCTCGAGGTGCCGGCGCAGCTTTCGCCAGGTGACCGCGGTGAGCTTCCCCTCGCACCGCTTTGGTTCGGGCACCACCAAGGCGCGTTGGGAGGGTGAGCGTCACACCATGGAGGTGCTGAGGCTGCTGGGACGCTCGGGCGTGCGAACGGTGGTACTTGGTCCGGACGAGTCGCTGGCGGTGGCCTGGATGACATCGGCGCAGGGGCGAAGGGAAGGAGAGCCGTGGGGTCGGAAGCCCGAGCTCGTCTAGCCTTCGGCGGCCTGCTCCTGGTCACCCTCTTCGCCTTCGGCGAGCTCTTCGTCTCAGGCGAGTTCCTCGGACCGGCCCTACTCGGCATGCTGGTGGCCACCGCGCTGACCATGTCCTGCCGCAGGCTAGGAGCGGGGCCGCTGCTCTCGATGTGGGTATCGCTGACCGGGCTGGCCTTCTACCTCTGCATCGTGTTCGAGTCCGAGGAGCTCCTCTACGGGCTTCCGACGCCGAGCGCGGCGGCAGATATCATCGGCTCCATCACCCGCGCGGCGGAGTCCTCCAGCCTCGACTTCGCTCCCGTCTCCCTCCGACCCGGCTACGTCATCATGGCGGTTGCCGGCATGTGGGCCTGCGCCACCCTCGGCGAGGTCGCCACCTTCCGCTGGCGGCGGCCGCTGCTGGCGACGCTTCCTCCGACCTCCCTGTTCGCCTTTCTGATGATCGTCGGCGAGGACTCGCTCGGCGGGCTTCTGGCGCTGCTGTTCGTGGGCGCGCTGCTCACCTTTTGGGCGGTCGAGTCGACCCACCGGCTCCGTTCCTGGGGTCGCTGGGTCGGAGCCTGGAGCAACCGCGAGGAAGACTCAGACGGGGCGACCGGCCGGCTCGCCAGGCGCATGGGCGTCACCGCGGTGGCCGCCGCCATCGTTGCCCCCCTGATCCTGCCCGCTCTGGGCTCGGGCCTCCTGACCTGGCGCAATCCGGTCGCGGGCGGTCCCAGCGACGGTGCCGCGGGCGGCGTCGGTTCCGGTGGCTCCGGTGGCGTGGTCAACCCCTTCGTGGACGTTAGACCCCAGCTGCTCGACCAGACCGACGCCGAGCTCTTCAGGGTGACCGCCGAGCGCCCGAGCTACTGGCGGCTCGTCTCGCTTGGCGACTTCAACGGCGAGGTGTGGTCCGAGGGCGAGTCCGAATCCGAAAGTCTGCAGGGCACCCTGGTGGGTGGAGAACAGCCCCCGGAGCTGACTGAGCCGTTGCGCCAGAGCTACGAGCTCACGGGACTTGGGGGCCAGTTTGCGCCGGCCGCGGAAAAGCCGACCGAGGTCCCCGAGGGCGCCGATCAGTTCACCACCGACGCCGAGACCCGGCACCTCACCGCCGCCGACAACGACGTCTCGGGCCTGCGCTACGAGGTCATCTCCGTGGAGCCCAATCTGAACTTCACCGAGCTGCAGGATGCGAGCGCGGGTGGTCTCGGAGAGGCAGAGGACACCTATCTAGAGCTTCCCGAGGACACCGATCCCCGCATCGGCGAGCTGGCCAAGCGCTGGATCGACCAGGCCGGCGCCACCGGGGACTTCGAGCCGCTGGTGGCCCTCCAGGACCGCTTTCAGGCCTCGGGGGAGTTCGTCTACAGCCAGGAGGTCCCCGCCCCCGAGAACTCCGAGGACTACCTCCCCGAGTTCCTGTTCGACACCCGCACCGGCTACTGCCAGCAGTACGCCACCGCGTTCGCGGTGATGGCCCGCGAGCTGAACTATCCCACGCGCGTCTCGGTCGGCTTCTTGCCGGGTAACGAGGACCCCGAGAACCCCGACACCTACGTGGTGCGCGGGACCCACGCCCACACCTGGCCCGAGGTCTACTTCGAAGACTACGGCTGGGTTCGCTTCGAGCCCACGCCCCGTCCCCTGTCACCCGAGCTCGCCTACACGAGCGATCCGGCCGAAGTCGGCGGAGGCGGCACCCTCGCCCAGCTTTTCCCCGACGGAAATCCTGGTCAGGTGACGAATCCCGCGGGCAACGACCCGCTGACGGATGGCAACTGCCCCCCCGACGTGCCCGAGTGCAGCAACGGCCTGGTCGACCCCCGAACCTTGACGCCGACGAGCCAAAACGCGGAGGACTTCGCCTGGCAGGCCACCTTCTCGGTGATCCTTCGGGCTTTGCTGGTGGCGCTGGTGCTGTTCCTGGCGGTCGTCCCGGCGCTCAAGGCACTGCGGGTGCGACGTCGCTACCGCCGGGCCGCGACCCCATCGGACAGGACCGTTGCCGCGTTCTCGGAGTTCCTCGACGACGCCTCCGAGCTCGCCGAGCCGCGCGCGCCGTCCGAGTCGGCGATCGTGTACGCGTCTCGGTTGGTGCGTCATGGCAGGACCGGAGAGCATCACTCCGGCCGCCTCGCCCTGCTTTACGAGCGAGCCGAGTACTCCGCGCAGGGAACCACGGACGAGCAGGCCTCAGAGGCGCGCCGGTTGGCCAGATCACTCCGGCAGTCGATGTGGGGACGAGCGTCGTGGTGGATGCGGCTCAGACGGTTATTCTCGCCGACGGCACTGATCGCCCGCCGAAACGTCACCATCTCGAAACCAAGGCTGCGCGCTCGGTTGGCGAATCGCAGCTTGTTGTAGTGAGACGCTAACGCACCGCGCGCAGATTGCGATCGCGCATATCAAGTTGGTGCGCGAGCTGAGACTCGACCTTCTCGAGCGCGCCCACGAACTCCTCGCGATCGTAGAGATAGTGAGAAACTTTGGAATCGACGCTACGAGCAACGTCGTCGATCGCGAGGAAGAACGACATCTGGCCCTGACGTAGCGCATCGAGAATCTCACCGTCGTTGCGGGCGATTTGAAAAATGCTGTTGCCATCGGTTACCAGCTTGAGATCGCTGAGATGTTGGTCGAGACCGGCCTTCTTGCGCAGGAACTCAATCGCCTTGCGAACTCGTTGCAGGCTCATGCCACCGTCGAGCAACGATTTGATTACGCGCAAAGACACAAGGTCACGAAAGGAGTAGAGGCGCTTGACACCCGGCCGGCCACCGGTCTTCTGAACGCTGGGCTTCACAAGAGAGATGCGATCCCAGTAACGCAGTTGGTGTGCTGTACAGCCCGTGTAGCGAGATGCCTGGTCTGCAGTAAAACCCTCCATAGGGACGCGCGAACCTCCACCTGTCTCAAGAAGCGCAACAACGTGAACGAAAGATATCCCCCGGCAGCGAACCTTGCCGGGTGATCCAGCTAGATTCATTACCCGCTCACGGAATCTAGCGCGCCCGCTCGATGCGCGGCAACCCCTGAGGACAGATACACGGTGTTCGCGGGAAAGTTTTTTTAGATTCGCTTATAACGATTGCGAATCTTTTGCTCAAAGCTCTTGAAGGACCCCTTCAGTTTGGCGGACGCATCGCGCCCGCCCTCGCGGCCGGAGTTGACCAGTGCCGAACTCGATCCCAGCACCAAAACGATGCCGGCAACCATCGAACCGAAGGCCAAAACGCCGACAATTATCAGCTGCGTTGCGAAGAAGGCGATCAGCAGTGCGAGGCCGATCACGAAGAGCAGGGCCCCGATGCGAGCTCGCCGAGAGCGGTTGAAGCGGGGCGTAACTCGCCTGGTCGCGCGCGCGAAGCGAGGATCCTCGTCGTAGAGGTTCTTCTCGATCTCTTCGAGAATGCGTTGCTCACGCTCGGACAGCGGCACTATGCCTCCGATTATAGGAAGGCTAGCGGATAAGCCAACGCCCTTTTAGATACCCTCTCCTTAATTCTGCAACCGGTCGAGGAGCGTGGCCGGTGTTACGGCGGCGTCTCCGAAGCGGCGACGGATATCGTCGACCGCCGTAGAGGCCTCGTTCCAAGACGGCCTCGAGGAGTCTCCTAGGAGGAGCTGGCGACGCGGGGGACCTGGAGCCAGCGACGACACGGACACGCCCAGCAACCGTATGCGAGGTCGCTCGGGATCGAGCTTGAGGTACATGGCTTTGGCCACTGCATAGATTTCGGCGGGGGTGTCCAGCTCACCTTCCAGCGAGTGCGAGCGGGTGATGGTCTTGAAGTTCGAAAAGCGCACTTTGAGCGTCACGGTGCGGCCGCACAGGCCCTTGGAGCGCATCCGAGAGGCGGTGCGATCGGAGAGCCTCAGGACCTCACGGAGGATCTCTGCGGTGTCGTCGAGGTCCCGGAGGAAGGTCTCCTCAGAGCCAACCGACTTGGCCGGCTCCTCGGGGGTGACCGGACGCTCGTCGACCCCCTGGGACAACAGGTGTAGATGTGCCCCCAGCGAGTCCCCCACCGCGCGCTGCAGGGTCCGGCGAGGCATCGCCGCGATGTCGCCGACGTTTTTCAGGCCCAGCCGGCGCAGGGTCTCCGAGGTAGCGGCGCCGACTCCCCACAGGGCCTCGATCGGCAGGGGATTGAGGAACTCGGTGACCGAATCGGCCTTGATCACCAGTAGCCCGTTGGGCTTGCCACGCGAGGAGGCGAGCTTGGCCAGGAACTTGTTGGGAGCAACGCCCACGGTGCAGGGCAACCCGACGGCGGCCACATCCGCCTTGATACGAGTGGCGATCTCGACCGGGGAGCCGAAGAGCTTTACCGAGCCGGCGACGTCGATGAAGGCCTCGTCGAGGCTCAGCGGCTCGACCAGCGGGCTGTAGGAGGTGAAGACCTCCCGGATCTTGACCGAAAGCTCCTGGTAGGCGGTGAAGTCGTTGGGCAGGTAGATGGCGCCGGGACAGAGGCGCTGGGCCGTGATCATCGGCATCGCCGAGCGCACCCCGAAGGCCCTGGCCTCGTAGCTCGCCGAGGTCACCACACCGCGGCCCCCCTGGCCCCCCACGATGATCGGCTTGCCCTTGAGCGAGGGGTCCCTGATGACCTCCGCGGACGCGTAGAAGGCGTCCATGTCGACGTGAAGGATGGGCTCGGAGGTGGGCACGAACCCATGCTAATCCCGGCCCGGTGAGGTACTAAGGGGGTTGTGGGCTCTTCCGGACAGGCGATCACCGTCGGCAATCGCAAACTCGAGGTCTCGAACCTCGATAAGGTCTTCTATCCCGCCACCGGGTTTACCAAGGGCGATGTCATCGACTACTACCGGTCGGTCTCCGACGTCTTGCTCCCTCATCTCAAGCAGCGCGCCGTCACGCTCAAGCGCTATCCGAACGGGGTGACCGGCCCCTTCTTCTACGAGAAGTCCTGCCCCGAGCACCGGCCCTCGTGGATCAAGACCGTCGCCCTGCGCAGGCAGCGTGACAACAAAGACGTCAACTACTGCCAGCTCAACAGCGAGGCGGGACTGGTGTGGGCGTCGAACCTCGCCAACCTCGAGCTTCACGTCTCGCTGGC
>JBOGWV010000291.1:0-7606 GCA_050693975.1 Actinomycetota bacterium
CGGGCCATGGTGGCCCGCCAATAGGGGGAGGGCTGTTCATGCGTTCAGTTGGTAGAGGATGGAAGTGGCGAGCGATGGTGCTCCTCACTGCGCTGGGTCTCCTCGCGGCCGCCTGTGGCGGAGAAGAACCGAGCGGCGGCGGTGGCGGCGGCGAAGAAGGCGAGGCGAACGCAACCCTGGCGTTCGGAACCTCGGCCGATCCCGTCGTACTGGACGGCGCCCTGGTGTCCGACGGCGAGTCGCTGCGGGCCATCGACCAGATGTTCGAGGGCCTCGTCACTCTTGCTCCGGGGGGCACCGAGGTGGTTCCGGGCCTCGCCACGGACTGGGAGATCTCCGAGGACGCCACGAGCATCGTGTTCAACCTGGAAGAGGATGTGACCTTCCACGACGGTGAGCCCTTCAATGCGGATGCCGTCTGCTTCAACTTCGAGCGCTGGTACAACTTCAAGGGCACTTTCCAGAACCCGGCGGCCAGCTATTACTGGCAGACCGTGTTCGGCGGGTTCAGCGACGGGAAGACGCCTTCGCTGTACGAGAGTTGCGAGGCTACCGAGGAGTTCGTGGTCACCCTCAACCTCACCAAGCCGTCCGTCTCGGTGGTTCCGGCCCTCGCCCTGACCAGCTTCACCATGGCGAGCCCCAAGGCCCTCGAGGAGTACAACGCCGACGAGGGCAAGGTGGACGCCGAAGGCATCTTCTCCCCCTCGGGCGATTACGCGACCGAGCACCCGACGGGAACCGGTCCCTTCATGTTCGAAGAGTGGACGCGCGGCGACCGCCTGGTGATGACCCGCAACGAGGACTACTGGGGTGACGCTCCCGGCAACATCGGCGAGCTGATCTTCCAACCGATCGCGGACCCGGCCGCTCGCCTCCAGGCACTGCAGAGCGGAGAGATCCAGGGTTACGACCTGGTCGACCCGCAGGACTACCCGACCATCGAGGACGATGACCAGTTGCAACTCCTCAACCGCCCGGCCTTCAACGTCGCCTACGTCGGCATGAACCAGGCCGTCAAACCGCTCGATGACATCGCGGTGCGCCAGGCGATCGCCCACGCTATCGACCGCCAGGAAGTCGTCGACGGCTTCTATGCGGGCCAGGGCGAGGTCGCCACGCAGTTCATGCCGCCAGAGTTGTTCGGCTACGCGCAGGATGTCACTGAGTATGCGTACGACCCGGACATGGCAAAGCAGATTCTCACCGACGCCGGCTACGAGTTGCCTGTCAAGATCGACTTCGCGTATCCGACCGACGTCGAGCGGCCCTACATGCCGGATCCGCAGGCGAACTTCGAGGCCATGGTTGCCGACCTCGAGGAGTGCTGCTTCGAGATCGAGCAGAAGAGCGCAACGTGGAGCCCCGACTATCTCGACAACGTCGACAACGGGCGCTACGGCCTCTACCTGTTGGGCTGGACAGGAGACTTCGGTGACCCCGACAACTTCATCGGAACCTTCTTCCAGACCGAGCAGCCTGCATGGGGCTTCAACAACCAGGAGATCTTCGACGCACTCGATGCCGCCGAGGCCGAGGCGGACGTGGACGCGAGGGTCGGGTTGTACGAGGAGGCGAACCGTCTGATCATGGACTTCCTCCCCGGTCTGCCTTACGTGCACACCGAGCCCGGTCTGGCGTTCGCCGCCAACGTGACCGGGTACGAGACGAGCCCGGTGAGCCTCGAACCGTTCAGCCTCGTGACGGTCGAGTAACAACTTCGAGGTGATCTGAAGTGAGCGGGACCTCGCGCCGAGGTCCCGCTCACTACTTATCGCTCGGTTAGCCTTCTCGGCACATGCTCAACTACGCACTGAGACGTGTGATATTGACGATCCCTATCCTGTTGGGTCTGTCGATACTGGTGTTCGCGTTCGTGCGAGCGTTGCCCGGCGGCCCGGCGATCGCTTTGCTGGGCGAGCGCGCGACCGAAGAGGACATCGAGGAGATCAACGAGCAGCTCGGCTTGGACGAACCCATCTACGTGCAGTACGGGCGCTACATGCAAAACGTGCTCTCCGGCGATCTGGGCACGAGCACGCGGACCCGGCAGCCCGTTACGGAGGAACTTGGCTTGAGGTTTCCGGCCACCTTCGAACTGGCCATTGCGGCGATGCTGTTTGCCATTCTGGTAGGCGTTCCACTCGGCTTCGTTGCCGCGAAGCGTTACCAGGGCTTCCTCGACAGCAGCAGCCTGGTGATCTCGCTTATTGGGATCAGCTTCCCCGTGTTCTTCCTGGCTCTGCTCCTCAAGTACATCTTCTCGATCAAGTTGGGGTTGTTACCTACGATCGGGCGGCTGGACATCACGCGTTCCCTGGAGCACCCCACGAGCTTCTACGTGCTGGACTCGATCATCGCCGGTGACATGGCCGCGCTCGGGGACACGTTGAGGCACTTGGTCCTCCCCGCAATCGCTTTGGGCACCATTCCATTGGCCATCATCGCCCGCATAACGCGGGCCGCGGTGCTCGACGTAACCAGCGAGGACTACGTGCGCACGGCCCGAGCGAAGGGCCTTGACCCTCGGGTTGTCGATCGCCGTCACATCCTGAAGAACGCCATGCTCCCCGTAGTCACGATCATTGGACTACAGACTGGGTTGCTGCTCACGGGAGCGGTACTAACCGAGACGGTGTTTGCATGGCCCGGAGTTGGAAGTTGGATGCTCGACGCGATCAGGTTCCGCGACTACGCGGTGCTCCAGGGGGGAATCCTGTTCTTTGCCGTCCTGATCGTGATCGTCAACCTGCTCGTGGACATCTCCTACGCGTTCCTTAATCCGAGGATCCGGTATCGATGAGTATCGGTGAAGCCGAAGCCAAGGCGCTCACGCCCGAGCAACCCTCGAGTCTTGGACGTGACGCTCTCGATCGCTTCAAGCACAACAAGGCCGCACTCGCGGGCGTGGTCCTTATCGTGCTGCTGATCATCATGGCGGTGTTCGCGCCGCTCATTGCCCCCTATGGTCCCCAGGAGCAGGTCGGCCCGCTGGATAGTTCCAGTCCCGCCGGACCCAGCGCGGACCACTGGATGGGACTGGACGAACAGGGTCGCGACGAGTTCTCGCGGGTCGTCTACGGCGCACGGCTTTCTCTCCTCGTCGGTCTCGTGTCGGTCGCCTTCGGTTTGAGCTTCGGCCTCGTGCTCGGCGCGGCCGCAGGCTACTTCGGGGGAGCGGTCGATACCTTCATCATGCGAACGATGGACATCATGCTGTCCATTCCCGGGCTGTTGTTGGCGATCGGACTCGTTACATTGCTCGGTCGCGGCCTGTTCCAGATCATGATGGCGGTCGGCATCACGACGATTCCGATCTTCGCACGACTGCTTAGAGGCTCGATCCTGGCGCAACGAGAAGCTGACTACGTCCTGGCTGCTCGGTCGCTTGGGGTTCCCGGGCGACGCCTTCTCTCGATCCACATCATGCCGAATGCCCTCGCGCCGGTGATAGTTCAAGCGACGCTATTGATGGCAACTGCGATCATCGATGTCGCCGGCTTGAGCTTCTTGGGACTTGGTCCTGCCGAGCCCGGGCTGCCCGAGTGGGGGAAGATGCTCGCCGACAACGCAAGCCGCCTTCAGCAGGCTGCTCACCTTGTGATATTCCCCGGCGCGGCGGTCGTCATCAGCGTGCTTGGCCTGAACCTCATAGGGGACGGTTTGCGCGAGTCCATCGACCCAAAGCTGAGGTCGTAGCGATGGCGCTGTTGTCGGTTGCGGATCTGGCCGTGCAGTTCATTACTCGTAAGGCAACCGTGCGCGCGGTGAACGGCATCTCCTTCGATCTCGAGCCGGGGGACACGCTCGGCATCGTCGGAGAGTCGGGCTGCGGAAAGAGCGTCAGCTCGCTGGCGATGCTCGGCATCTTGCCCAAGCCGGCCGGCCGCGTGACCGGCGGCGAGGTGAACTTCGACGGCGTCGACCTCCTCAAACTCTCTGACTCTCAGCTGCGCCAGGTTCGCGGCCGGGAGATCGCGATGATCTTTCAGGACCCGATGACGTCGCTCAACCCCGTGCTCACGATCGGGCGCCAGATCACCGAGGCGCTGCGCAAACACCTCGAGATGGACAAGGGAGAGGCTGAAAAGGAAGCGGTCAAGCTCCTCGATCGCGTGGGTATTCCCGCGGCTAAGCGAAGGCTCAACGACTATCCACACCAGTTCTCTGGTGGCATGAGACAGCGGGTGATGATTGCGATGGCGATCTCCTGCCGGCCCAAGATCCTGATTGCGGACGAGCCCACCACCGCGCTCGACGTCACGATCCAGGCTCAGATCCTCGATGTGCTGAAGCATCTCGTGGCCGAGGAGAACATGGCCATGGTGTTGATCACCCACGACCTTGGCGTGGTGGCAGGGACCTGCGAGCGCACGAACGTGATGTACGCGGGACGGTTCGTCGAAACGGCACCAACCAAGAAGCTGTTCTCGAAACCACGTCATCCGTACACCCTCGGACTTCTCAAATCGGTCCCCCGGCTGGATGCGGCACGCAAGGAAAAGCTCGAACCGATCGGGGGCCAGCCGATGAGCATGACCCAAGAGGTCGTCGGGTGCTCGTTCGCACCTCGCTGTCTTTACGCGACGGAGAGGTCCCGCGAGGAGACGCCCGAGTTGCGCGAGATCGACAGCCCCGACCACATGGTGGCGTGCTGGAACCCCGTGCCTGACCAGGATCTGCCGAGCGTCGAGGTCTTGGCCGCGCCAGGCCAACAGGGGACGGTTGAGTGACAAGGGAGGCCGACGGTCAACTCGTCGCGGTCGAGGACCTCAAGGTCTACTTCCCGATCAAGTCCGGTCTGGTTATCGATCGACACGTCGGCGATGTCAAAGCGGTCGACGGCGTGTCCTTCGATATCAAGAAGGGCGAGACCCTCGGACTGGTGGGCGAGTCGGGGTGCGGGAAGACCACCGTCGGCCGGACGATCCTGCGCTTGTACGACCCCACCGAGGGACGCATCCTGTTCGACGGTAACGACATACAGACGCTCTCGCAGCGCGATCTTCGCAAACTGCGCGGCCGGATGCAGATGGTGTTCCAGGATCCGTACTCGTCGCTCAATCCACGCCAGGCGGTTGGCAATCTCATCGCCGAGCCCCTGAAGGTCCACGGCATCGCCACCGGGCGAGACGCGCGCAAGCGAGTCGAGAAACTGCTCGATGTCGTCGGCCTTCCCACCGCGGCGGCCGGCAGGTACCCTCACGAGTTCTCCGGCGGGCAGCGACAACGGATTGGTCTGGCGCGCGCCCTGGCCCTGAATCCGGACCTCATCGTGGCGGACGAGCCGGTGTCCGCACTCGACGTGTCGATTCAAGCGCAGATGGTCAACCTGCTCGAGGAGCTGCAGTCGGAGTTCGACCTTACTTACCTGTTCATCGCGCACGACCTTGCGGTCGTACGACACATCTCGGACCGCATTGCGGTCATGTACCTGGGAAAGATCGTCGAGGTGGCGTCGGCCGACGAGCTTTACGTGTCGCCGCGGCACCCCTACACGATGGCGCTTCTGTCCGCAGTGCCGATCCCCGATCCGGAGATCGAAGCCACGCGTGAACGGATTCTATTGAAGGGCGATCTCCCCTCACCGGCCAACCCACCGTCGGGCTGCCGCTTCCACACGCGGTGTCCCTTCAAGCAGGCGCAGAGATGTGACACGGAGGATCCAGAGCTGCGCGTGCTCTCCGACGACCATGTGGCTGCCTGCCACTACGCCGAGGAGATTCTCGCGGGAGAGATCACCGCCCACGCGACTTGACATTCTGCAGGGATTTGATCGCGAACTCACCAAGCCATCGCGTGGAGCTTGTTCGTCGCTAACGATCGGGTTTCCTCCACGCGACGTCGAGTGCTAGCCGATACCGCTCCCAGAACACGCTTCCACGCTCACGGTCCACCGGGATCCGAGCCATAGGGAGAGCATCGCGACGCGATGACCTTCGCGTACGACAACGCGAGGCTCACTGTGCCATGAGCTCCTCGGCCATCCTGGACGGTTGAGCACGTCATCCTTGAGCAGGCCGGGGACGGTAGTGCGCATGATCCCGTCCGCTATCGAGCGCATATCTACGGACCTCACATCGTTCGGCCTGGGCCCTCCATCAAACTCCCCGCCCTTAGCTGCGTTATGGCAGTCCAGATCGGTTGGGGAATGGAGGTTCCCCGGATCGATCACATTGATGATCGTGTACTCCGGGAGATTGGTGGCGTAGTAGTCGGCGGCCTCGCCCGAGAAGCAGCCGACAAGCAATTCTCCGGGTGGAAACGAGGCAGTCACAACAGTCTTTTCTGAGGCGAGGGAGCCGCCCTGGTTCGAGTCCGGCTTGTCGTACTCGCGCACGTAGAACTCCTCGGCCTTCGAACGATTTTCGAACACGAGATTTACCCCCCTGTTCCCACCGCGCACGTTCGGGTGGAGGGAACTGGCTCCCTTGTCACCACAGACGATGCGCGCCATCATTGAGGCCTTGCTCTGGAGCGTCGAAACACCGACTTCCATCCTTCCGTCTTCCCGATGGCAGCCGGGTAAACCAAGGAGGAAGAAGATTCCCATAAGCCCAATGCAGGTCGACTTGTGGGCTATGGATTGCACTCTGGTCTGCCTCGAGCTCATTGGATTGATACACGGCAAGGGTGAGTACGGTTCCAGTTGGTGCCCGCCCCCAGCGTGTCACCGGTTCTCGCTCATCTGCTGAAGGTGGGTAGGGTCGGCCGAGGAGTGCAGACAAGGGCTCTGAGATTGGAAACCTAGGCAGGAGGATGAATATGGGTGTCAGTCACGCAACCGCGCAGTGGTCGGGCTCGCTGTTCGAGGGCAAGGGGAGTGTGACACCGGAGAGCGGATCGTTCGGCGAGCTCCAGATGACCTGGGAGGGGCGCACCGACCGGCCCGAGGGATCCACCTCTCCCGAGGAGCTCATCGCGTCGGCCCACGCGAGCTGCTTTTCGATGGCGCTTTCCAACATCTTGGCCAAGGGCGGCAACGAGGCGGAAAGCCTCCAGGTGAAGGCCGCGGTCACCTTCGAGGTGGGCGACGCCGGCCCCAGGATCAGCACGGTTCATCTCGACGTGACCGGCAAGGTGCCGGGCATCGATCAGCAGGGGTTCGCCGACGCCGTCGGCAAGGCTAAGGACGGGTGTCCGGTTAGCAAGGCCCTCGCCGGCAACGTCGATATCAGCGCGGACGGCAAGCTCGGGTAGCCAGAGACTTCCAGATACAAGAAGGCCCCCGCCGGGTGGGGTGGCAAGGGGCCCTCTCGCGCCTTGGGGGGCAAGGCGTCAAACCTGTTCGGGCGGGTAGCTGGGGATCTGATCGCTGCCCGACGGGCCAGGATTCGACGCTCCGGCCCGGATTCCTGCCACCGACCGGAGAATTTTTCGCGGGTTTTCAGCGAACCGAGCGTATTGACTTAGCGGCAAGCTCGGTCGCCCTTGAGTAGACCTCTTTCAAGGGGAGCCCGAGCGCCTCGGCCGCCGCCCGCGCGTCCTCGTACTCGGGAGCGAGGTTGACGACCTCGCCTCTCCGCATCCCGATCTTGACTCGCAGCGGCTGCTCGTCGATCTCAACGGTGACGAAGTCCCGCTCCAGCGCTTCCTTGGTAACCGC
>JBOGWV010000292.1:0-5920 GCA_050693975.1 Actinomycetota bacterium
GGATCAGGGCTTCCTTCTTGGTCATGCCCTCGAGAGATCCCATCTCGACCATCTCGCCGAGCTCGTTCATTCGCTGAATGCGCTTGGCGATGGTCTGGAAGTTGGTGAGCATGCCGCCGAGCCAGCGGAAGTTCACGTAGGGCATGCCGGCGCGAATGGCCTGCTCCTCGACTACGTCCTGGACCTGGCGCTTGGTGGCAACGAACAGCACGGAGCCGCCCTTAGCCACTAGGTCGCGGGTGAAGGTGTAGGCCTTCTCGATCCCGGACATCGTCTGCTGCAGATCGAGGATGTAGATGCCGTTGCGCTCCGTGAAGATGAACCGCTTCATCTTGGGGTTCCAACGGCGCTTCTGATGCCCGAAGTGCACTCCAGCCTCGAGCAACTGCCGCATCGTGACGACGGGCATGGGTACTCCTCCTTCTTCGGTTACGCCGGATCGGCTATCGCCGAGCCGGACTCCTCCGCCCGCAGAACCCCTGTCTTTCAAGACTGTCTTTCAAAACCCGCAAAGCAGACCGGGGACCGAAGGCCGCACACGAGATCCTGCGTGCGCGGCAAGCGAGCGTGTGAATTTTGGGACGGACGAAGGCTACCACGGCGGGGTTTCCCTACTTTGTGGGCCGCTCAGTCCCCGCTGGTCACCTCGTTGATCTTGCCTCGCATTGCCAGGACGGCCTTGGTGTGCATCTGACAAACGCGCGATTCGGTGACTCCGAGCACCTGGCCGATCTGGGCAAGGGTCAATCCCTCGTAGTAGTAGAGCGTAATGACGATCTTCTCCCGCTCGGGCAGCTTGTTGATCGACTCCGCGAGGATCTCCTTCATCTCCTCGGACTCGACGCTCTCGAGGGGGCTCGGGGCCCTGGTGTCCTCGAGCGTTTCGACCAGCGACAGCTTGTCGCCCCGCTCGCCGTCAACCGACATCATCTCGTCGAGCGCGACCAGAGAAACGGTCGAGAGCTGGGTGTAGATGCCGGCGAGATCGTCGGTAGAGATGCCCATCTCCTTGGCGATCTCGGCGTCTGAAGGCGGCCGCTTCAGCGTGTTCTCGAGCTGGACGTAGGCCTTCTCGACCTCCCGAGCCTTGAAGCGAACCGAGCGAGGGACCCAGTCGATCGCCCTGAGCTCGTCGATTATGGCCCCCCGGATTCGGCTTATGGCGTAGGTCTCGAACTTGATGCCCCTAGAGGGCTCGTACTTCTCGATGGCGTCTATCAGGCCAAAGATTCCGTAAGAGATGAGATCCGCCTGCTCGACGTTGGCCGGCAACCCCACGGCCACGCGGCCTGCCACGTATTTCACCAGCGGCGAGAAGTTCAGGATCAGCGCATCGCGGGCGTCGTTCGACCCTGTCCGCTTGTAGTCATCCCAGGCCTGGAGAACGGGGTCCGTGCCGCTCCCCGCCTCGTCGAAATCACGCCCTTGGGTGGCTCTGCTCATATACAGCCCTCAAACGTTCAGTTGATACATGTGTGTAGATCTGTGTAGTGGACAGACTCTCATGCCCAAGTAGCTCCTGAACAGCACGAAGGTCCGCTCCATTGTCGAGCAAATGAGTCGCGAAGGAGTGACGCAGGGCGTGAGGATTCACGTGGGGGCCCCCCTCGGCATCCACATAGCGGTCGAGCAAACGTCTCACACTCCTCGGCCCCAGCCGTGCGCCCCGGGTGTTGAGGAAGACCGCATGACGATCGGTCCCGTGTGGATTCCGCTCGAGTAGCTCGCCTCGGGCCGCCAGATATTCGTGGAGGGCCCGGCCGGCAGGGTCGCTGAGCGGCACCAGGCGCTCCTTGCGGCCCTTGCCGAGCACGGTGATCTGGTTGCCGGTCAGGTCGAGGTCATCGAGGTCCAGCCCGCATAGTTCCGAAACCCGGAGCCCCGATCCGTAGAGCACCTCCAACACGGCGCGGTCGCGCAAGCCCATGGGATCGTCGTCGGGAGGGAGCTCGCACAACGCGGCCGCCTCGGAGGCCTTGAGCACGCGGGGAAGCGGTTGGTCGAGCTTCATCGCCGGCAGGTCCGCAGCCGGGTTGGACTGGAGGTGGCCCTGCGTTTGAGCCCATGCGAGCATCGACCGCAGCGTGCTGGTCTTGCGGGCGATCGAGCGCCGGGCCAGGCCCCGCTGGGTCATCGAGGCGACGTAGCGGCGCAGGAGCCGCCGGTCGATGTGCTCGAGCCGCGTCACCTCGCTTCGCTCCGCCCATTGAACAAACTGGGCTAAGTCCGAGGCATAGGCGGCCAGGGTGTTCGGCGAGAGGTCCCGCTCGGCCCTGATGGCGAGCAGAAAGCCCTCCACCGCGCGCTCTATTGAGATGCTCGTCAATCGATCCTCCCCGACCGCCACCGCAGACCATCGGGCCCATCCGATGAGGCCCCAGCATGAGGGCCCCTGTCGCGCCTGTCAACAACTGTTGACATTCATGGGGATAACGCAGTCGAACAACGTCAAACAGAGGCTTACCTAGGGACATGGAGCTTTGGTTTGCTTCAGGGGGTATGTCGCATCCCGACATCCTGCTGGTGCGCCTGGTGACCCCGGTGCCCGGCAGCACCGGCAGCACCGGCAGCACCGGCAGCACCGGCAGCACCGGCGGCACCGGCAGCACCGGCGGCTTATCGCATCGAACTCACCCTCTCCGATGGCCCCCTAGGGCCGATCGCAATCGGGCACCCGAGGTGGTGATCTCGTAGGCGCCGTTCCAGCGCTTCACCAACCCTCGAATCTCCAGCTTGGAGAGTGTCAAGAGGACCAGCCCCTGGTCCAAGTTGGCGTGACTAACGATGAAGTCGGGCGCGACCGCAACGTCGTCGAGGGTCGCCAGCACCATGGCCTCGGCCTCATCCACGTTGCTGGCCCGGTTCCTGGGGTCGTCTCCCCAGACCAGCCCCGGAGCCAGTTCGTCGAAGATGTGCTGCACCTTGCTGACGGGGGTTGCCTGCATGGTTCGAATTAGCTCGTTGGGCCCGGCGGCCTGAGGGTTTCGAAAGCTGCCCGAAACGGCAAAGATGGAGCGATTCGCCTCCAGGGCGATTCGCGCGGTGATCAAGGCTCCACTTGTCTCGGAACCCTCCACGACCACCACCGCCTCGCTCAGACCGACGATGATGCGGTTTCGCTCGGGGAAGTGATGCTGCATCGGGGGTTCCCCGATCTCGTACTCCGAGACGACTGTGCCCTCTGTTTCGATCCCCTGACGAATCGGCAAGTTCTTGCGGGGATAGTTCAGGTCGGCACCACACCCGATCACCGCGATCGTATGGCCACCGGCTTCCAGAGCGGCCTTGTGGGCGACGGCGTCGATTCCGAGGGCCAAGCCCGAGACCACGACGAAATTCGCCTCGGCCAGGCCGCGAGAAAGCGTGGCAGCCGCCTCGATCCCCGCCGCGGTCGGTCGCCGGGTTCCGACGACCGCGACCGAACGAGCGGCCGGATCGATTGCCCGACCCGTGACGCGCAGCCTCATGGGAGGCCGCTGCGAGCCAAGCTCGTTGAGGCGTTCAGGCCACTCGGCGTTGCCCGGGCCAATCAAACGGGGATCGACCGGGTCGTAGTTCTCGATGACCGGTGGCTTTCTCATGCGGCCACGCCCGTTCCGCCCGATTGGAGCCGGTAACCGAGAGCCTTGGCAAGATGCTCGCCGGTAACCTCGCGCTCGTCGTCGAGGTCTGCAATGGTCCTGGCGACGCGCAGTAACCGGTCGAGGCCCCTGCCCGTGAGCCCAACACTCTCGATGGCGTCACCCAGCAGACCCTGTGTTTCAAAGGTCAGGCGGACTTCTCGTCGGAGGCGACCCGCCGGCGCCGACGCGTTGGTAAACGATCTGCCCCATCGTTGCACCTGCCGTGCCCTCGCCTCCTCGACACGCGCTCGGATGGACGGGGAAGAGTCTCCGTCCGCCTTCCCCAGAAGTTCCTTGCGTGTGAGTCGCGACAACGTCACGGCGAGATCCATCCGATCGATGAACGGGCCCGACAACTTGGCTCGGTAGGCCGTGAGCCTTTGGTGGGAGCAATCACATGAACGCTTCGTGTCGCACGCGTAGCCGCAGGGGCAGGGATTCATGGCGGCGATGAACGAGAACCGGGATGGATAGCACACCGCCCCTGCGCTTCGCACAATCCGTACCGTCCCGGTCTCAAGCGGGACGCGCAGGCTTTCGAGCACCTCGCCGCGAAACAGCGGGAGCTCGTCTAGAAACAACACCCCATGGTGAGCCAGGCTGATCTCGCCGGGACGGGGCAGACCGCTTCCCCCACCAATGAGGCCCGCGAGCGAAATGTGGTGGTGCGGAGCCCGAAAGGGTCTCGTAGTCACGAGTCCGGCCCGCTCCCCCAGCAGTCCCGCCACCGAAGAGATCCGTGTTACCTCGAGGGACTCTTCGAGGCTCATCGCCGGAAGGATGCCGGGCAACCGACTGGCGAGCATCGTCTTGCCCGAGCCCGGAGGCCCCGCCAGCAAGAGGTTGTGTCCTCCCGCCGCCGCGATCTCGAGCGCAGTCTTGGCGGTGCCCTGGCCGCGCACCTCGGTCATGTCGAGACAGTGAGCCTCCGGAGCGGTGGACGTGGTCGAAACCTCGGGCGGTTGCCAGCGTCCGCGGGTCCAGTTGATGCAGTCGCGAAGCGATGTCACCGGTACGACTTCGATGCCCTCGACGAGTGCGGCCTCGCCGGCGTTAGCCGCCGGGCACACGATGCCCTTTCGTCCCGTCTCCCTGCAGGTGATCGCCGCCGCCAAGGTTCCGCGCACCGGTCTGACCGCTCCGTCGAGCGCCAACTCCCCCACCACGATCCAACCTGCGAGCGGCTCGCTCTGAACACGTCCACTCGCGGCCAGCACTCCGAGGGCCATCGGAAGATCGAAGTGCGTGCCCTCCTTTCGCAGGGCTCCGGGCGCGAGGTTCGCGGTGATCCGTTGCTGCGGCCAGGACTCGCCGCTGGCGATGATCGCCGAACGTACTCGCTGCTCGGATTCCCGCACCGTCGATGTCGGCAGCCCGACGATGGCGAAACGAGGCACACCGGTCCCGACGTCGACTTCGACCTCGACGAGATAAGCCTCGGTCCCGATCAGGGCGACCGATTCGGTTTTCGCAAGCATGAGACCTTCGCTTTCTGGTCCCTGGAGTCGCGGCCGCCTCAGACGTTATCGAGGCCCTGTGACGCAAATCGAGATCGCTAGAACGCGTCGGGCAGATGAGTGACCTCGGGCTCCCTGTCACCGACCAGAACGGCCACGACGTCGAACCGGATACGGACGTCCCCCGGACGATGCTCGTTCATCCATGCGGCCGCGAGCCGTCGCAAGCGGGCCTGCTTCTGATAACCGACCGCCTCGGCCGGCCCCCCGAAATAGTCGCTGCGCCGCGTCTTCACCTCGCAGAAAACCAGGATGTCGTTGCGTCCCACGACGAGGTCGAGCTCACCGGAGCGGCAGCGCCAGTTGCGGTCGATGATTCTGAAGCCGAGCCTGCGATAGAGGTCGGCGGCGAGCGCCTCGCCCGTTTGTCCCAGCGTCCTGCGCGCGTCCATGACGACACGCTAGCGAGGTGCTGTGACAGGCGACCGGGACGATCGCCGCGGAGAGCCTGAAGTCAGCCCTCGAGGCTGGGTGGTTCGGGAAGGAGATCGCGTTCGGCAAGCTGTGCGAGCTCCTCGACGTTCAGATCTCTGAAGGTGACGACCTTTACGTGCGAAACGAAGCGAGCCGGGCGGTGCATGTCCCAGACCCACGCGTCGTTCAGCTCGACCTCGAACCACACCTTGGCCCCCACGTTACGGGTGTCGACCTTCACCTCGTTGGCCAGGTAGAACCGCCGCTCCGTCTCGACGACGAACTTGAACATCGGGAGCACGTCCCTGTACTCCTTGTAGAGCTGAAGCTCCATCTCGGCCTCGTATTTCTCGAGGTCCTCGACGC
>JBOGWV010000293.1:0-15188 GCA_050693975.1 Actinomycetota bacterium
GGTCGTCTGACGGACGCGCAGGGTCGCACGGTCGACTTCAAGAACACCGTGATCATCATGACCTCGAACCTCGGATCACAGCACCTGCTCGTTTCGGAGAGCGAGGAGGCGGCCGCCGAGAAGGTAATGGCTACCGTGCGAGATCACTTTAAGCCGGAGTTCTTGAATCGCGTGGACGAGATCCTCGTGTTCCATCGCCTCAATCAGGAAGAGCTCACGCAGATCGTGGACATCCAGCTGGCGGAGCTCCAACGGCGTCTGTCGGAGCGATCGATAACACTCGTTATCGACGACGAGGCCAAGCGCTATCTCGCCACGGCTGGGTACGACCCGGCCTACGGCGCCCGACCGCTCAAGCGCCTGATCCAACGCGCCATCGAGAACCCGCTTGCGCTGCAACTGTTGGATGGAACCTTTGTCGATGGAGAAACCATCGAGGTGGGCGCGCAAAACGGGGGCCTGGTCTTCACCAAGGCCTCCGAGGCTCCCGTGCCGCAATCTTCGTAAACTCTCTCGATGCCGCACGAGGGACAGACGGGGGTCTATTTCGATAGCGGAGGCAATCGTCTCCTCGGCACGCTGTTTCTGGCGAAAGGAGACGAGTCCAAGCCGACCGCGGTCGTGATGCATGGCCTACCGGGAATCGAGAAGAACCACGACCTCTGCCACGCGCTGCGCTCATCGGGCTGGAACGCACTGGTGTTCCATTACCGAGGATCATGGGGGAGTGGGGGTGACTATCGATTCGACACGTTGCCTGATGACGTTCGTGCCGCGCTCGACTATCTGGGTTCCGGTGTGCACGAATCGGTCGACGCGCGCCGGATGGCGCTGGTGGGACACAGCATGGGCGGATGGGCCGCCCTCATGAGCGCTGAGGACGAACGCGTATGTGCGGTCGCGACGATCGGCGCGGTCACCGACCCCGCGAGGCTCCTCTTTGACGCGAGCATGGCTCGAGAGAGTTTCACCCCGTATCTGCGCGGCATCACTCCTATCGAGTTCGAACAACAGTGGGCTGCCCTCGGCGCCGCAGAGGGCGCGTTGCAGCGGGCCGCAGCGCTGAGCTCGCCGCTCCTGATCGTTCATGGTCGAAGCGACGAAGTCGTGCCGGTCGAGCAGGCCCAGTTGCTCCACGCTGCAACCGAGCGACGAGCCCGTTTGGAACTTCACCCCGAGGCCAATCACGCGTTCGTGTGGCACAGGTCGTGGCTGGTCAACCTCGTGTTCGGGTGGCTGCGCGAGGTGGTGCCGCCCCCACCGTAGGAGTCCGCCTTCGAACCCGCGGTACCTTGTGCGTATGCCTTACGAGTACACCCTTGTCGTGTTGCGATGCGACAACTGCGGGAACGTCTTCCCGCTGCATAAGGAGGACGAACAGGTCTGTCCGCTGTGTGGCAGCGACGACATTCATCCCGCAGGCGAACCGCTGCTGTGAACGGCGCACGCGCAAGTCAAGTCAGGGTCGCGATCCTTCCGAAGGCTACCGATGAGTTGGAGCGCGCCGTGACGGACGCCGGGGGCTCGCTGGCCGGCATCGCGGGCGCCAACGCTCTGGTGTGGACGAATCCCCGTGACCCGCAGGGGATGAAAACGGCTCTGGACGGCAGCGACGTGACCTGGGTGCAACTCCCGTTCGCCGGCATCGAGTCGTTTTTCGCGGCGGACGTGATTGACCCGGAACTCACCTGGACCTGCGCCAAGGGAATCTACGGACCGGCGTGCGCCGAGCACGCGCTCGCCCTCATGCTCGTGGCCTCACGTCGTTTGGCCGACCACGCGCGCGCCAAGAGTTGGGGACGTGAGGGAGCCGAGTTTCGCCTGGAGGGTAGGACGGTTGTAGTCGTCGGGACGGGCGGCATCGGCAGCGCGCTGGTGCCGATGGTGGCTCCGCTGGGGATGCGAACGATCGGGGTCAACCGATCGGGGCGACCGCTCGAAGGGGCCGAGCGAACGGTGATCGTCGACGAGCTAGGCGAGGTGCTTGGCGAGGCGGATTTCGTGGTGATCGCGGCGGCGTTGACAGAGGCGACCCGCAACCTCTTCGACAAGGAGATGCTCGGCGCGATGAAGCCTTCGGCCTGGCTCGTCAACGTCGCGCGAGGAGGCTTGGTCGACACCGACGCGCTGGTTGCAGCCCTCGAGTCGGGGAGCATCGGGGGAGCTGCGCTCGACGTCACCGAGCCCGAGCCATTGCCCGACGGCCACCCGCTCTGGAACCTCGACAACTGCCTGATCACTCCGCACGTGGCCAACACCTGGGCCATGGGCCTGGCCGCGCTCCCCGGTCTGGTCCGGCACAACGTCGAGGCATTCGCCGAGGGGAGGCCGCTCGAGGGTCTGGTCGACCCCGAGCTCGGCTACTGACCCCTCCTGGTCAAGTCGCACCGGCTCTGCGAGCATGGAACGAGAAAGACGACCGGAAGGGACCGACGTGAGTCAGCAACCACCGAGCGGACCCGAGGAGCCCCAGGGCCCGACCTACAACCCGCCGCCTAGTTATCCGCAGGGTCAGGGAGCGCCGCCGCCGGGGAGTCAGCCTCCCTACTCTCCGATGCCCCAGCAGCCGCCGGGCTGGCAAGGGGGTGGCTACGGGTTGCCGGGCGGGCCGGGGAGCCAGGAGGAGCGCAACTGGGCGATGCTGTGCCACCTCGCCGCGTTCGCGGGTTTCATCGTCCCGGTGCTCGGCAGCGTCGTGGGACCGCTCGTGGCATGGCTGATAAAGCGAGACGTCTGGCCCCTGGTGGACGACCAGGGCAAGGAGTCTTTGAACTTTCAGCTCAGCGTGCTGCTCTACGCGGTCATCTGCTTCGTCTTGATATTCGTCATCATCGGCTTCTTCCTGCTGATAGCGCTTGCGATCTTCGACTTCGTCATGATCATCCTGGCGTCGATCGAGGCGAACAAAGGCAGGGCCTACCGCTACCCGCTCTGCATCCGCTTCGTGCGCTGACCGTGCCTGTCGGCCCTGGTTATGGCCGACAGGACGAGTGAGCTAATATCCCATCAATTGGGCCACAGCGGGGTGGCCTTCGGGGGGAGGATTTCGATGAAGCGATTCTCGCTTGTCGTCGCAATGGTCGTGCTCGTCGCGATGACGGGGCTGTCCACCGTCGTTTCGGGAGCGCCGCGCAAAGCTGCCGGACCTCGGCTTGAGATGTATCGAGCGACCGTCGACGCGGCCACGCTCCAGGAGCTCGTTGAGTCCGGTTACGACATAACCCCGGTGGACGAGACTCGCCAGGGCGTCGAGATTGGACTCGTGCTCTCGCCGGCGGAGCGAAACCAGTTGCGCAATCGTGGAGTGGATATCACCGTGTGGCGCGACGGTCAGGGACGCACCCAGAGTCAGCGGCTTGCGCTTCAGGCGGCCGACGGATTCGAGGCCTATCGTCCCTACGACGGAGCGGGTGGTATCGAGGATGAGCTGCGTCAGATCGCTCGTCGTAACCCACAGATCACCAAGCTGGTTTCCCTAGGGACCACGCACGAGGGACGCGAGATCCTCGCCCTGCGCGTGACCCAGGGTGCGCGCGGCGTGCCCACCGGTGAGAGGCCGGCAGTTCTCTATCAGGGAACCACGCACGCACGCGAGTGGATCAGCACTGAGGTCACGCGACGTTTGATGCTTTGGTACATCGATGCCTGGAAGACCAGCAAGATGGTAAAGACGCTGCTACAGAACACCGAGCTATGGTTCGTTCCGGTGGTGAACCCGGACGGCTATCAATACACCTTCGATTCCGAACGCCTGTGGCGCAAGAACCTGCGGGACAACAACGAAAACGGGGCGGTTGACGGCAGCGACGGTGTGGACCTGAACCGCAACTACCCAGAACATTGGAATTACGACGAGGAGGGCTCGTCGTCGGAGTTCACCAGCGAGACCTATCGTGGTCCGGCACCGGGGTCCGAACCCGAGACGCAGGCGAGCATCGGCCTATTCGACGCGGTCGATTTCCAGTTCGCCATCAGCTATCACTCGTTCGGGCAGCTCCTGCTTTACCCACAGGGCTGGCAGGTTCAGACGCCGTCGGCCGACGATCCCATCTATGTGGCCTTGACCGGCACGGACGAGGAGCCGGCGGTGGAGGGCTTCGATCCAGACGTATCGGCGGAGCTCTACACCACCAACGGAGAGTTCACCGACTGGGCGCACGCGAACCGCAATACTCTGGCATGGACCCCGGAGCTGTCCGAAGGTTGTGACGGTTGCGGGTTCGTGTTCCCCGACGATGAAGCCCTGGTGCAGGAGGAGTTCGAGAAGAACCTCGACTTCGCGGTGCGCGTTGCACAGTCGGCACAGGATCCCGATGACCCGGTTTCCCACAACGACGTCGACACCGAGGACTTCTACTTCGACGTCTCGACCATCGACCCCTATAAGGCCAACAACCCGCTGTCGGACCTGAGCTTCGATACGTCCTACGCGGGCGGGAGTGACCAGGACGTCGAGGTGCTCGCCAAGCGCGACCTCGGCTCCGTGATGCTCGAGTACAGCATCAACGGGGACCCGGCACTGACCGTCCCTGCTTCCGAGTCCCCGGAAGGTGAGAACTTCGGGGGCAACAACGCGTACAACACCTACTACCACTACCTAAGGGCGACGATCCCGGGCCTGTCGGTGGGAGACGAGGTCGAGTACCGGTTCACATCGCAGGGCTCGGAGAGCTCCAGTGAAAACTTCGAGGTTGTCGAAAACGACGAAGCGGACGTGCTGATCCTCGCAGCCGAGGACCGCACCGGTGCGTCGAACTCGCCGCCGTACGCGAGCGTTACCCCGGACGCCCCCAACTTCCTCTCGAACTACGAGGAAGCGCTCGAAGCCAATGGCATCGCGTACGACATTTACGACGTCGACGCTCGCACCCGAACGGCACCCGATCACCTCGGCGTGCTGAGCCACTACGACGCGGTGGTGTGGTACACGGGCAACGATTTCGTGACGCGCGCGCTGGGAAGGGGGCCGGGCAACGTCGCCCGACTTGCCAACGACATGGCGCTCGAGGCGCGCCAGTACCTAAACGAAGGCGGGAAGCTGCTATACACGGGCCAGCGCGCAGGTGCGGTAGAGAACGGGCTGGCCGGAAACCAGTTCTACGATCCGGTCGCCGACGAGGCGTGTGTGGTCGGCGGCGCGCTGGTGCTCGATCGTTGCCAGCTCCTGTCGGACAAGGACGACTTCCTGCAGTACTACCTGGGCGCGTTCATCTACAACGGCGGTGCAGGGCTCGATGATGAGGGCAACCCGGTGCCGGTCGACGGCATCGCCGACCCCTACGAGGGGGCGAGCTGGGAGTTCAACGGCGCGGACAGCGCCGACAACCAGCAGACCAACGCCTCGTTCTTGTCGACCAGCAGCCTGTTGCCGCCCGAGGAGTACCCGCAGTTTGCCAGCGACGCCCCTGCGATCTATCGAGGAGCCGGCGGAGCGTTCGAGCCGTTCGAGGGCGATCACTACATGTATTCGCAGCGAGGTGACGTGAGCTTCAAGCGAATCACGCGCACGATCGACCTCAGTGGTGTTAGTGAGGCCGACGCGCCGTCACTGACGTTCCGGATCTCCTACGACACCGAACCCGCATGGGACTTCGTGTTCGTCGAGGCGCATACGGTCGGCCAGGACGACTGGACGACGCTGCCCGACGTAAACGGACACACCACCCAGGACACCGGCGACAGCTGTCCAGAGGGCTGGCACGAGCTCCATCCCTGGTTGGAGCGATACCAGGGCGCCGATTGCTCGGGGTCCAACCCAGCGACGGGCGGCGAGTGGAACGCTCACTCCGGCCGGTCCGATGGCTGGGAGGAGTGGAGCGTGGACCTCTCCGACTACGCCGGCGGTGAGGTCGAGCTGTCCCTCAGCTACGCGAGCGACTGGGCGGTCCAGGGTTTGGGGACCTTTGTGGACGCTATCGAGGTTTCCACCGGAGAAGGCAGCACGGGCTTCGAGGAGGACGCCGACCCGATGGACGGATGGACGGTTCCGGGTTCGCCCGAGGGCAGTGCCACCAACCCCAACGACTGGATCCGCACGCAGTCGGTCGGCTTCCAGGAGGGTGCGGTGACCTCCACCGACGACACCCTCTATTTCGGCTTCGGCTTCGAGGGCATCAGCGGAGCCGAGTCACGAGCGGCGGTCATGGACAGGAGCATCAGTTTCCTGCTGGGTGACTAGAGCGTAGATGTGATGTGTGACGGCGGCCCTCTCTCTGGGGGCCGCCGGTCTCTTCTCCCGGTCCCACCAGGGGTTCGACGTTACGAGCCTTCACTCGTAGAGTGGTCGCTCGTGCGATATCGAGTCGAGGAGCTGGCCGCCCAGGCCCGCATCAGTGTGGACACCGTTCGCTTCTACCAGACGAGGGGGCTGCTCGAGCTGCCCGAGCGTGAGGGCAGGGTGGTCTTCTACTCCGACGATCATCTCGCCCGCCTCGAGCGCATCCGTGACCTCAAGGCCAAGGGCTTCACGCTCAAATCGATCAAGGGTCTGTTGTCGGGCGAGTTCGATGCCGCCGACGAGGCGCTCGTGGCGGTGGTCGAAGGGCCCGCGGATCCCGCCACCGAGGGCTTGAGGCTCACTCTGGCTCAACTGGCCGAACGCACGGGCATCTCTGAGTCGTTGCTCGAGGCGCTCGAGCGCGAGAGGCTCATCGTCCACAAGGAGCGCGACGGGACGGCCTACTACTCAGAGGCCGACGCCGAGATGGTGAGTCAGGGACTCGCGCTGCTCGGAGCGGGGCTTCCGCTGAGCGAGCTGTTGGTGCTCGCGCGCGAGCACGACCGCGCGATGCGAGAGGTGGCCGAGAGGGCGGTTGACGTCTTCATTCACTTCGTGCGTGATCCGATCCGGGCTCAGGCACCGTCGGACGAGGAGGCCGCGGCCAGGCTGGTCGAGGCCTTTCGCACGATGCTGCCGGCAACCAGCAAACTGGTGGCCCGCCACTTCGAACAGGTGCTCCTGGCCGTCGCACAAGAACGGATCGAGAGCGTGGGGTCGCTCGAGGAGATCGAGGCCACCCCGCACGAGCAGAGCTCGATTCACGAGAAGACGTGAACGAACTGAACGACCTGCCCACCGGAGAGGAAAAGGCACGCGCGGTGCAGGCGATGTTCGATCGCATCGCCCCTCGCTACGACCGGCTCAATCGCATCATGACGTTGGGGATGGACGCGTCCTGGCGTCGCAAGGCGATTGCATCTTTGGGGCTGGCGCCGGGGTCGACGGTCATCGACGTCGCCTGTGGCACCGGCGATTTCTGTCGAGAGCTTCAAGCCCACGGCCTCGTGCCGGTCGGCTTCGACGTCTCTTTCGGCATGCTGTCCATGGCCAACACCACGGCGCCCCTGGTTCAAGGGGACGGACTCCGGCTGCCGCTTCGGGACGAGGTGGTTGACGGGCTCACCTGTGGGTTCGCGCTGCGCAACGTCGTCGATCTCAGGGGTCTATTCGAGGAGAGCGCACGCGTCCTGCGCAGCGGTGGGAGAGTTGCGTACCTCGAAACCGCGCAACCGAACAATGCGTTGCTCCGGGCGGGGCACAGGCTCTACTTCCACAAGATCGTGCCGCTGGTGGGTGGCTGGCTGTCGGACAGGGACGCCTACAGATATCTCCCGAAGTCGAGCGCATATCTTCCCGGGAAGGAGGAGTTGCTCAGCCTGCTCGAAAGCTCCGGCTTCACTCAAGTTGGGGTGCGTTTCTTTGGGCTGGGCGCGGTCCAGTTGGTAACGGGGACGAAGCGATGACGACCGAGCGTCCGGTCGCCAGCACCACCGAGATCGAGCCTCCAGCGGATCTGCTCACCGCGCAGCCGGATGCCTTCGGGCCCGCCTGGTTGCATCATTCGGACGGCCTGATCGCCTGGGGCGAAGCCGCTCGCATCAAGGTCGAGCCGGGAGAGGGTCGTTTCGAGCGAGCGATCGAGTCGCTTACAGAGGTGTTCGGTTCGCTGGAGGTCGATGACGAGGTCGGCGTGCCGGGCTCCGGGCCCGTGGCCTTCGGAGCCTTCTCGTTCGACCCAGGCGCCGCGGGCTCGGTCCTGTTGGTGCCCTCGGTCATCGTGGGCAGAAGGAACGGGCGTGCCTGGAGAACTCTCATCGGTCGCGAACCGGTCGTCGAGTCGCAGGAAGCCCCTGAGGACGATCGCATCCGTTACTGGGGGCCTTCCGTGTCTGAGGTGACGTGGCTCGACGCGGTGACTTCGGCAGAGGCTGCGGTTCGGGCGGGAGAGCTGGACAAAGTCGTGCTGGCGCGCGACCTGCGCGTGTGGTCGAAGACTCAACTGAGTCCGAGACGGCTGCTGGCGCGCCTCTCGGCGCGTTTTCCCGAGTGCTATTCGTTCTCGGTCGATGGTCTCATCGGCGCAACACCCGAGCTGTTGGTGCGCGTGACCGGCCAAAGTGTGGAGTCGCTGGTGCTTGCCGGTTCGATTCGGCGCGGGAGCAACGACGCGGAGGACGAGAACCTGGGTCGCGAGCTGCTCGACTCGGCCAAAAACGGCCGCGAGCACGAGATCTCGGTCAGGGACGTGTCGGCAGTCCTGGGCGAGTTGTGTACGGGGCTCGAGGTCGGTGAATCTGGATTGTTGAAGCTCGCCAACGTCCAGCACATCGCCACGACGGTAGAGGGGGCGCTGTCGGCGCACCGGAGCGCGCTCGAGGTCGCGGCGGCGCTGCACCCCACCGCGGCAATCTGCGGCCTGCCCCGGAGCGACGCCATGGCGATGATCAGACGGCTGGAGGGCATGGATCGAGCGCGCTACAGCGGGCCGGTGGGCTGGGTGGACGCGGCGGGCAACGGCGAGTGGGGCATCGCCCTGCGCTGCGCCGAGATCGACGGCGGCAGTGCGCGCCTGTTTGCCGGATCGGGAATCGTCGCGGGGTCGACCCCCGAGGGCGAGCTCGACGAAACTCGCATCAAGCTCCAGGCGATGCAGTCGGCGTTAGAGAGCTGAGGTCGCAAGACAAGCGCGCCTCAGGACGAGTCCTTGTTCTCCTCGATCCACTTGTCGATCGCGGACCAGTGGTCGAACAGCCAGTCGATTCGCGCCTGCTCGCCCTCGGGAAGCTCCTCCTCCCGAACGATCCACCACCTGACCTTCAGGCTGCCGTCCATGGGAATCCCCCGATAGAGATCGAGCACGCTGCTCAACTCCTCGAGCCCCGTATGCGCGACGAACATGATGTCGGTTATGGGGGTGGCCGCCACCGCGGCGAGAGCACCTCCCGGACGGGGCGCGAGCACATTGCGCATGCGCGTCGCTCGCTCGGCCTCATCGTGGTGCCCCTTGCGTCGAAGGCGCTCGATGGCGCGCACGCGCCTGCGCTCTGTGAAGTTTCCGCCTTCCGGAAAGATGATCAACGCGTCCCGTTCGTCCATGCCCTCGGCCAGCTGTCCGATGGCCGCAATGATGTCTTTGCCCGCCTCGGGGTTCGGTGTGATGAAACGATTCGGGAGCCGGTTCATAACGATGTCGATGCAGGGATCGAGTTGCAGCGTGTCCTTGAGTACGACGCGCGTCCTGCGACGAAGCAGCACGAGGAGCCCATAGGCGATGAGAAAGGAGTCGCCGGGCCCGGCATGCCGCGCAAATACCAGCAGGGGCCGCGGGTCGAGGTCGTTGGGATCGACGATGGACTCGGAGCTGTCGACCTCGACGCTCAGCTTGAACAAGCGCACGCCCGCCCGGTACATCCCCGTTAGGAACCAGCGCATCACCTCGTAGTGCTCTTCCTGCATGGAGTCGGAGTGGAGGGTTCGTCCGAAGCCGCTCCGCACCCAGAGCGTCGCAAGTTGCAGGATCCCGATCGTCTCGTAGATCAGGTAGATGAGCGCCATGGCGAGCAGCCGCAACGGTCGCCAACGGCCCGGCGCGAACGGAGCCACGATTACCGCGATCAGTAACCACAGGGGCAGCGTGGTGAGCGCGAAGAAGGTTAGTGCGAGGGTCAAGGGCGGTAACACGATCCGTCGAACCGGGCGCGGCGGGATGCTCACTGCTAGGCGGTCCCGATGCCGGCGAGATAGTCGCGCGACGCTTCGTAGGCGCGCTCGATTCGCTCGCCGGTTTTCGACGTGTCGCTATAACGCAACTGTTTGAGATCGTTGAAGCGGATGTCCTCGCCGGTCGGAAGAACGTGGACCGCGACCGAATCGGGCAGCGCGCTCATCTCGCCCGCGAAGCGGTGGCGTCTGGCGATCTCGAACGCTACGAGCGCAACCTCCCACGGCCTGGTCGGAGCCGTCAAAGGCTGTTCGATGCGACCGACCTGCAAGACGTAGATCTCATCAGCTCCGAGCGACACGGCCCGTCCCACTGGGATGCTGTTGACGAGCCCACCGTCGAGGAAGTGCTCGCCGTTCAGCTCGACCGGTGGAAGCAGACCGGGCACCGCAGAGGACGCCAGAACCGCGTCAACGATTGGGCCCGATGTGAACCAGTGCTCCGCGGCGCGCTCGATGCTTGCCGCGACGCACTGGAAGGGCACCGTCAGGTCTTCGATGTTGGTGACCGGCAGAGCCTTTTCGAGCAACTCGCGCAACGGTTCGTTGGGATGAGCGTGTGTGCGCGTTCGGGCGAGAGTGCTCAACCGGGCGATCATTCCTCCGCTGAACACGCCGGCCTCGTCCGTGGACCTCCAGACCGCGGCGAGCCGGTCGACTGCCCCCATGGTGGGGTCGGCGGCAAGCAACGCGCCGTTCACAGCCCCGATCGATGTGCCCACCACGAGATTCGGTGTGATCCCGGCCTCGAGCAGGGCCCTCAGCATGCCGACCTCGTTGGCTCCCAGCACCCCGCCGCCGCCCAGAACGAAGGCGACGGTGTTCGTAGTTTCGTTCACGGCCCTACGTTATTGGAAGGAGGGCCGCATCGACCGCCGCGTACATGTCCCGATGAACGACGACATTGCTCGCGCGCTCGGTACGGACCTCGACGAGGTGCAACCCCCCTTCGTCCAAGCCATCGGTCACTCGGGGACCAAGCGCCCTGGGGTCGTCGACGAGCGCGTACCGACCTCGGTGGACTCGGGCGATGTCTGCGAAGTCGACGCCGTGGGGGGTCCCGAACACCCGCTCGAAGTGGTCGGGATAGGCCGCCTGCTCTAAGAACGAGAAGATCCCGCCGCCGTCGTTGTTGACGACCACGAACACGCAGCCGATGCTCCCCAAAGCGCGGGCATTCAGCAGGCCGTTCTGGTCGTGCAACAGCGCCAGGTCGCCGCACAGGGCCACCGTCGGCCTCCCGGAACCGAGCGCGATGCCGAGCGTCGTGGACACGAAGCCGTCGATCCCGTTGGCCCCGCGGTTGCCGTGAACGCGGACGCCGTCTCGGGGGGCCATGAGCCCGTCGAGGTCGCGCACCGGCATGCTCGAGGACACGACCAGGTTGCTCCCATCGGGAAGGGCCGCGGCCAGGTCTCTGGCGACCCGCGGCTCGCTGGGCGCTTCGAGTGCATCGAGGTACTCGTCGATTGCCCTGCGGGCCAGATCGTCGCCGCGCCGCCAGGCTCGCTGCCATTCCGGGTCGGGCCTTTCGGCGAGGCGCTCGGTCACGGCGCGACAGAGGAGTCCGGGGTCGGCGTGAATAAGGCGGTGGGCGAGACGCTGCGGATCGACCCACACGCCGTCGGGATCCACCGAAAGGTGGTTCTCGCACGACTCGAGGTAGAGGCCGAGAGCGCGCGACAGACCAGACTTCCCGAAGCGGAGCACCAGGCTGGGTCGGTGGTCGGCGACAAAGGGCTCGTTGCGCAACAAGGCCTCGTAGTGGGCCACCGCAGGAGCACCGAGGCGGGCGTTTGAAGCGGGCTCGGCCAGGACCGGGTAGCCGGCTCGGCGGGCGAGATCGAGCAGAGCGGGCCCGTCGAGGGCGCCGGCCCCCGCGACGATCACGCCCCGGTCGTGGGCGGAGATGAGGCTTGCGACCTCGTCCACGACGTCGGCGACGGGCGGCAGCGGCGTCCTTTGGGTTCGGGTCCATGGCCTCCGGTCGGAGCGGCCGGCGAGGTCGAGGTCGAACCCCGCGACCACCTCGGGCACCAGCGGCTCCCTGAAGGCGAGGTTGATGTGTACGGGCCCGGGCGCACCGGTGACGCCGGTGGACTCGGCGAAGGCCCGGGACGCGCTCGAGCGCCAGTGGCGAGGACCGCCGGGATGGCGGTCGGGGGTTCCCATCTCGCAGAACCACCGCACCGCGTCGCCGTAGAGCTTCAGCTGATCGATGGTCTGGTTCGCGCCGGTGCCGCGCAACTCCGGGGGCCGGTCGGCAGTCAGCACGATCAGCGGGACGCGGTCGTTGGTGGCCTCGATGATTGCCGGAAAAAAGTTGGCCGCCGCGGTGCCGGAAGTGCAGGCGAGCAGCGCGGGACGATCCGTTGCGCGCGCGATGCCGAGCGCCAGGAACGCCGCCGAGCGCTCGTCAATGGAGACGAGAAGCTCGATGCGGTCGTCTTCGGCCAGGGCCAAGGCGAGCGCCGCCGAGCGCGACCCGGGGGCCAGCACTGCGTGGGTGATCCCGTGACGCACGAACTCGTCGACCAGCGTGACGGCCAGCGCCTGGGACGGGTTCACGGTCCTCACGGATGCACCTCGGCGGCCCGGAGCCGCGCTAGCTCGCGCGCCGTCGTCGGTTCGTCGGCCGCCCACTTCTCGATCAATTTAGAGTCGACGCTCGGACGCCGAACCGCGATCACCCCGTCGACCGGGAGGAGTGGCTCCGCGACAACATCACCCGCGAGTAGCTCGACCGTCGCGAGCCCGCACGCGTAGTGCAACTCTGGAAGGGCGGCCGCAAGGGCGACTCCGGCCGCGATGCCGACCGACGTCTCGAGTGCCGACGACACCACGCAGGGGAGCCCAGATGCCTCCGCGACCTCGAGCGCTCGACGCACGCCTCCGAGTGGCTGCACCTTCAGCACCACGATGTCGGCTGCCCCGAGCCCCGCCACCCGAAGGGGATCCTCGGCGGTGCGCACCGACTCATCGGCGGCAATGCGAACGTCCACTCGCCGACGGAGCCCGGCCATCTCCTCGAGGGTTGCCACCGGTTGTTCCACGTACTCCAGGTCGTAGCGGTCGAGCGCGTTGATGGCGCGCTCGGCCTCGTCGATCGTCCAGGCACCGTTGGCGTCGACGCGCAGCATGCCGCCCGGACCGAGGGCATCGCGGACCGCAGCCACCCGCTCCTCGTCATCACCCTCGGCTACCTTGACCTTTGCGGTCTCACAGGACGACGCGGCAACGATCTGATGAGCGCGCTCGGGGTCGACCGCGGGGACGGTGACGTTGACGGGGATCGACGAGCGCACCGGTTCGGGCCAACCCTCGTTTGCAGCCTCCAGCGCGCAGGGGAGCCAGCGCGCCGCGACCGCGGGACCGTAGTCGGGGAAGGGGGAGAACTCGCCCCAACCTGCCGGGCCCTCGATCAGCACGCCTGTGCGCTCCTGAATCCCTCTGAAGCGCGTGGTCAACGGGATCTGGAAGACCCGGGTTACGAGATCCACAGGCCCACCGCCAGCAGTGCCGCGAGCACTGCTTGTGCCAGCGCGGTCGCGGCGAGCGCGGGCACGAGCCGGAGGCCACTCGCCGGACCTACGATCCGGCCGGCTCTGACGAGCAGCGGCGCGCAACCGAGTCCCAGTAACGGCCAGTAACTCCCGTCCACCGTTACCAGAGCGATCACCGCCGGGGGAGTCGAGACCAACAGACCGGTGTACAAACCTTTCGTGCGCGCTTCTCCCAGACGGACCGCGAGCGTGAGCTTGCCCGCGGCGCGGTCGGTCGACATGTCTCGCAGGTTGTTGACCACGAGCAGCGCGACCGCAAGCAGACCAACGGGTACGGCCGCGACCACGGCGACCACGGTGATTGCCTCATCCTGGACGAACGCAGAACCCACCGTCGAAACCAGCCCGAAGAAAACGAACACGAACACCTCGCCGAGTCCCGCCGACGCGTAGGGGCGAGGCCCGCCGCTGTATCCGAGCAGGGCGGCGAAACAGAGCAGTCCCACCACGAGCAGCCAGAATGTCGTCGCCAGCGCGAGAGCCAGCCCGGCTGCGCCCGCGATAACAAGGACGATCACCAATGCGACCCGCATCCGTGCGGGGCTTACGAGGCCGGCGGCGACGGCTCGTCGGGGGCCGAGCCTTTCCTCAGTGTCGATACCTCGCTCGGCGTCGAAGAGATCGTTGGCGTAGTTGACCCCTATCTGGATGCACAGGCCAACGATCAGCGCCGCAACGAACCGCCACGCGCTGAATTCCTCGGCCGCCGCGGTGCCCACGAGCACCGGGGCTATGCCGGCGCTCAACGTTCTGGGGCGCGCGGCCTCAATCCAGACGTTCACGGTCGCTAGGGTCTTTTGGGGAACTGATCGAAGTTGGGCGGGCGCTTCTCGAGGTAGGCATTGCGGCCTTCCTGAGCTTCTTCGCTGAGGTAGTAGAGCAAGGTCGCGTCTCCTGCAAGCTGTTGGATGCCGGCAAGGCCGTCGGTATCGGCGTTGAACGCCGCCTTCAGCATCCTGAGCGCGAGAGGGCTCATCTGGAGCATGCGCTTCGCCCAGGCAACGGTGGCGTCCTCGAGCTCGTCGAGGGGGACGACCTTGTTGATCAGGCCCATGGAAAGGGCTTCACCGGCGTCGTACTGCTCGCACAGGTACCAGATCTCGCGGGCCTTCTTCTGACCGACCATGCGCGCGAGGAGGCCCGCGCCGTAGCCGCCGTCGAAGCTCCCCACCTTGGGACCGGTCTGGCCAAAGCGAGCGTTGTCGGCGGCGATGGTGAGATCGCACACGACATGGAGCACGTGCCCGCCGCCGACGGCATAGCCGGCCACCATCGCGATCACCGGCTTGGGCGTGCGCCGGATCTGGACCTGAAGGTCGAGCACGTTGAGCCGTCCGACGCCCTTCTCGTCCTTGTAACCGTCGTCTCCCCGCACCCGCTGGTCCCCGCCCGAGCAGAACGCCTCGTTACCGGCCCCCGTCAGGATGATCACGCCGATGGTGGCGTCGTCCCGGGCCCGGTTGAAGGCATCACTCAGCTCGAACAGCGTCTTCGGCCGGAAGGCGTTGCGCACCTCGGGCCGGTTGATGGTGATCTTGGCGATCCCCTCGCCCGTCTCGTAGAGGATGTCCTCGTAGCTGCCGCCGCTATCCCAATTCATCGAAGTGATTACTCCTAAAGTGATC
>JBOGWV010000294.1:0-7512 GCA_050693975.1 Actinomycetota bacterium
CATCAAGCCCGCCGGGCGTATCGATCTGAATGATGACCGCATGCACGCCGTCCTCCTGAGCTCCCTCGAGGCGACCCTGGAGGTACTCGGCGTTGGGTGGGTCTATGACTCCGGTGAGCTCGATGAGATCGACGGTCTGGTCACCGCCCTCCTGGGCTCTCAGTGGAGCGGCGGCGAGCTGGAGCAACCCACTCGCGAGGGCGGCGAGCCATAGCAGCGAAATGACGCGCCGCGCGGCGCGGAGGTTAAGGAGCACCGGCCCATTGTCCCGTGCTCTAGCTTTTCCGCCGCGCGGCGATCGCCGGCCGGACCGCTCTGATGGACATGTCTACTCCCTCGGCATAGGAGCTTGGGTATGTGGGTGGGTTGACTACTCGCCGCGTTGGTGCACGGCTTCGATTCGGCGATCGGGGATCAACCACATGAGAGCCACCACGACGTACAGACCCAGCGCTATCCAGCGATTCGGATAGGCCAGAACGATGCCCCCAAGATAGAGAGCGGGAGAGAGCTTTCCCTTGATGTCGCGGCCGACTGCCGCGGCGAGCTTGGATCCTTCGCCTTGATCGGCGATTATCGTCCGCTGCAGGATGAAATAAGCGATCGCCGCCAGCAGAGACACACCGCCATAGAACGCCACCGGAAGCCACGCGAATTCATTCTCGCCCATCCACCCCGTCATGAACGGGAACAGCGAGAGCCAGAAAAGCAAATGCAAGTTGGCCCAGAGGATCGCTCCGTTGACATGACCCACCGCCGAGAGCATGTGGTGATGGTTGTTCCAATAGATGCCGAGGTTTACGAAGCTCAGCGCGTAGGCGAGGAATACGGGGAGTAGAGGGCGCAAGGCGTCGATATCGACCCCATGGGGGATACCAAGCTCTAGCACCATGATCGTGATGATGATGGCGATCACGCCATCGCTAAACGCTTCCAACCGCGAGGTCGTCACGATCCCTCGTTCCCTCTCTGGTGCGGAAGGTAGCCCGCAGGCTACGCCACTTCAGGACTGGTAGACGTGCTCCTCATGCCTTGGGGGCGACCGAAACCCGGCTGCAACTAACCGGGGTATCCCCTGATGGCATCGACCAGGATGTCACCGCCCTCTTCGGCCTCGGCCTCGGTGAGGCTCATCGGCGGAGCGATGCGCAAGACGTTGCCGTACAACCCGCCCTTGCCGACCAGCAGGCCGTTGCGCTTCGTCTCTTCGAGCATCCACGAGGCGGCCTCGGGGTTGGGCTCGAGTCCGCCGGGATGCACCAGCTCGACCGCCAGCATCAGACCTTTCCCGCGCGCCTCGGCCACGTAGTCGCATTCGACCGCCGTCGCGCGCAGCCGGCTCATGAGTCGCTCGCCCAACTTAAGGGTGTTGGCCTGTAGATCGTGGCTCAGCGCGTACTCGAGATTGGCGAGCGCCCCCGCCGTCGCCAGGGGATTGCCCCCGAAGGTCGAGATCGAGTTTGCAGGCAGGGCGTCCATGACCTCGGCGTTGGCCACCACGCCGGCGATCGACAGGCCGTTGCCCAGTCCCTTGGCGAACGTGATCATCTCGGGCCGGAAGCCGTGCGCATCGATGCCCCAGAAGTGCTCGCCGGTGCGACCCCAGCCGGTCTGAACCTCGTCGGAGATGAACGGGATTCCGTAGTCGACCAGCACCTCGCGCATGGCGCCGAAGAGCCCGTCCGGCGGAGTGGCGAAACCGCCGACACCTTGGATGGGCTCGGCGATCATGCAGGCGACGTCGCCGGAGGTCTGCGTGTCGATCACGCTGCGAAGGTCGTCGACGCAAGCGGCGATGTAGTCGGCGTCCGAGAGCTCGCGGAACGGACTCCGCAGCCGGTAGGGACCGTGCACGTAGCTGACATTGACGGGTGTGAGCGCGCTGGGCGACCAACCCCGATTGCCGGTGATGGCGACCGTCGCGAACGAACGACCGTGATAGCTGTTGCGCAGCGCGAGCACCTGGCCCGAGCGGCGGTAACAAGCGGCCAACAACAACGCCGTCTCGTTGGCCTCGGAACCCGAGCTGGTGAAGAAGACCTTGGGGTTGTCGACGGGGGCGAGCTCGGCGATGCGCTCGGCCAGCTCGATCGCTGGCTCGATGAGATAGAGCGTCGACGAGTGCAGCATCTTGTCCACCTGCGCGTGCACCGCCTCGATTACCTCGGGGACGGCGTGACCCGACAACGTCGTGAGGATGCCTCCGAAGAAGTCGAGATAGCGGTTGCCCTCGACGTCCCAGACATGACGCCCCTCACCTCGATCCAGGGCGATGGGCTCCTCGTAGTAGAGGGCCACCCAGTCGGGCAGGACCTTGCGATGGCGGGCGAGGAGATCTCTATGGCTCATGCTCTGAGCGTAGAGCAGGACCGGTCCTGCGACCATCGGCACGCCAGACCCCTGGAGGGGGGTTCACGTGCCAATGGTCGGAGGTGGTTATGTATCTGCGATGCGGATCGATGAGTTTCTCGAGCCCAAGGTCCTGATCGTCTCGGGCAAGGGTGGCGTCGGCAAGACCACGGTGGCGGCGGCCCTGGCTCTGGTGGCCGCGCGGCACGGTCGCAAGGTGTGCATGGCCGAGGTCGACCGTAAGGGCACGCTTCCCAAGCTCTTCGGGGGAGGAGAGGTCGGCTACGAGCCCCGAGAGCTGTCCCCCGGCGTCTGGGGGCTCAGCATCATTCCCGAGAACGCGCTTGCCGAATATCTCAAGGTCCAGTACCACATGAGCCGCATCTCCCGGGCGTTCCAGAGCACCCATTTCGTCGACTACATCACTACCGCGGCCCCCGGGCTCAAGGACATTCTCGTGCTCGGCAAGATCTGGTACCTCGAACAGGATCGCGATCACGGTGGAGGTCCGCACGGATTCGACACGATCATCGTGGACGCTCCGGCCGCCGGCCACATGGTGACCTTTCTGCAAGCTCCCCAAGGACTTGCGGACGCGATTCGAGCCGGGCCCGTGCGGCGTCAGGCGAGCTGGCTCAACGAGATGCTCACCGATCCCAAACGCAGCCGCGTGCATCTCGTTGCTCTGCCGGAGGAGATGCCGGTTACGGAAACGCTGGAGACCTCCGAGCGACTGGACAAACAACTCTCGATCCCACAGGGAGCGGTGTTTGCGAACGCGGTCTACAGCGGGCTGCTCACGGACGAAGAGGCCGACGAGTTCGCGGACATCGCCGCGGACGACAACCTCGATGAGTTGTGCACTCAAGCAAGGGGAGTGGGCATCAACCTCGACAGAGACGATCTCGATGCGTTGCTCGGCTACGCGCGCTTCCTGAAGGCTCGTCGCACCATTCAGGCGGGCCACCTTCGAAAGTTACGCCGCGGCGCGTCGCAGCCGGTCATAGAGCTGCCCTTCCTGTTCTCCGCCGGCCTGGCCCTCCCCGACATCGAGACGCTGGCCGATGTGATCGAAGAGCAGGTGGAGTCTTGAACCCGATCGCCGAGATCGTCGGCCACAAGGAGATCGTGGTGTGCGCCGGTTCGGGAGGCGTCGGCAAGACGACCGCCGCGGCCGCGATAGCGCTGCAGGCCGCGCTCGATGGAAAGAAGGCCGCCGTCCTCACCATCGATCCCGCCAAACGGCTCGCCTCGTCGCTCGGGCTCAAGGAACTGACGAACGAACCAACCAAGGTGAACAAACGCAAGTTCAGCAGCGCGGGGCTCGAGATGTCGGGCGAGCTCTGGGCGCTCATGCTCGATACCAAGACGACGTTCGACGAGGTCGTGACTCGCTATGCGGCGAGCAGAGAGCAGGCCGAGCGCATTCTCGCCAACCGCTTCTACAGGAACATCTCTTCGACCCTGTCGGGGACACAGGAGTACATGGCCATGGAGAAGCTCTACGAGCTCCACACCGACGGCGCCTACGACCTGATCGTGATCGACACACCCCCGACCCGCAACGCGCTGGACTTCCTCGATGCGCCCCGGCGACTAACTGACTTCTTCGAGTCGCGCGTGCTGCGCTGGTTCTTGATGCCCTACATGAAGGCGGGCGGAGGAATCTTCAAGGTCGCCAACGTCGCCGCCACTGCGTTCCTACGCGTGGTCAAGCGCATCATCGGTGGTGACGCGCTACGGGACACCGCCGAGTTCTTCGCCAACCTCGAGGGCATGTACGACGGCTTCAAGGAGCGCGCCCGCGAGGTCGCCGGACTGCTGCAGAGCGACGTGACGTCGTTCGTCATCGTTACATCGCCCGGCGAGGACTCGGTGGCCGAAGCGACCTTCTTCGCAACCCGGCTGAACGAGGCCGGGCTCCCGTTCGGCGCGGTGGTGGTCAATCGGGTGCATCCCAAGATCGGCGACGGTGTCGACGTCAAGCCCTCGAAGCTGGCGAAGCTCGAGAAACAGGGGGGCCGTTCTCTGCTGCTTGCGAAACTGCTCGACAACGAAGAGGCGTTCATGCGCGTGGTGCGGCTCGAGGAGAACAATCTCGACACCCTCGCGCGAAAGATCCCGCGCCACCGCTGGGTCAGGGTTCCCTATCTCGAGCAGGAGGCCGTCGACTTCACCGGTCTGTCGCTGATAGCGGACCAGCTGTTCGACAGAGCATGAGCGCGACCGCCTGTCCGGGATGCGGACTGGTTCTACCGTCCACGACTGGCCCCACCCATCCGTACATCGGATCCTCTCCCGGCTGCTGGGCACTGTTCGGCGAGATCCTGGCTAGAGAATTCAACGATCCCGCTTACTTCCGGCTGCACCAGGTAACCGTCGACACTTACGCGGTTCAACATCCCGGCGTTCCCGAGCGTCGCTCGATCCAGTCGGTCGGCCTCCACCTGATGACCCTGTGTCTCGTGCTCGAGGATGGCGCCGATCCGGCGGCTGGTCCAAAGCTGCACAAGCGCATGGTGACGAGGCCCACCTTCCACTGGCTCACCCCACCGGAGCCCATCGGGAGCATGACCGTCGAAGACGTGCTGGAGGCGCAGAGCGCATCCCAACACGAGGAACTTGTCGAGAGCTGGGCTCGCGACGTATGGGACGCGTGGAGCCCGCATCACAACACGATCCGCGCCCGGCTCGATCAAAGCCTCGGCTGAATGGCCGCCGCACATCTGCGACACGTGCGTCGCTCTCGGCGACGGTTTTGTAGCAAATCGGCTTCTCGGGATGAGACTCGCCGCTCGGATCGAGCGAGTAACATGCCCTCGATGCTGGCAGCTAAATTCATCGAGGGCTTCGTCTTCCTCCTGACGGCGGTTTCGAGCCTGTTTGCGGTGTACATCCTGGTCGGGCTTCTCCGGCTCAGGAAAGAGGACAAGGGCCCCATGTACAAGGGCGGGATCGGGCAGTGGTCGTGGGCCGCGCACCGCATCACCGGCGTGCTGGTGCTGGCATTCCTGTTCGGGCACATCGCCGACACCTTCGGCGTGGGCTTCGGCCCCGAGCTCTACAACGAGACCATCCACCTCTATCAGCTGTGGTGGTTCAAACCCTTCGAGGTCGCCCTCATCGCCGCCACGCTTTACCACTCGTTGAACGGGCTCCGCATCGTCCTGTTCGACTTCTGGCCCTCACTCGCCCTCAAGCAGCGCGAGTTTGCAGTGGTGCAGCTCGTCCTGTTCGTAATCGGGTTCCTGCCGGCTGCGTTCTTCATGCTGCGCTCGGCTTATCAGACGAGCCCGTTCAGCTGATGGGGCATTAGATGGCCGCGACCGAGCAGACCCTGTCGGCGGGTCTGGTTCCCATCCTCGAAGAGGTCGCACGAGCGATCGGTCGGCACAGCATCAAGAGCGGCGAGGCGGCGGGCAGCAAGGCGGCGCTGCGCATCACCATCGAGAACAACGTCGAGCGCGTGATCCAGGTCTATTGGACCGGCTTCCAGGCCACCATCCCCGGCGACTGCATCGCGCTTCACCTCGAGGTCGCGGAACCGCGCGTGCACTGGGCCGAGGCCTATCTAAGTCCCCACTCGACCAACTGGGTCTTCTGTTTTCACGAGCGCCCAACCGACGGGGAGATCGAGCTCACCTACTACCGGGAGTACGAGAGCTACGAGGACGCCATCGACGGCTTTTTCAACCTGTCCGGCTGGTATGTGCTCACGGCTACCGACAAGACGTGGGAGGACGTGAGCTACTCGACGGCAGAAGAGGTCGGCTGGAGCGAGCAACACCTCTCACGCTCGGGAACCTCGACCTCGGCGGCGGTCCAAGAGTCGCTCAAGAAATCGACGATCCTGTGGATGCGCTGGCGTCACGAGGGCAAGAGCCTCCAGATGCCGGTGTGGTTCCTCTTCGACAACAAGACCTCGAAGATCTACGTGCTGTCGGGCGAACGCGAGCAGACGCTGCCCGGCGCGGGCCAGATGCGCGAGGCCGACGTCGTACTGCGCTGGAAGGGTAAGAACGCCCGGGTCGCCGAGCTGTCGGCCAACGTCCGGGTCATCCCGCCGGGCGAGGAGTGGGACACGGTCGCAGAGAAGGTCGCCGAGAAGCGGCTGAACGTGCCCGGACTGCCCGAGGACCTGGCCCGCCGCTGGCGCGACACCTGCGATCTGCTCGAATTGACCCTACGGACCTAACGCCGGCCCAGAGGGTCCACCCCCGCTCGTCGCTATCCATATGCAGGTCGCTGAGCGACGCTTAGGTGGAGAACGTCGCGAGAAAGGCGCTTGGGTTACGCCGAGTTTGCCAGCAGCGTGCGCCAGTCACCGTGCGGAGCGCGACGGCGGTAGCGGCGACGCTCACGCTCGGTCATTCCACCCCACACACCGTGATCGATCGGAGCGTCCATCGCATAGGCGAGGCACTCGCTGCGGACCGGGCACCTGCGGCACACGGTTTTGGCAAGCTTGTGCTCGAGGGCGCCCGCCGCGAAAAACAGGTCGGGGTCATTCTGAGCACAGAGAGCGTGTGCCCTCCAGTCCTGATCGGTGTCCGTTACCAAGGTGGTTGCTACCTCCAACTTTCGCGTGTAAGCCGTTGCCAAACCCTAACGATCGAACGACAATCTTTTGATAGCTAAGTCAGACCCTTTCTGAGTGGCCTTGGATAACCAGAGGGGGTCTAGTCATATGTGACTAGAGGCCTCCCTCGAGGGTTATTAGAAAGACCCTCGGTAGTAGGATGACCCGCTCAAAGAGGCTCAAGTGGGCCAACCGGCGCGATAGAACGACTGCGATGGAACGATGTGGAAGAACGGGAGACATGGCATGAAGCGACGAGCGAGAACGACTGCGGGCCTCCTGGCCTCCGTCGCCGCGCTCCTGCTTGCCGCCGGCATGGTCCCCGCGGCCGCCGACCCTCCCAAGGACGTCAAGGTCAGTCCCAGGGAGGACTCGGTCAAGCACCGGGCCCCCGACAAGGTCGTTGTCACCTTCTCCGAAGAGGCCCCCGAGGACACCTCCATCACCGTCTCCGACGCCTGCGAGCGCACCGTCAGCGCCAAGAAGACCACCGTTTCCGGCGACCAGGCCACGGTGAACCTCAACAAGGCCCCCCGGGGCCGCTATCGCGTCCGGGTGAGCTACACCGTGGCCGCCGAGCCGGA
>JBOGWV010000295.1:0-17736 GCA_050693975.1 Actinomycetota bacterium
GCGCACCATCTCGTTCGCCAGCCGGCGTGCGAAGTCGAGGATCTCGTCGTCGCCCGCCTCGGACAGAAGGCGGGCCGAGCGAAAGATGCCGCCCTCGTCGCGGTGGAGAGTCTCGTAACGAACGCCGGACAGCCGCGCCGCATCCTCGTCGGCGCGCCACCCGTAGAAGGGAAGGTGTGTGTGGCAGTCGACGAAGCCGGGAACGACCGTGCAACCCCTCGCGTCGAACTCCGCGTCGGCCCCCGTCGCGCTCCCGACCGACGCGATGAGCCCGTCGGCGATGCCGACCGCGGCGTCCGACCTGACGAGGATGGATTTCATGGCGCCGGCGCGCATTGGCCCGGGGCCCTCGAAGGTGACGAGTTGGGTCGCGTCACGGACCACCAACGAGCCCACGGCCTACTCCTCGTCGTCTCTCGAGCGACGGGACGCCTTCTTGTAGAGATACCTGCCGTCGGAGCTCTCGAAGCGCTCGATCTCGCCGCTTCGACGCAGGTAGGCGAGGTGAGCCAGGGCCTCACCGAGGGCCAGCCGGCGCTCGAAGTTGAGCAGCGTGCGGCTGAAGATCTCGTCGGTTATCTCGTCGGCCGTGTGAGGCTCGCGCCGCACCACCTGCACTATGGCCCCCAGCCGCCGGTCGTGGTGCTGCGCCGTTACTCGTGCTCGGTCCGCGCCGTCTTCGAACGGGCGGCCGTGGCCGGGAAGCACCAGGGCCGGGTCAAGCCGCTCAATCCTCTTCAGCGAGGCGAGAAAGTCGTCCAGAGGATTCTCGTCGCCGCGCCGGAAGTCGATGTGCGGAGTTATCGACCCCAGCAGCGTGTCGCCGGAGATCAGGATGCGGTCGGCCGCCGACCACAGACAGATCGAGGCACCGTCGTGGCCGGGCGTGTGGACGAAGGTCCAGGTTCGCCCACCCCCTTCGATGGTGTGTCCGTCGCCCACCCACCTAGATGCCTCGACTCTCGAGTGGACGAAGGGGCGCCAGTCCTCGAACGCGGCGAGCTCGGTGATCTCGTCCGATCCGACGCCGTGCTTGGTGAGCATCGCCCGCAGCTCGGTGGCCAGCGCCTCGGGATCGAGATACATCTCGAGCTCGGCGCGCGCGGCGGCGTGCATCAACAACTCGCAGCCCGTCACCTCGACCACCTTGCCGGCCATTCCGTAGTGATCGGTGTGGGGATGGGTCACGACGAGCGTGGCGATGTCGGCCACCGAGTGTCCGGTCGCGGTCACCGCGGCGTCCAGCTCCGAAAAGCTTCCGTCCGAGGCGTTGGGATCCCAGATGCCGCAGTCGACCAAGATGCAGCCCTCGTCGCCGGCGAGCAGGTACGCGTTGCATCGATCCAGCCCCGGGAAGGGAAGAGGAAGAACGAGCCGAAAGACGCCCGGCGCAGGCTCGCGCCTTCGATGATCGCTCAAGGCGGCTACTCGTGTACCTGCTCTTTGATGATGAACGAGATTCTTAGCAGCACCCTGTAGGTGATCTCGCCATTGTCGACGACGCCCTCCACGCGCTCGACCTCGAAGCCGGTGACCCCACGAAGCGTGAGGCTGGCGCGGTGCACGGCCTCGGCGACCGCCTCCTCGATGCTGGACCCGGTTGCCGTCAGGTCGATCGACTTCTCAACGGACACGAAAAACCCCCTTGCTCAGAACAAGGGGGTCATCCTAGTGGGCGTCTTAGTCGCTTAAGTGAGAGCTCTGCTTCTCGATCGGAGAGACGAACGCCGGCGTTCGGTAGCAGGTCACCGCGGGCCGGTCTTTCGCGGCGATGCGCCGGTACTCGTTGGCCATCACGTCGCGGGTGATCGCGAGCCACCACTTGGCCGCCGAAACCTTCAGATCCGCGTCCCGAGGGCCCCGCATCCACACGCACGACCTCTGGTTGTCCATCATGTGACCTTTCTGCGATTTCGTGAGCCTCGCCGCCGCTTCCACCAGACTGATTCGCCATGATGTGTTTGGCATCCTTCCCACGGCGACGAAGACAACACCCGCGATCGCCACTTGAGGCGAGGTTTGTCCGAAATGCGAAAAAGAAAATTGCCGAGGTGTCTTCTAGACGTAGCCGCGCAGCTCCGCGGCTCGCGCCACGCGCTTGACCGAGATGTCGAATGCGGCCTGTCTCAGGGACATGGATTCGGCGGTGGCCCTCACGAAGACCTCGTCGGTGGCCCTCGTCATTCGCTTCTTGAGCTCGAGATTGATCTGGTCGGAGTCCCAGCTGAAGTGCTGGATGTTCTGGACCCATTCGAAGTAGGAGACGGTAACGCCTCCGGCATTTGCCAGGATGTCGGGCACGATCGTCTTGCCGGCATCGTTCAGCATGGCGTCGGCAGCGGGAGTGGTGGGGCCGTTGGCGGCCTCGACGATGATCGGAGCCTTTATGTCGGCCGCGTTGGAGGTGTTGATTACGCCGTGGACCGCCGCGGGGATGAGCACCTCGCAGTCGAGCTCGAGGAGCTCCTCGTTGGTTACCTTGTCCCCTCCGCCGAAGTCCTGCACGGACAGCGACTCCCTGCGATGAAGGTCGAGGGCCCTAAGGTCGAGGCCGCTCGGATTGTAGATGCCGCCGCCGACGTCGGACACGCCCACGATCGTCGCTCCCATCTCGGCGGCGAGCATGGCCGTCCAGGAGCCGACGTTGCCGAAGCCCTGGATGACGACGCGGGCTCCCTTGAAATCGACGCCCTTTCGCTGGGCGACCTCGCGCGCGCAGATCACCACGCCGCGACCCGTCGCCTCCTCGCGCCCCGGCGAACCGCCGAGCTCGACGGGCTTACCCGTAACGATGCCCGGCGAGTATCCGTTCTTCTTGCCGTAAGCGTCCATCATCCACGCCATCACCTGTGCGTTGGTTCCCATATCGGGAGCCGGGATGTCGCGCGTGACTCCGATGATGTAGGAGATCATGTCGGTGAAGCGCCGGGTCATGCGCTCGAGCTCGCCCGGCGACAACAGCCCCGGCTCGCACTGCACCCCGCCCTTGGCGCCTCCGAACGGAACGTCGATCAACGCGTTCTTCCACGTCATCAGAGCCGCCAGCGCTCTTACCTCGTCTAGGTCTGCGGACTCATGGAAGCGAACGCCGCCTTTGTAGGGACCGCGCGCTCCGTTGTGCTGAATCCGGTACCCGCGAAGAACGACCATGCGGCCGTCGTCCATACGAAGGGGAACCTGTACCCCGAGCTCCCGGTAGGTGGTGGCGAGAACCTCACGCATCTCGTCGCGGAGCTGTAGCCGATCGGCGCTCTGGTGGAAGAAATAGGTGGCGGCCTCGAACGGCGTCATGTTGTCGCTGGGCTCGATGATGCGGGCGCTTTCGCCCAGCGAGGTGGTGGTCACGTTCTCGGAAGTCGCCTCTTTGACGGTCCTCACTGAAGAGGACACTACCCGCGCGTCTTGGCCTCCAACCGCCGAGCGGGTTCGTCCTCATGGGAGTCGGCCGCCTCGAGGAAACGGCTGGTGTGTTCGTAGGAACGAGCGATCAGGGTCTCGGTATGAGCCATCGAGGTGAACGGCACGAAGAAGTCCAGCGGCACCGTGGGGATCAGGACGACCTTGGTGCGATCCGAGTCGAACATCCTGCGTTCGATGACGAGTCGCTGTGAGCGCGCCAGAGAGAACGCGTGCATCAGGTAGTCCATCGGCCGGTTGAGCGGCCTGCGCTGGTGGCTGTGCCCGGTGCTGTCCAGGGCATAGACGGTGCTGGCCCCCATCTCGAGCGCGGGCGTAATGGGGAGGTTGTTCACGACACCACCGTCGATGTAGCGGCGTCCGTCGATCTCCACCGGCGGAAACGCTCCCGGCATCGCGCTCGAAGCCAGCAAAGGTTCTAGGACGGGGCCGGATGTGATCACCTGTTCCGCGCCGGTTTCGAGGTCGGTCACCACGGCTCCGAAGGGAATCCGCGCGTCCTCGAAGAGGGCATCGGAGCCAAGGGCCGTCTGTATCAGCCGCCGTAGTCCCGAGTCGTCGAAGAGGCGGTCGCCCCGGCGGACCATCCGGCCCCAGGTCTGCATGAAGTGGGAGCCGGGGAAGAGATCGTCGTCGCGCAGCCCTCGCCACAGGGCCTCGAGGCGCTCAACTCCGGCGGCGGAGGGCTCGAACGCGAGGCAGGCCGCATTGAGCGCCCCCACGGACGTTCCTACGACCAGGTCGGGCTGCACCCCATGGTCGAACAGCGCTTTCAGGGCGCCGACCTGAAGGGCTCCCAGGGGGCCTCCACCGGACAGCGCGAACCCGACACGGTCTTTGTCGCGCTGGGCCAGCCGCTTGAGCCACTGCACCCTCGAGGTGACGGGGCGAGAACCGAAATTCTTCATTCAGCGTGCTTCCCCGGGTCTTGGTTGCATGTCTTTCAAGGGTCTTCGGGACGCAGAAGAACCGACCTAAGGCCGGTCCTTCAAGAGTTTGCGGGCGCGCCTTCGGGGGCGCCAGATATCTATGTACTAGCTCGGCACCGTCATGTGCACTAGACGGCTCAGCCCGCCTTCCTCTTGGTGGTCTTGCGGGCTTTGGCCGTCTTCTTCTGTGCCGCCTTCTTGGTCGCTGCGCTTCGCTCGCGCGCCTGCTTGATCTTCTCGGCACTCTGTTCGCGGGCCTGCGTCACGGCCACCGCGCTCTGCTTGCGACCACGCTCGGCCGTGGTCTTGGCGGCCCTCTTCGTCGCGGTCGCCGCCTTGCGAGCCGACTTCTTTGCCCCCGACATCTCCTTGGATGTGGACACGCGCTTGGCGCCCTCCTGGCTCTTCTTGGACGCGGTCCTCACCAGTTCGGCCGCTGCGCTGGCCGCCGCCGCCACCGCAACCTGGGCGACCTTCGCGGCCTGCTTCGCCTTCTTCGCGTCGCGCGTCTTGGCGATGTCCCTCGAGGTCTTCGAGGCGACGTCGGCGGCCTTACGGGTCACATCGGCCAGCGCCTTCGCAGTGTCCTTGATCTGCTTGGTGGCGTTGCCGAGATCCTTCTGCGCTTTCGTCTTCCTTGCCACGGTTGCCAGACTCCTTCCCTTGATGTGGTTAATGGACCAATTAGCGATCGAGATGGATCCGAAGCCATGTTCGTTTACCGCACGCAGGACAACGAAACCACGAACTGTAGTAACGCACCATCGGCGGCAGGTGGAGATGCAGCGGAAGCATCAAGGCGCCGAGCTCGATGTAGGAAACGCGCGTCTCCTCACGGCACGACGAACACTCGACCGTGGCGGTAAACGGCTTGCGTTCGTTGGCGCTGTATAGCGCGTGGCGCCCCAACTCTCCGGTCTTGTTCATGTACCAACGCCCTCGTCGATCTGCCGGGCCAACTCCCGATACGCTTGGGAACCGGGATGCGAGGGAGCATAAGAGAGAATCGACTTCCCGGCCTGCGTGGCCTCGGCGAAGCGGATCGATTTCCTCACGGGCGGCTCCAGCACCGGTACTTCGTAGCGAGATCCCACGTCGGCGAGCACCTGCTGCGCGTGGCGCGTACGCCCGTCGTACATGGTGGCGATGATGCCGGTGATCTCCAGGTGGGGGTTCGTGAAGTGCCGGATGTCCCGCAGGGTCTCCAGCAGCTGGCCGACCCCCCGGTGGGAGAGGGCCTCGCACTGGACCGGGATCACGACCTCCTGGGCGGCGGTGAGCCCGTTGATGGTCAGGATGCCGAGCGAGGGCGGGCAGTCGATCAGGATGAAGTCGTAGCGGCCGGTGATCTCGCGGAAGGCTCGCTCGAGCGCGTACTCGCGGCCGGTCTTGGCCAGCAGCACCGCCTCCGCTCCGGCCAGATCGATGTTGGCCGGCACCAGGTCGAGATCACCGGCGATGATCACCTTCTCGATCGGCAACCTACGGACCAGGACGTCGTTGATGGTTTCGTCGAGGGTGTCGGGATCGACGCCGAACGAGTAGGTCAGCGCACCCTGAGGATCGAGATCGATGGCGAGCACGCGCCTCGATCGTTCGACCAGTGCGGCCGCCACCGACAGGGTCGAGGTGGTCTTCGCCACGCCACCTTTCTGGTTGGCGAACGCGATGATCCTCGCCACGGACTAACCGCCCCTCGCCACGCTGGCTAGTCGTTTCGGTTGAGGCGCTTGGGATCGGGGGGCTCGCTCGCATCGGGAACCTGGAGCCCGACCGCCGCAAGCACGCCCTTGACCTCCTCGAGAGCCATGCCGGACTTCACGAGCTTGGAGACCATCCTCGACGCGATCTCGCCGAGCTCCTCTTGCTCGAACGACTCGTACCCGTCGAGGAAGCCGCGCGCGTAGTCCCAGGAAACGTAGTCGTTGGGGTTGGGCTCGAAAGCCGGCTCGTGCACCGGTGACTCCCCCGCCTCGAGGAGCTCCTGCAGGTTCCCCGCCAGAAGGTCCCAGCCCAGGAAGTGGTCCTCGCCGCAGTCGGGGCAGTAGAACACCGCCCCTTTTATCCCTTTTGGCTCCAAGACCTCCTTGAGAACCTGGACGTCTACCAGATCCTGGCGAAGCGCATCGCGCTCCTCGGGGTCGAGGGGCCTGTCTTCGCCGAGAGGCTCTTCATGATCATTCATGGCGACATCGTAAAGCCCACTCCGTTGGGGTCAGTCAGGACTAGACGGAATTGATCATCGATGTTGATTCAAAGTTGTCCAATTCCATGACATCGTCTGTTGATGTTGAAACACGGGCCGTGGGGAGACCACAAAGAGTGACTGCGGAAAACGGCAGCGGCGAACGACCAACCGTCCTGGTAGTCGACGACGACCCGGACCTGCTCAGGCTGGCCGAGGTTCAGCTTCGCGCCGACTTCACCCTGATCCTGGCCGACAACGGCGCCGACTGCATCAAGATCGCCCAGAGTCGCTCCCCCAGCGTCATCGTGCTGGACATGATGATGCCCGAGATGGACGGCCTGACCGTCCTCCAACTCCTCGCCGAGGACACATCGACCGCCGACATTCCGGTTATCTGCCTGTCGGCGCTCAGCCGGGTCGACGACAAGTTGAAGGGCCTCTACGGCGGCGCCATCGACTACATGACCAAGCCCGCCGACCAGCGGGAGCTGGTAGCCCGCATCTGGGCCTCGGTGCGGCGACGCAAAAGGGAGGCCGAGGCGCTTCAGCGCAACTCGGCGGATCCGATCACGGGGCTCCCCGCTCGCGGCGCGTTCGACATGCGCTTGAACGAGGAGATGGCGCGTTCCAAGAGAACCTCTGCCCCCTTCTCGGTCTTGATCATCGAGATCGACGACCTGGCCTCCATCGCCGAGCGAATCGGTGACGACCAGGCCGACCGGTTGCTCCAGCGCCTCGCTCGTATCGTGAAGTCCAATCTGCGTGCATCGGACTTGTTGTTCCGCTACGAGAGCGACGAGTTCTCGGCGTTGCTGCCCGAGAGCGACGCCGGCACGGCCTGGGTGGCCTCGGAACGCATCCGCACCGCCGTCAGCGAGATGCAGACGGACGTGGTGCTCCCGACGGTTTCCATCGGCATCTCCGAGTACAGCCGCAACCACTCGCTCGACGAGCTCATGGCCAAGGCCGAGATCGCATTGTTCCGCGCGAAGGAATCCGGTGGCGACATGTCGTGGCGCGCGGACGACCCGCGGAAGCGGAGTCTCAACGCGGTGTCGTTATCGGAGGAACTGACGCTGCGTGAGTGGGACGTGCTCGCGCATCTCGCCCAACGGCGAACCGAACAGGAGATCGCGGGCGTCCTCGGCATCAGCGCCGGTACGGTGCGCAGCCACAAGGCCCGCATACGGCGCAAGCTCCACGTGTCTCCGGACACCCGACTCGCGGACTTCGTGCGAGAGAACTTCCGCGACCTGTCCGACCGCATTGCTCACGCCGAGTCCATGGACTCAGACGACTTCGAATCCGTGCAGAGCAAGGGCCAGGAGCAGAGCGGAAACCCCGAGAACTAGAGAGTGTTCGTGTAGCTGCTGGCCAAGGCGTCGCCGACGAACACGGCTATGACGCTTCCGAGCGCGAGAAAGGGGCCGAACGGGATCTGCATCTTGCGGCCCTTGCCCGATGCCTTCATCGCGATCAACCCGATCACTCCCCCGAGCAAGAACGATAGGAACATGCCGACGATGACCGCCCCGACTCCGCCGGCGAAGCCAAGGAAGCTGCCGAGTACGAACGCCAGCTTCACGTCACCGCCGCCCATGCCCGCGGGATAGATGAAGGCGATGACAAAGAAGAACCCTCCGAAGACGACCGCGCCGATGGCGGCGCGGCGCAGGTCGCCGGCGTCACCGTCGATCAGCGCGGCGGCGATCAGACCGACCCATCCGGCCACGAAGGTGGGATAGACGACCCGGTTGGGAAGCAGCTTGTGCTCGAGATCGATCGCGGTGAGCACCACCAGCACCCAGAAGAAGGCCGCGTACACCGCGGCGGTGACGGTGACGCCGAACTCCGCTACGGCGAGCGCGAACAACACGCCGGTGACCAGCTCGGTAAGGGGGTAGCGGGGAGAGATGGCCACGCCGCAACCCGGGCACTTGCCGCGCAGCGCCAGGTAGCTCACCACGGGGATGTTCTCGACGGCTTTGATCTGCCGGCCACAGTTGGGACACTTCGATCGTCCCGTCACGATGGTTGCGCGTCTCGGAATGCGGTAGGCCGCAACGGTGCCGAAGCTTCCGAATATCAGGCCGAGGACACCGGCCAAGAGAATCTCGAGCGTCACACTAAGGGTCGCCGATGTGGGTCCGAATGCGCTCGACCAGCGCGTCGGCCTCGAACGGCTTCATGATCACGTTGTCTTCCCCGATGGCGTCGTCGAACATCTCGTGTGCATCGGGCTTGCCGGTCACCACGACGATGGGGATGTCCTTAGTCGCCGGGTGGTGGCGCATCTCATCGAACATCCGCCCGCCGGACACGTCGGGCATCATCAAGTCGAGGAGTATCAGGTCAGGCTTGCGAAACTCGACCTTGGTGAGACCCTCGAGGCCGTCGCGCGCCTCCATGACCTCGTATCCGGCGTTCTCGAGGATGAACTTCTCGAGCTCGCGGACCGCTTCCTCATCTTCGACAATCAGGACACGCTTAGACATGATGCCGAAAACCTATCAACTCGGGCCTCGATTCTGCCGATGTATTAGCGGGATGAAGATTTCACAGTTGCGGACGGCGATTCTGACAGACGCGTACGAGGTATCGGCGGAGCTCGTTGCCGAAGCAATCATCGAGCTCATCAATCCCACAATCCTCGAACCGGGTGTGCGGGAGGACGATCCCCCAGCACCGCCTCTGTCATCCTGACCACGCGCACGGTTGCTTCCACGTCGTGCACGCGCACTATCGCGGCTCCCGCCAGCACCGACATGGCGATCAGCGCGAGCGTTCCTTCGAGGCGTTCGTCCGGTGGCAGTGCGAGGGTCTCCCCCACAACGTCCTTGCGCGAAGGCGCGACCAGTAGCGGCCAATCGAGCGCGGTCAACTCGTCGAGTCGGCGCATGAGCTCGAGCGAATGATAGGTGGTCTTACCGAAGTCGAGCCCGGGGTCGACGATTAGCTGATCGTCCGACATTCCCGCGGCCAGCGCCACCGACGCGCCGCGCTCGAACTCCTCGATGACGGCTACGACGACGTCGTCGTAACGAGGATGGCGCGGCCGCCCCCGGATCTGGCCCCCGTTATGCATGACGACGAGTCCGGCCCCCGTCCGAGCGCACACCCGCGCGAGTTCTTCATCGCCCAGCGCGCTCACGTCGTTGATGATTCCGGCTCCTGCTTCGATGGCAGCGGTTGCGATGGCGGGGCGCGCGGTCTCGACCGAGATGGGGGCCGGGGTTGCCCGCGCTACCTCCGCGACCAGCGGCACCGTCCGCTCGTGTTCCTCCTCGGTGGAGACGTCTGCACCCGGACCGGCCTTGACCCCCCCGATGTCGAGCATGTCGGCGCCGGCGGCGACCATCCGGACGGCGTGGTCCACGGAGGCCTCCAGGCCCATACGGCCGCCGTCGAAGAACGAATCCGGCGTCCGGTTGAGAATGCCCATGACGAGCACGTGCTCGGTAGACAGTTCGCCACCGGCGTGCCTGATCAACGGTCCCACCTCATCAATCGAGCGGAACCACGGGCTCTTTACGCACCGTGGTCACGAGATAGATGCCGACCAGAATCAGAATCCCTCCGGGATAGATCAGCAGGGAGGGCTCTTCTGAGAACAGCACGAACGCGAGCGCGGTGGCGATGATCGGCTCGGCCATGATGGTGACCGCCACCGTGGTTGGGTCGATCTCGGTGAGCACGGAGTTGATGACCGTGTGGCCGAGGAGTTGAGGTCCCACGACGAGCCCCGCCAGAGCCCACCAGGTGCCCGAGTCGTATCCCCACAGGTCCACGCCCGCCACCAAACACACGGGGAGCAGTATCATCCCGGCCGTCGTGTAGGCCACCACGGCGTACTCGACGATGCCCAACGTCCGGCGCGCAATCGCACCCAAGATGAGGTATCCGCCCACCGTGGCGCCCCCGATTAGCGCCAGGAGGTTGCCCACGCCCGACGACCCTCCGAAGTCTCCGCCGCCCACGAGACCGACGCCGAGGAGGGTCAGCGAGATGCCGATCCATCCGATGGATTCGAGCCGCTCCTTGAACGCCACCCACGCGATCAGGGCCGTAAACACCGGAGTGGTCGACACCAGCAAGACGGACGATGCAACGCTGGTCAAGCCAACGGAGGTTATCCACGTCGCAAAGTGAAGCGCGAGGAATAGCCCGGCGATTGCAGAGGTCTTGACCGTGGCTCTGGTCGCCCCGCGCTGCTGCCAGCGCGCGAAAGGGAGCAGCGCAAGGGCGCCGAGAGCACAGCGCCAGAAAGAGATCGCAAGTGGGTTGGCATCCTGCGCGTAGCGAATGAGGATCGCCGACACCGACGCGGCCAGAATCCCCAGGGCCAGCAACGCCCATGCGATCCACGGCGGACGCGCCTGGTGGATCTCCGACTTCACCGCGGTGTCCATGAAGCACGTAGCCTACGTGCGATGAAAGAACCGGCACCGACGCTGGGAGTCGGAGCGATCGTGCTGCGGGACGGCGCGTTGCTCATGGTGCGACGCGGACGCGAGCCGGCAAAGGGGTTGTGGTCGGTGCCCGGGGGCAAGGTCGAGCGCGGCGAGTACCTCTCCGTCGCGCTCGAACGAGAGGTCCAAGAGGAAACCGGGCTCACGGTTGTTGCCGGCGAGCTCGCAGGATTTTTCGAGGTCATAGGCGAGGACACGCACTACGTCGTGATGGACTTCGTTGCCACCTGCGAGGGAGATGCCGAACCCAGCCCCTCGGACGATGCCGACGAGGTGCGCTGGGTGCCTCTCGATGAGATAAAGACGCTCGAATGCACCCCGCGGTTCGTGGAATTGCTCACCGCCTGGGGCGTGCTAACAGACGAATAGAGCGACGATGGAGTTCTCGCGGACGGTGACCCCGGCGACGGGGTCGGACTCGACCACCAGCGTCCCGTTGCCGCCGCACGATTGCACGACGTCCACGCGTAGACCCTTGGATTCGAGCTTGGACTGGGCTTGCTCCAGCGACAGATTGCGGACGTCGGGCATGGTTAGCTCTTCGAACTCCGGCCCGATCGAAACGAACACCTCGACCTCGTCCCCCTCGGGCGCGGCGACCTTCGACCCGGGATCGGTCGACACGACCTTGCCGTTCGCGACGTCGTCCGAATAGGAATCCACGCGCACCGGCACGAAGCCTGCCTTCGTCAGAGCCTTCGCCGCCTCCCTGTACTTCATCCCGGAGACGACCGGGACCTCGAGCGACTGCGGGCCCTTGCTGATCGTCACTTCGAGCGTGCTCCCCCACCGCAATTTCCCGTCGTCGGGGGTCTGTCCGATGACCGTCCCTCGAGGCTCGAGCGAAAACGCCTTGACCGTCCGGCCGAGCTTCAAGCCGCTCGCCTTGAGCCGCACTTGCATCTGCGACGCGTTCATGCCGGTGAGATCGGGAACGGTGACCTTGGGGGGGCCGGTCGACAGCACGACCGTGATTGCCGAACCCTCGAGCAGGGTGCCGCTCGCAGGATTCTGACGAAGCACGCCTCCCCGCTCGACTGAGTGCGACATGAAGCGGCCGGTGACCTCGAGCTCGAGGCCGAGCTCGGCCGCCGCCGCGACCGCGCGGCTCTTGGACATACCGGTGAGCCTGGGAACGTCCACGCGGTCGGGCGCGGTGAGCGCTGCAATCGCGCGCACTCCGCCGAAGGCCAAGAGGATCGCTGCGAGCAGCCCCAGAACGGCGACTCGCCGGCGCGCTCGAACGCGCGCAGCTCGTCTGGCACGCGCGCTCTTCGAGCTGGGGTCGTACGACGTGGGCTGCATGTCTGCAAGGCGCACCTCGCCGGTGAGGTCACCCTGCATCTCGCTGACCATCGGAGCCTTGCGTCCCCAAGAGTCGACGTTCGCGGCTCGCACGGCACTGCCCATTTCGGCAGCACTTGCGTAACGATCGCGGGGATCGAGCGCGCACGCTCTCAGCACGATTTCGTCGATGGCCGGCGTGATGGACGCGTCCGTATTCGACGGTGAATCGGGCGTCTGCGAGGCGCGCAGCTCGAGCGCCCCGGGTCCCGAGCCGTTCACCGGCGGACGCCCCGTCAGCAACTCGCTCAGCACCGCGCCTGCCGACCAGATGTCGGACAGTTGTGTTGCCTCGTTACCCTGAGCCTGCTCGGGTGATAGGTAGCGGAGCGTCCCCAGCAGCGAACCCGTCTGAGCGCGCCCGGCGACGGCCACGACGGCGATGCCGAAGTCGGCGACCTTCACCTTGCCATCGCGCGCGATGAGGATGTTTTCGGGCTTCACATCCCGATGAATCAGCCCTTCGGAGTGCGCCGCCTCGAGCGCATCGCAGACCTCGGCCATGATCTCCAGCACCACACCGTGGTCGATGGCGCCGCGGCGCACCAGGAGGTCACGCAGGTCGCTGCCCGAGACGTACTCCATGACCATGTAATAGGTATCGCTGTCCTCGCTGCCCCAGTCGTAGACCGCCACGACATTGGGGTGGCTGAAACGAGCGGCGGCGCGCGCCTCGGCCTTGAAGCGCTCGAGGTGCTCGGGGTCGCCCGCGAGATTCGGCTGCAACACCTTGACCGCGACCGCGCGGTCCAGCAAGAGATCGTGACCGCGGTAGACGTCGCCCATTCCACCGCCCGCGAGCCTGGCGATAAGCCGGTAGCGACCCGAAAGGCACTCGCCGACGAGATCCCGCATGACCTTCATCGCTAGCCACCTCCATGGTTGCGCAGGTGGTAGTCGAGCCGATTGCCGAGAACGGAGATGTCGCGCGCCGCCTCGCCGGCGACTCCCAGCGCCTCGTCGGCGTCGGCACTCGCGCCGGCGACCGAGCCCTCGAGCTCATCGAGCGACCCTCGTAGCCTGTCGATGGACCTCTCGAGCTTGCCTCTTACCGCATCGAGACGCCCGGTGAGATCCTCGTTGCCGGTACGCGCCGCATCCAGATCTCCCTGGAGCTCGTCGAGCCTGCCCTCGAGCTCCCCGATCCTGTCGAGCGCCTGTTGGGACTGCTCCTGAGCCCTGGCGAGCTGTTCGTCACCCTGGCCGGATCCGCACGCGCCGAGCAACGCAGCGGAAAGGATCACCGCCGCCCGGCGACGGCTCCCCCGAATCCTCACGTATTCCTCCCGGCGGGATCGTTTGCTTTTGAGCTCAAGGCATTGACCTCAAAGCTTAACAATAACCTCACCAGTAACACCAGCATCAGGGCATCTCCACCTCGGCAGCCAGCGGAAGGTGGTCGGAGGCGACCGATTCCACGGTCCATGAGCGCCGGAGCGCAGCGCCACCGCCCACGAGGATGTGGTCGATGTGGCGGCCCTTGCGCCTCCATCCGCCGCCCCCCATGGTCCGGTGAAATAGCCCGTCGGAGGCGAGCCCGGCCTCCATGAGAGGGCCCAGGGAGCCGAGGCCCTGGTTGAAGTCCCCCATCACCAGCACGGGCCCATCGAGGTCCGCCACCAGGGAGGCCAGAGCGCGCGTCTGGGACGTCCTGCTGAAACGATCGCGCGAGAGGTGAGTGACAACGATCCAGAGGGCGCCGCTGCGTGCAACGATGGCGCCGCGCGGCTCCTCGGTCCCTCTCCGCGGCAGGCGTTCGAAGTGTGCCTCGACCACCCCGGCGGTCACGATCCCGATGCCGTAACGCCCACCGTGGCGTTCCAGTGTCGGGAAGAAGGCGATCTCCCGGCCCAACCTCTCGGCCAAGTGGCGCGCCTGGTCGGCGCGCCCGCTCCTCTCCAGGCCATCGTCCAGCTCCTGCAGGCCGACTATCTCGGCCCCCGTCGAGCACACGACCTCGGCGATCCGATCGAGGTCTACGGCGTCGTCGCGACCCGCCCCATGATGGATGTTGTAGGTGGCAACGACCAGCACATCGCCCATGCGTCCATCGTCGACCACGTCGGCCCCGGTTGGGGGGATATCCATCGCTCTGTGCGACGATTGCTCCCGTGAACCAACCGCCACCGAACGACCCTCAGCCGGGTCCCGCCGTCGACGAGTCCGAGCAGCTCTACTGCTACGGCCACCCCAAGAAGCCGACGCGGCTGCGCTGTTCGCGCTGCGACCGCCCGATCTGCGGGCAATGCGCCGTCCCCGCTTCCGTGGGCCAGCACTGCCCCGAGTGCGTGGCGGAGGCTCGGCGCTCCACGCCCCGGGTGCGCACCGCGATGCAGGCCAACTCGCCGGTCGTCACCGCCATCCTGGCGATCAACATCGGGGTGTTCGTGCTCACCTTTTTCGGAGCCGACGTCATCTTCGAGAGGCTCGCCGAGGACAAGTTCGCGATCGCGTCGGGCGAATGGTGGCGGCTAATCACCCCGATGTTCCTGCACGCCAACCTGGTGCACATCTTCTTCAACTCATACGTCCTCTACATCTTCGGACCCGAGCTCGAACAGGCTTACGGCAGCAGGAGGTTCGCCCTCATCTACGTGGTCTCGGGCTTCACCGGAGCGGTCGGGTCATACGCGTTCTCCTGCAGTCCAAGCGTCGGGGCCTCTGGAGCGATCTTCGGCGTAGTGGGAGCCCTGGTCGCCTTCCTCTACGGCAAGCGGGGCTCCGCGCTGGCGATCGGATACATGCAGCGCATCCTGATGTTCGTCGGCCTGAACCTGGTGCTCGGGTTCGTAATCCCGCAAATCGACAACTTCGCACACATCGGCGGCCTGATCGGCGGAGCGCTGCTCGGCTACGCCCTCGATACCAGCCGCGAGCGCAAGCCCTCACCGGCCCTCCAGGTGCTGGGCGTGGCGGTCGTGATAGCGGTGGGCGTCGCCGTAGTCATGTTGCGCACCGCCAACTTCGACTGCGGCCTCCCGTTCTGAGGGCCTAGGTAGAGAGCTCCACGACGCCGCCCTTGATCACGGCCGAGCCCTTGGCGTTGTAGGTCTCGAACCCGTAGGCGGAATCGCCGGTCTCCCAGAAGCGCGTGGTCAGCTCCTGGCCGGGTAGCACCGGGCGCGAGAACCGCACGGCGACTCGCCTCACCCTGGTCGGGTCGCCTCCGGCAAGACCGTTGACCGCGGCCTTGGCCGCGATCGCCATCGTGCACATGCCGTGCAGGATCACGCCGGGAAGACCCGCCATCTTGGCGGTATCGGAATCGAGATGAATGGGGTTGTGATCACCCGAGGCCTCTGCATAGCGAGCGGGTTGGTCCTCGTCGACCTTGGTGGTCTCCTCGAACACGATGTCGTGGTCGGGCTCGGTGGCGGCGGCCTCGGCCGCGGCCTTCTTGCGGGAACCAGTACCGCGAATGAACATCGTCCCGCGCACTTCGGCGACCAGATCGCCGCCTGAGTCCGTCTGCCTGGCCGACACGGTGAAGGTCTCGCCCGAGTCCTTGGTCTCTATCGTTTCGAGCACGGGAGTGACCGTGAGGGTGTCTCCCGGCCTCATCGGCTTGTAAAGGATGTGCTCTTCAGCCCCGTGCACCAGACGCAGCAGATCGGCGCCGAGATCGGCGTCCATCGACGCTTCCATGAACGAGTCGAACGCGCTGACCACCGGGAACACCGGGCTCGCCACCGAGTCTTGTCCCTTGAGGTAGATCTCGTTGTCGTCGTTGGTGGCGCGAGCGAAGGCCTCGATGCGGTCGGCCGTCACCTCGAAGCTCTTGACGGGGAACTCCCTGCCGGTCAGATCCTTGTTGAGTGGCATGAGCGTCCTCTCTGTTGTCTGTCTAGTGGGTGATCGCTAGTTCGGAACCTCGACGTCGGCCTCTCCTGTCAGGGCCATCTGCTCGCGCTCGAGGTTCAGCCCCTCTGGACCCTCGCCCCGCCGTCGCGCCTCGATGCGAACCCGAACCAGATGGCCTTCGATCGAGTCGACCTTACCCGTGCATACGATCTCGTCGCCGGGCCAGCTGCGCGTCGTGAAGCGAACCTTGAAGCGCCTGAGGTGCTGGGGTCCGCCGAACCAATCCGATACCGCGTGTGCGAGGTAGCCGGCGGGCAACATGCCCATCGCGAACACGGTCGGAGCTCCGGTATTGCGGGCGTACTCCTCGTCCTGATGGATGGGGTTGTCGTCTCCCGATGCGTCGGCGTAAGCCTTGAAATCCTCTCGTTGCATGGGCCCGAAGACGACCTCCCCCAGGTCCATGCCCGGAACGATGGCATCGAGCGTGATCTGTTCGACGGCACCCATCTCTCTCCCTTCGCGATCGTCGAGACGATCGCTGGTTAGCCCACGTCCTTGGAGGTCTCGATCAGCGTGTAGTACGCGGAGAGCACTTCGTCGCCGGCCTCGTCGGTGAACACCGACTCGTAGGTAACGAAGCGCATCGATCCTCCGCGCTTCCCCTCTTTGGTGGAGTCCTTGGCGATGCGCATGCGGCCCTTCAGGGTCTCGCCCGCGACGGGCAGGCGCTTGTAGACGAACTCCTGCTCGCCGTGTAGCACGCGCCCATAATCCAGATCGGCCCCCAGCCGTTGCTCGCGCTGATCGCGCGTCACCGCAAAGATCTGAGTAGTAGAGAACGTCGGCGGAGCAACGATGTTCGGGAACCCGTGCTGCTCCGCGGCCTCGGCATCGAAGAACACCGGGTTGTCCTCGCCCACGGCGCGAGCGAAATCCTGCACATGCTCGGGCCTCACCGGCAGATCGAAGAACAGTTCCTTTTCGACCACTGGCTATCCCTCCCCCGCCGCCTTCAGCAACATCGGCATCATCCCCTCGGGTGCGATGCCGTTGGGGAAGTTCTCATTGAGCTTCCCGACGAGATCGGTCGGGTCCCACTTGCCTTCCTGCTTGATGAGCGTGCCCGAATCCCAGGGCTTGAGCACGTTGATCGCCGGACCATAGACGAAGAACACCTGACCGGTGATGGACGCCGCCTCGTCACTCGCGAGCGCAACGACGATCGGTGAGATGTTGTCGGGGCTCAGCGGATCGTAGTCACCCTCGGGCGCGGGAACACTGGCGAAGATGTCACCGGTCATGCGCGTCCGCGCGTTGGGGGCGAGGCAGTTGACGGTCACGCCGTAGCGAGAGAGCTCCTGCGCGGCGATCACGGTGAACGCGGCGATCCCGGCCTTGGCCGCGCCGTAGTTGGTCTGACCGACGTTTCCGAACACACCCGAAGGGCTCGCGGTGTTGATCACCCGCCCCGCCACGGGATTCCCTGCCTTCGACTGGGCTCTCCAGTAGGCGGCCGCATGCCGGGTCGGCGCGTAGTGGCCCTTGAGGTGAACGTTTATGACCGCGTCCCACTCGTCTTCCGAGA
>JBOGWV010000296.1:0-8265 GCA_050693975.1 Actinomycetota bacterium
CGATCGTTGTGGTGACCCACCATCGCATCGAGGGTGTTGGCCGCTCGGTAGGCCACCGCTCCAGGAGGTCCGGCGATCGCGCCCCATAGGAGCGGTGCCACGACCGCGTCCGCGGTGTTCTCCGCGACCGATTCCACCGCCGCGCGGCAGAGCTCTGGCCCATCGAGACCTGACGGGTCGCGTCCGACGAGGGCTGGTGCGATCCGACGGGCCTCTGCAACGTCTCCTCGCGCCACTGCGGCGGCAATCCTGTGCGCTTCGCGCCCCAGCGAGCGCCCACCCAGGACCGTCCAGCCAACAACGGTGGCAAGGCCCAGACGAGAAAGGCGGTTGCGCCGCACAGTGGCGTCGAGCAAAGCCACGCTCAGGACAACGGGGCCGACGAGAGCGACAACATAGGCGGCACCGAAAGTTCGCGACGGCCGCCACATCACGCTCTCGAGCTTCTCGGCAACGCGTCCGAAACCGGCAACGGGATGGTATCGAACCGGATCCCCGAGCATCACGTCCGCGACCCAGCCCAACGCGAGGCCCACGGGCGGGGACGCGCTTTCATCCGACATCAGGGGCCACCTCGCGGTGTGTCCAACTCCAGTTGGGACGGCTCTACCGGCACCGGCGAAGACTCGACGCGCACGAGCTTCATCAATCCCCCCGGTGGCACCTGGTGATCGCGGCCCATCCGCATCTGCAGGATCGCCGGGCAGTCCGAAATCGACAGCGTTGTCCTCGCCGTTCATGGAATCCATGCCGTGGTCCATCTGGGAGTCGCCGGCATCGGTCGTCGTTTCTTCCGAACCGCCGCCTCCCCCACACGCAGCGAGGAGCAACGCGGCGACGGAGGTCACCAGCAGCCATCTGACACGCATTTTGGGTTGTCTCCCTCCGATTCGTGGCGCGTCGTAGCGGACGCGCGTGACTAGTGGATCAGAACGCGACCCCGTAAGGACGCGTTCTTAGAGCTAGAGAGCGCTGTGGATCAACGCCGCAGAACGCAAAGAGAGAAGAGGTCGGGATTCCCGCCCGGAGTCCGTGGCGCAGCTGTAGCGACGGGAGCCGACCCCGGCACCGTGTGAGTGCCGCCGATCGACGCAGGAATCACGTTGACGAACTCCGTGCCCCTGCTCATGCAAGACACTCAACCCCGAGACCTACCTGGACGCTTTAAATGGGATGGGTTCGTCATTCGAGGCAACGCGCACGATGGTGACGCACCTGTCTTCCTCCCGGCACGACGGCGTGGACACGATCGAATACGGCTTACGTTGACAACTGCAACTGCTTCAAATACACAACGTTGCCAAAGAGAATTTGACTACCTCGCGTGACGACTGGGGGTTTGCTCCGACCGCGCGACCCAGTAGGCTCGTATCCGGTTTCTTCAATACGACCAGATTTGAAAAGGTCTGGAGCGTCATGCGGGGGGAAGTATGCCCCCCGCATGATCGTTCAACAGCAATGCTTCTAATCCCTCCATCTGATTGACGAGGTTCGGTTATTCATTGCGTCCCCAATGTAGGAGCACGGACTGCAGTCCCTTGTGGCGCCACCGTTCGGGTTGAATTGAGCGTGCTCGAAATGGGGCACTCGCGAGCAGCTCTGGAAGTTCTGTGCGGATGACCACTTGTCGTTGTGGAAATCACCCACGTAGCCGATCTGCCAGGTCGTGTTCCCGGCGCAGCCCCCGGAGTCGTTCACGGACGCCGTGTACGTGTAGTTGCTGGTGTCGTAGTTTTGGTTCCAATATTCGATGCCGATGACCGTAGCGACGGCGGTGGTTTCGACTGCCAGGTCTTGCACCTGCTGCTGCTCCGCTTGGTTGAGCATGGCGTCTGTGAGATCGAGCGGGGTAAATCCTGCGCCCACGACAAGCGCCCCGTTCGTGGCGAACGCCAGGGCCTCTGAGAACGTTGGGAAGCAAACGGGCGCGACGGGCAATGCCGGCTCCTGTCCCTTTCGGTAGGCTTGACCGACGCAGTGCGGTCCGCCAGTTCCAGGCTCATCATCCTTCTGGGCCACAGCCGTCGGCGCGTTCAGAGCAGCGATGACCATCGCCGCTGACAATACGGAAAGCAAGGCATTCCTGCGAATCAAGATGCCCATGAAGATCCCCCCTTGGAATCACGCCCGCCCGGGAACCGGACGAACCCGAGTTTGAGATGTGAGAGTTGCGTGTAGGTCTGTTGTCGCCCCCTCCAAGCAGACGCACTCTCACTGAGATGCTCCGCCCGCCCATCGCCTGGGGCAATCCCCGATTGGGTACTTCTCTCACCCGATCGAGTGGGTACAAAAGCTGCATAATCTGCTTTACTCAGCAATTCGGACCGATTTTTCTTCGCGTTCTGAGCGAGCGCTGGGGCGGCCTCGAGCGTTTGTTTGTTATGCGAGAGCTACACGCCACGATGGGAAACGGGATCCTCAACGGAGAGTCGATGACACTCGGCGCTGACCTTGATGCTTTCTGTCGAGAGGAGTACCCGAGACTGGTGGGATCGCTAACACTGTATTGTGGTGATCCCTACCTCGCTCAGGAACTGGCTCAAGACGCCTTGGCCAAGGTATGTCGGGACTGGCCGAAAGTGAGCCGGATGGCCGCACCGGGGCCTTGGGCGCACCAAGTGGCCATCAACCTTGCAAACTCCTTTTTCAGACGGCGAGCGGCAGAGCGTCGAGCCAATGAACGCCTTGCTGCCGGAGCATCAAGCACCCACATCGATGCAGATCCGGCAACCGCGCTCACAGTGCGAGCCGCGGTGGCTTCGTTACCGCGTCGTCAACGAACCGCTCTTGTGCTGCGCTATTTCGCTGGCTTCTCCACGATGGAGATTGCGGCGGCTATGGACTGTCCCGAAAGCTCAGTGCGAAGGCTTATTCACACGGCCGTCGCGTCACTGCGACGCCGCGGCGCACTCGCCGAATCTGCGGAGGTGGAGTAAGTGGAACAAGACCTGAAGAGGTTGATGCAGATTGGAGCGGGTAGGACTCTGCACCAGCCTGACTTGAAACGAGCGCTGCAGGTCGGACGTCGTCAGCGAGTGACCCGCCGCTTGATGGTCATGGCAACCTCTCTTGCTGTGGTAGTCGGGGGATACATGGCGATTGAGAGCGGACGAAACGTAATCTCACGAGGAGGGCCAGACACTGAGGCCGCTGGGAAGCCTGCGCCTAACAGCAGTACTCCCGCCAACGCGGACAACTACAATTTCTCGGAGATTGAGGTTCAACATGATGCAAGCGCGGGGTTGGCGATCGTGCGGTTCCGGTCATCGTGGACCGGGGTGTCCTTCCCCGGTACGCACCTATGCCGGTGGGAGGTAGTTGGACCCGATGGGACGGTCATCGGAGAGAGCGAGACGGCTTTCTTCGCGGATGAGCCGTCTCAGTCTGGGCAGGAGGAGGTCAGGGTGAGGGACGAACCGACCTCGGCCCGGATCGTATGTGAGCCCGAGCGCCTGGACAACCCTGGCCCAGGTCCCGATCCAACTCCCACAAGGGGCCCGTAGAGAAGCCACTGAACCGCCCCGGGTTTCATAGAGACTCGGTTCCTTGAGTCCCGGTCCCGGTGACCGACACATTCTGACTGTAATACGCGGCCTCCGCTTCGGCGGGGGAGATCATCCCGATCGGTCCCAGCAGCCCACGGTTGTTCCACCAGTCGACCACTCGAGCGTTCCGAACTCGACGTCGTCGAGCTCGCGCCACGGTGAAGGGTGCACTAACTCGATTCCCCCTGTGACCAGGCCTCCCAGTGTTGCTCGTTAGCCAATCGAACGAGGGAGGCCAATGCTTCTATCGCTCATGTACCTGGTGATTCGGGTGCTGCTCAGGCTGCTGGTCCCAGCTGGCCAGGCGAGGCCGCCAAGGATCTCGAGATCGTTGTGCTCCGTCACGAATTGAGTGTCCTTCGGCGACAGAACAATCGGCCCCGCCCAACCAGAGCTTGTTCGGCGCAGATGCGCTGAAGGCTCTCACAACGAGGTCACGAGGGCGCTGGGTGGCATCGTCGGCCGGGGATCGTGGTGCGGTGCTTGCCGCCCCTTGTGGCGCCTCTGATGCCTAGCTTCCTCATGAGGCGTTCCAACGGTGCAGCGAGCGACTTTGTTCTTGTTCCGGTTGAGCTGAGTCCAGATCTTGTCGGCGCCGTAGACCTGAAAGTTCTCGTCCCACACCCGATGGATCTTCACCTTCAGGTGCTCGTCGCGCAGCGACCGTCGGGACGGCGGCCGCTTCCTGGCCGCGTAGTAGGTGCTGGGAGCGATCGGCAGGGCCCTGCAGATCGGCTCGACTCCCCACCTGTGTCTGGTGTTGGTCGATGAAGTCGATCATCGTGGAAGTCGCGGGTCGAGCTCCCGCGCTAGTTCGCGGCGTCCCTGGCGGCGCTTGCAGGCGGCAAGGTCGTCCCGACCGCGGGCGGCGTGCTGCTGCACGACGGAAGCGGTGAGGTGATCGAGGCGGCGGGTGTCTCCGGCGATACGTCGGACAACGACGAAGAATGCGCTCTGCACGGGATCGAAGCGGTGGGGCTCACCGGCCGCCGATAATCAGGGTCCTCCAGAATCCGTCGCACCCGGCGACCAGTACACCTCGACGAGGTAGCCATCCGGATCTCTGCACTTGAAGCTTGCAACGTCGGAGGCATCTTCTTCGTCCATGATCTCGAAGCCATCCCGATCGAGGCGGCCCTTCAACGCTCGCACTTCGTTCGCGTCGGTCATCCGGAATCCGAAGTGGACGAACGGGGGCATAGATGCAGGGTGGTCGCGCGGCGCCAGCGCGAGTTCGAAGCCCTCTTCGTCGCGTATGAAGAGCACGCCATTGTCGAGCACATTCGAGCGCCTCCACCGAAACCAAAATAGGTCTCGTAGAAGCGGCGGGCTCGCTCCTGGTCTTGAACGACGAGTGCCAAATGGCTCAGAGTCATCGCCGGCACTCTCGCTCAGAGATCGATCCCTGGAATCGTTCCATAGGGGAATGCCTCCTTCGGATGATCTTGTAGCGCGTCCTCTACACTAATGCTTCCCGTGTTCGGCGAGGAGTTGATGATGCAACCAGAGATGGAGACCGAGAGCGCGCTCTCACCGGACCAGGTTGTTGCGGCACTAACGGATTTCTCGGAGCGACGACCCCAGATGTGGACCCGGCATCTCACCGCAGGACTACGAGGCCTCGGCCGGCGACACAAGCGCTGACGTCCGCGAGGGCTGGGGTAAGAAAACTCGATCATGCGTCACGCAGCTTGGTAGTACTCGCTGATGAGGCCCCCGAGCCGCGTCCGCCGACAGACGCGGGAAGCACCCACCAGGCCGTTGCCCTGCTCGTTGGGTTCAGGAGTTTCGAGATCGAGTGCTCGGTGAGGGCGGGACCGATTGTAGTGATCGACGTACTGGAAGGGTGCACTTACTCGTTTCCCCCCTGTGACTAGCCTCATAGTCTTCCTCGATTAGGGCAATCGAACGAAGGGGGACAATGCTTCTATCGCTCGTGTACCTGATGGTACGGGTGCTGCTAAGGGTGCTGGTCCCGGATGGCCATGGTGAGGCCCGCAAGGATCTCGAGATAGTCGTGCTCCGACATCAAATGAACGTCCTTCGGCGACAGGTAAAACGGCCCCGCTTTCGAGTCTCCGATCGGGCATTTCTGGCCGCTGCGGCCGGGCGTCTGCCTCGGGCTCGTTGGCACCGTTTTCTCGTGACGCCCAAGACGTTGCTGCGCTGGCACCGGGAGCTGGTTCGCTTGAAGTGGGCTCGATACGGCAACCGTCCGGGCCGGCCCTCGCTGCCGGCGGGGCTTCAGGAGCTGATCCTGCGTTTCGCAAAGGAGAACCCGAGATGGGGCTACAAGCGCATCCAAGGAGAGCTCCAGAAGCTCGGGATCGAAGTGTCGGCCACGGCGATCAGAAAACTGCTCGCCCGCCGCGGCCTTGGGCCGGCGCCTCGCGGAGGTGGCACGACCTGGCGGCAGTTCTTGGCCCAGCAGGCTTCAAGCATGGTGGCGTGCGACTTCTTCACCGTCGAAACGGTCTGGCTGAAGCGGATCTACGTGCTGGTGTTCATCGAGCTCGCCACAAGGCGCGTCCACCTCGCCGGATGCACGAGCAACCCCGACGGCGCTTGGATCGTCCAGCAGGCGAGGAACTTCACGTTCCACTTCGACGAGCGAGAAGAGCAGCTGCGGTTTCTCATCCATGACCGCGACGCCAAGTTCTGCGGTCCTTTCGATGAGGTATTTGCAACCGAGGGGCTCCAAGTGGTCCGCACCCCCGTCAGGGCACCTCGTGCCAATGCCTTCTGCGAGCGATGGATCCGAACCGCCAGAACCGAATGCCTGGACTGGCTGCTCATCTTCTCCGACAGCCATCTCGAGCGCGTCCTCAAGATCTATCTTGACCATTACAACCGGCAGCGACCTCACCGTGCGCTGCAACTTAACGTACCGGCGCGGGAGGAGTTGGAGAGGCCGCCGCTTCCCGTTGACGCTCGGGTGCGTCGGCGAGATCGACTCGGCGGGCTTCTGCACGAATACTATGAGGCGGCGGCATGATGGAACTGAGTTTGTGCACCCTTCACCCCCCGGCTGACCCAGGGGAGAATTATCGAGTTCCTCAACCCTCCGCCTCCCGAACAGTACCCACCGCAAGTCACTGGGCCACCGGTGGTCAGGGAAACCGAGCGAGATCAGGGCCCGCCGTCATCTGGCGTGGACTCCTCTGCCGAGCCCCACAGCTTGATCTCCTCCGCCTCGATCTCACGATGCACTCGCAGGAACTCGTCGCCGGCCTCGTCGACCAGCTGCGCCAGAGCGGTGACCATCGCCATGGCATGAGGCGACCTTTCGGCCGACGGGCGACCGAACAGGATGAGGTCGGTCGTCACCTGCAAGAGAGAGATGAGGGCGCCGTGTCCAGGGTCGGCCAGGCCGACGTTTGTGGGTCCCGTGAGGTAGACCGACTGCGCCCCGCGCGAAACGATGTTCAGCGCCGCCCCTTTCGCCCCCGCATGCACGCGGTGGCTCGCCCACCCGTAGTGCGGTCGCAGGTGGTCTAGCCCGGCGAGCTTCTCAAGGTCGCGGAACTTCGGGTCGCTGTTGCCCTCGAACAGCGGCACCGCCCACCCATAGGGATTCTTGAATGGCCGCCTGAAGCGATCGATCAGCTCCGCCCGCAGCTCCCGGTGCGCCTGCATCTCGTCGTCGGGGATCGGCTCGTATCCGAGACGCTCCGCGTACTTCTGGTAATCCTCGGCGTCTTTGGCCTCCTGGATGCCCTGGTGCAGCAGGTACCGCTCGGCGATCTCCCTCCCCGACCGCGCGATCAGGCCGGCAACGACCGCGAGTTCGTGCATTGTCCGCCACCGCGCGTGGGCCCCGAAGGGGTACCCCGACCGCAGGAGGCACAGGATCTCCGATGCGGTAAGGCACGCCCGCGCCTGGAGGCGAAGCAGGGCCTCGAAGACTAGGTCCTGCTCCTCGACCGCGCCATCGCGGTGGTGCTGCGCGAACTCGGACCCCATCTCGTGGCTCGCGACGAGAACGCTCTCGTACAACACGAGGGCGTCGAGCCACCGGTGCGCGAGGCGAGCCTCGAAGCCCCGCCGGATCGCCTCGTGCTCGAGCACCATCCGGTGCGAAGTCCTCTTGAGCTCATCGGCTATGGGCTTCGCGGCCTCAGTGATCGCATCCGGGACCGACTCCGCGATCCACCACAGGACGTCGGCCTCCGGGTGACCCTGCTCGATGAGCCGCCGCGCGCCCTCGCGGGTGATCTCCAGGATCTCCTCGTCACGCTCGGGGTCGAACAGGTGCTGGGTCCCCCCGCTCTGGATACGGCCTGGCTAGCGGAGATCCTCGTGTTCGGGATTGCGGCACTGATCGTCGTGCTTAAGTTCCGAAGTTCCGTGGCGACACCCCTCGGCGAAGGATCGGTTATCTGACCGATGTCATGTGTCGGGCAGAATCCCATCATTACGGTTCACTCCCCGAACCCGGAGCATCGACATGGTTGATTCGCCAAAGGACAACAGAGGGCAGGCCGGGCGTGCCGAATCGAGCCAACTCGGGACATCTAGGCCTCAAGTCGAGGCGTCACCGGTCCCCCCGGCCCCGGACGCTATCTGCACAGGCTCCGTCCGGCCCCCGTGCCGGCTTCTGGATTCGTTTCGATGCCCTTTTGATCGATCTCGTTCTGCTCTCGGCAGTGACCGGCGCGATCCTAGGGATCGGACCGGATTCGCCGTCATCGTGGGTCAAGGACATCGTCGACCCTCGTGC
>JBOGWV010000297.1:0-3429 GCA_050693975.1 Actinomycetota bacterium
CCCCAAACGCCTCCCGAGGTTCCGGCGTCTACGAAGTGAATGCCCTTCTGTCTCAGAGCTCGAGCGTGCTCGATGGCCTCCGTGTACTTGGAGTTGCCTCCGTCGATGATGACGTCGTCCTGGTCGAGCAGTCCTCCGAGCTCGTCGATGGTCTGCTGGGTGATCTCACCGGCCGGCACCATGATCCACACGGCGCGCGGAGCCTTGAGCTTGCCGACCAGGTCCTTCAGCGAGTCCGCTGCACTCGCATTGGCGGCGCGATCGGTGACCTTGGCGCGGGCCTCCTCGCTGACGTCGAAGGCGACAATCTCGTGCTCGTCCTGGCTGAGGCGCACCGTCATGTTGGCGCCCATTTTCCCGAGGCCGACCATTCCAAGTTGCATGCGAGCCTCCCGTTGAAATCGTTTCTCGTGCTCGTTGTTAACCTCTAAGAGTCATCATCATCCCAGGAGGACAAAAGTGCAGGAAACCTTCAACGTGCCTGATGTGTCGTGCGAGCACTGCAAGCACGCGATCGAGGGGGCGCTGAACCCACTGGAGGGCGTGGCGTCGGCGACGGTAGACATCGAGGGCAAGACGGTGTCGGTCGCCTACGACGAAAACTCGATCAAGCACGAAGCGGTGGTGAGCGCGATCGAGGGAGAGGGCTACCCGGTCTCCGCCTAGCAACTGCTGGTCACGGTGGTTGCCCAGCGCCTCCCCTCACCAGCGGAACGCCGAGCTCTCGTTTCTCTAAGTCACCACGTGCCCTATGGCCCACCTGGTGACAAGTTGTTCGGCTCGGGCCCGGGCACGAGTACCGCAGAGCCGATCCGCGGACATCTAGACTTGGATCAAGCCCTCGTAGCTCAGGGGATAGAGCATCGGTTTCCTAAACCGTGTGTCGCAGGTTCGAATCCTGCCGAGGGCGCCCTGTGATGTCGCGGGGCATCGTGGACGGATGTCGCGGAGCATAGTGGGACGGATGTCGCGGAGCATAGTGGACGGATGTCGCGGAGCATAGTTGAACACGCTCACATAACTCTCCCCAGACCTGCTCACTGAATCTCCCCACCCCGGAGCAGCTCGATGACGAGGAAATCCGTCAACGAGGGCGGGGCCCCTTCGACGCTGGTGGTGTCCAAACCGCCGCGCGAAGGAGCCCCTGTCACATGCTCACACGGGAGGAAGATGTGGAAGCCCACGCACTACGAAAGAGAGGATGGTCGATCTCCGCGATCGCCCGTCATCTAGGACGTGATCGCAAGACGATAGCCAAGCAGCTGAAGCCGGGAGCCCGCGCCGGAGCGCGCACGCGACCGGAGGATCCGTTCGCCAGGTTCGTCCCTTATATCGTCGCCCGTCTCACCGACGACAAGCATCTGTGGACGACCGTGCTCAACCGCGAGCTCGTCGAGCTCGGCTTTTCCGCCAGCTACCAGACCCTCACACGCGAGATTCGCAGCCGCGGCCTGCGCCCGGTGTGCAATGAATGCAGAGGCGCGCACAAGGGTGCCGCGACGATCGAGATCGATCACCCCCTGGGCGAGGAGATGCAGTTCGATTGGCTCGAGCTACCCGACACGCCGTGGGGTGACCCCGCGTGCGTGCTGGTCGGCGCGCTGAGTCACTCGAGCAAGTGCCGCGGGGTGTTCTCCGACGGACACACCACCGGGCACATCACCGAGTGCCTCGATGGGGTGCTGCGCCGCATCGGCGGGACGACGATGAGATGGCGCACCGACCGCATGGCCGGCGTGGTGATCCCCGGAACCAACAACCTCACACCCGCGTTCGCAGACGTCGCCAAGTTCTACGGCGCTGCGGTCGACATCTGCCCGCGCGGGCGCGCCAAGCGCAAGGGTGTGGTCGAGGCCGCAAACAAATACCTCACCCAGGGATGGTGGCGCAGCGCCGATGTGTCGACGCCTGCGCACGCGCAAGAGAGTCTCGATTCGTTCTGTCACAACGTCGCCGATCAGCGCCAACGCGGCGACACCACCGTCGCCGGGCTCGCACACAAAGAGCGTCTGAGCCCGCTTCCCGCGACGCCGTACCCGGCGATCATCGAGGTCACCAACAAGGTCACTCCGTCCGCGCTCGTTTCTTTCGACGGCAACTTCTACTCGGTGCCGCCGGAGCTCATCGGTTCCGAGGTGACCTTAAGAACCGGCCTCAGAGCAGCCAGGATAGACATCTACTCGGCCTCCGGGGCGCTCGTCACGACCCACGTGAGAACGCCCAGGGGACTTAGGGCGATCGTGCGCGCGCCCGAACACCGGGCCGCGCTCGAAGCGCTGGTGCTCGACGGCTTCACCACCGACCAGCCGTGCCGCAGGAAGGCCAACCGGCCGCCGGGGGACGGCGCCAAGGCCGCCGCAGCAGCTCTGCGCGGCGAGGTGCCGGAGAGGGCCGACGTCGTCGACCTAGCGTCCTACGAGCGTCTCGCTGAGGCGATGCGATGACCGATCAGACGATCTACCAACAGCTGCGCTCGCACCTTTCTTATCTCGGTCTGCGTCGTGCCGCAGAGGTGCTCGCGTCCCATCTCGACGACGCGCAGCGCGACGACACCTCTGCGACGGTGTTCCTCGAGCGGCTCTTGGCAGAGGAGGTCGGCGCCACCGAGCAGCGCCGGCTTGCCGGTCGCCTGCGCTTCGCGCACTTCCCCGCTGCCAAGCGTCTCGAGGACTTCGACTTCGACGCGCAACCGGGGATGGAGCGCTCCATGATCGAAGAGTTGGCGACGCTGCGATTCATCGAAGAACGCGCCAATCTTCTTCTGATCGGACCACCCGGTGTCGGCAAGACCCACATCGCGTTGGGTCTCGGATCTCGCGCCGTCGAGGCCGGCTATCGGGTCTACTACACGACGGCTGCAGATCTCGCAGCGCGCTGTCGCCGCGCCGCGCTCGAAGGACGGTGGGCGACAACCATGCGCTTCTTCAACGGGCCCCAGGTCCTCATCGTTGACGAGCTCGGTTACCTGCCTCTGGCCGGTGATGCTGCATCATCGTTCTTCCAAGTCGTCGCGCGCCGCTACGAGCACGGTTCGATCATCTTGACGACTAACAGGAACATCGCTTCGTGGTCGGAGATCTTCGAGGACGCGGTCGTCGCGACGGCGATCCTCGATCGGCTGCTTCATCACGCGAGCGTCCTCGCGATCGACGGTCAGAGCTACCGCATGCGCGCTCACCGCGAGAGAGTGGCAGAGCTTCGGAAGGGGGTGATCGATACGACGAGCAGCTAAGCTCCAAAGGGTCGCCGAGGGATCCGAGGGTGGGGATTTTCGGTGAGCAACACTGGGGAATTTCAGTGAGCGCCTACAGTACTGCGGCAAGCCAGACGAGAACGGATCGAGAGGAATCGTGAGAGCAAAGGCAACGGCTCCGGGAGCGACGGATGAGTTGGGTTAATTCGACGGCAGTCTCTATCAAAGACTCAGAC
>JBOGWV010000298.1:0-18657 GCA_050693975.1 Actinomycetota bacterium
ACCTCGAGCACACCTACTCTCTCGCGCGCCCGCTTCACCACGCCGAGACTGGTAACGATGCCGGTGAACATCTAACCGGAGGCTCTCTCGTAGGAGAGCAGGACGTCGACTCCCGCGCTCTCGGACCCCAGCAGTCGCCAGCGGCCGGCCTCGGCGATCGTCGACACGCCGAGATCCCCGAGATCGGGGCCTCCCCGGCCCAGGAGCACCGCCCCCATGTGCAGGTCCAGTCGATTCACGAGATCACGCTTCAGGAGCGAAGTTGCGAGCCGCGCGCCCCCCTCGAAGTACAGCTCGAGCCAGCCGCGCCGGCCCAGCGCGACGATCAGGGCGTCGAGGTCCACGCCCTCGGCGCCACCAGGGAGCACCAGAACCTCGGCTCCGGCCTCCTTCCAGGCGGTCTGCACGTCGTGCGGGGAGCCGTTGGTGGTGGCGACTATGACCTCGCCGCCCTCGAACAGGCGGGCGTCGGGCGGCGTCGTTCCGCTCGCGTCGACCAACACGCGTGCCGGCTGACGGACGGCCTCTATGTCGCGCACCGTGAGGGATGGGTCATCGGCGACCGCCGTGCCGGAGCCCACCACCACCGCATCGGCACCCTGCCGGCGGCGGTGGCTCTCCCTTCTAGCGGCCGGCCCGCTGATCCAGCGAGCCGTGCCGTCGGCGGCCGCGAGCCGCCCGTCGAGGCTGAGCGCAAGCTTCAGCGACACGTAGGCCCGCCCCGTCAGACGGTGGTGGATGTAGGGCGCGTTCAACACGGTGGCCTCTCGCTCGCCTACGCCGGTCAGCACCTCGACGCCGGCGTCGGTGAGCAGGCGCACGCCGTCGCCCGCGACCCGCTCGTCGGGATCCAGCATCGCGATGACGACCCGGGAAACGCCGGCGGAAACCAGCGCGGGAGCACACGGAGGGGTGCGGCCATGGTGGGTGCAAGGCTCGAGCGTTACGTAAGCGGTTGCACCCGCCGCGGAGCCTGCAGCCGTCAGCGCGTCACTCTCTGCATGAGCGCGGCCCGCGCCCTGGTGATAGCCCTCCGCCAGGACCTCGCCATCGCGCACCAGGAGGCAGCCCACTTTGGGGTTCGGTGAGGTAAAGGGAGCCCGGCGCGCCAGCTTCAGCGCTTGGTCCATGAAGTGCTCGTGCGTCTGGCTGCTCATCCGATCCTCCGGTGGTTCGGGAACCACCTCGGGAGCAGCGCACAACGGGAGAGGATTACGCCAAACTCACGCCTCGCCCACCGGCGACGCGCTTCGTTTCGTCCCCTTCTCCCATCCGGACTTGTCGCCCCCGTGCTCGCGCACGAGATGCGAGTTACCGTCGGTTCCGGAATTCCACCGGATCAACCCCGCAGTTCATGCGGGGGTAGCGGACTATCACCGCCGGTCGGGAATCTCACCCTGCCCCGAAGAGGTTCCAGTCATTCAGTTCAGGCCCCGCTTACTTGCGGAGCCCCTTGAGTATACGGCCGCTACTGGTTAGTCGGTAGTACGAACCGCGGCGACGATCTGTTGAGCCGGAGCGCTCTTCTGGATGTAACGCGTGGCGCCGGCCGCTACGGCCTTCTCGCCCATCTCCGCTACGTCGAACGAAGAGAACACGATGATTCTGGCCGTGGGAGCGACCCGCTTGATCCCCGGGAGCGCCTCGAGGCCGCCCATCACCGGCATTCCGAGATCGAGAAGGACCACGTCGGGCTGCTCGGAGCGGGCGAGGTCGATCGCCTCGGCTCCATTGGCCGCCTCACCCACCACGATCATGTCGGGTTCCAGGCTCAGCTCGGTTTTGATCAGGGCGCGAACCTGACAGGTGTCGTCACAGACGATCACCCGGAACGGCCGGCTCGAGTCCGCTTCGCCCTCCGAAACCATTTCCTCTCCCTGTCGATCGCGACCGGACCGGCGAGCCCAGGCCCTGGTTGCTCTGCTACATCAGCATGCGGGTTCCGCTGCATTCGACGGAATAGAGCAACGGAACCATCTTTTCTCGCGTCGACCTTGGTCCCGAATGACTACTTTGTGTGGAGTCCGGTTCGGCTGCCGACCCGGTTCCTCAACGCTGCGGGGTGAGCACTCAGTCGCGGCGACGGTCGACCGCGAAGGACGACCCGGAGTCCTGCTTTGCGAACTGCTTCATCTCGGTGGCGATCTCGACCGCGAGCCACTGGCTATCGATGGTACGGAGGACGTTGGTGGAGATGCCAACCGACACGGTCATGATGGGGAATCGATTCACCTGGTTCCGTCTGTCCGCGACCTCGATGTGGCCGCGCTCGGAATCGCCGGCGTCGTAGAGCTCTCCGGCGCTCGAATCCCACAGCTCGCAGACGGTCTTGGCCACCGACTCCGCGATCTCCGGATCGACGAGCATCACGAAGTCGTCTCCTCCGATATGTCCCAAGAAGGTCTCGTCACCTGGGTGAGGTTCGAGGGCCCGGCGCGAGCAGTTGGCCAGGAGCTTGATGGCCTCGTCGCCGCGCAGGAACCCGTAGTGGTCGTTGAAGGCCTTGAAGTTGTCGAGGTCGACGTACATCAGAGCGAACGGCTCGCCCGAGCCAACTCGCTCGCTGACGGCCTCGCCCACCTGCACGTTCCCGGGAAGCTGGGTCAGCGGGTTGACCGCCCGCATCTCGCGCGAGCGCCGCAGCGCCGACTTAACGCGCGCAACCAACTCGATGGGATCGAACGGTTTGATGATGTAGTCGTCCGCGCCCGTTGTCAGGCCCACGACCTTGTCGGCCGACAGCGACTTTGCCGTCAACATGATCACCGAGATGTGCTTGGTTCGTGAGTCGTCTCTGATGCGTTGACACACTTCGAAGCCGTCGAGGCGCGGCATCATCACGTCGAGCAGGATGAGGTCGGGCAGCGAGTTGTATGCCATCTGCAGAGCAGCATCCCCGTCGAACGCGGTGATGACCTCGAACCCCTCGAGCCGGAGATTGACCTCGACGAAACGGACTATGTCCTCATCGTCATCGGCTACTAGAACGACCTCGCGTCCGGCGCTCACGCTCTAGCTCCGCTGCTCAGCTCGTCCAGCCGGGCGCGCAGGCGGGACGCGGCCGCGGCCGCATCGACGCCGTCGTAAACGCCGCTTCCCGAAACCAGAATGTTCGCTCCCGCCTGAACCGCGAGGTCGATGTTGTCGATCTTGACACCTCCGTCTACCTCGATATCGGCACCCGCGTCCTCCAGATCAACCAGGCGCCGCGCGTCGGTGATCTTGGGCAGCATCTCACTCATGAAGCTCTGCCCACCGAAGCCCGGTCGCACGGTCATCATAAGGATGACATCGAGGGACGAGAGGTACTTTTCGGCAAACGACAGGTCGACGTCGGGGTGAACCGCGATCCCCACCCCCACCCCCGCCCTTTGGATCCCGTCGATGACCGCCGCCGGGTCGTCGGTGACCTCGGGGTGAAAGCTGATCCGGTCGGCTCCCGCCGCGGCGAAGACGTCGATGAACTCCCCTGGGTTCTCGATCATGAGATGAACGTGCAGCGGCTGCTCGCACGCCGCCCGTACTGCTTCCACAATTGAAGTCCCGAAGGTCAAGTTCGGTACGTAGTGACCGTCCATCACGTCGAGGTGGAACCAGTCGACGTGCTCGGCCACCGCCCTGACCTCGTCCGCGATGCGTCCGAAATCGGCGGTCAGGATCGACGGCGAGAGCTGGAGCCGGGGAGAAACGTGACTGTTCACGGTCGGAACCTACTCAAATCCTTCGCCGGAGGCCAGGCGAAGTCCGCGTGCCGCCTCGGCTCCGCTCATCGTCTTCTTGCCCTGGAGTTGAACCGAGGTCAGCTCGAGAGCCCCCTCGCCGGTTCCGGCGATCAGGGTCCCTTCATGCTCGGCCACCGCGCCCGGGCTCAGCCCCTCGAGACCCGCCTCCTGGGCGTACAGGATCTTGACGCGCTTTTTGCGCAGCGTGGTCCACGCTCCGGGAACGGGATTGAGACCGCGCACCTTGTTACAAATGACCGCGGCGGGCTCGCTCCAGTCGATACGCGCCTCCTCGGTGGTGATCTTCGGGGCGTAGGTCGCATGTTCGTGTTGCTGTTCGACCGGCTCCAGATCGCCGGACGCGTAGGCCGCCACCGTGTCCACCAGCAACGGGGCGCCGGCTTGTGCGAGACGCTCCCCCAACGTTCCCGCGGTGTCGGTGAGCATCACGTCCTCGGCCGCGGTTGCGAGCACCGGGCCCTCGTCCATGCCCTCGGTGAGCACGATGATCGAGACCCCCGAGACCCGGTTGCCGTCCATGATCGCTCGCTGCACCGGCGCCGCTCCTCGGTAAGCCGGAAGCAGGGAGAAGTGGAGGTTAACGAAACGGCGCGGTGGCACCGCGAGCAGCGAGGCAGGCAGGATCTTGCCGTAGGCGACCACCGTGCAGACATCCGGCGCGAGTTCGCGCAGTTGCTCGTGGAACTCGTCGGCGCGCGCCCGCGCTGGTTGAAGAACCTCTATGCCTGCGGCGAGCGCGCTCTGTTTGACCGGCGACGGGCGCAGTTCCATGCCCCGCCCCGCGGGACGGTCGGGGTTGGTGACCACCGCCGCCACATCGATGTCGGACGCGATCAACGCATCGAGGCTCGGCACCGCCCACGCGGGCGTGCCGAAGAAGACGGTCCTCAGATCGTCTCCTCGGTGGGCACCGATGCCCGTACGTGACTCGATCGCACCGGCAGACCGAGGGCCTGGTCGGCGAGGATGCGCAGGGCCTCACGCCGGAGGTCATCGGGGAGACGGTCGATGAACAAGATCCCGTCGAGGTGGTCGATCTCGTGTTGGAAGACCCGGGCGAGATGCTCCTCGGCATCGATCTTCACCGCGTCGCCAACTTCGTCGATGCCCTCGACGCGCACCTCGAGGTGACGTTCGACCGGGTAGACCAACCCCGGAAGGCTGAGGCAGCCCTCCTCGTCGCTGTACATCTTCCGAGAGCGCTTGCTGATCACCGGATTGATGATCGTCCCGTACTCGTCCCCCACCTCCCAGGTGAAGATGCGCTCGAGCACGCCCACCTGAGGTCCGGCCAGGCCGACGCCTGGTGCCTCGCGCATGGTCTCGATCATGTCGGCCGATAGGCGGCCGTGAACGTCGGTTACGCCGGCGACCTCGTGCGCCTTCTGACGCAGGACGGGGTCCCCGAAGGTCCTGATCGTCAAAACCGCCATCGATGCCCTTTCATGGTTTGCATTTTGATGGACACTCAGCGGGGGTCGACGTCTACTCGCAGCCGGCTCCCGGCCGGTACCGAGGCGAGGATACCCCGCAGCGCGACGGCAACCGGCTCGGCGTCGTCGGCCTTGATGAGCACCTCGAGTCCGTCGGTGACCTCGCCGTCGGCCACCACGGTCTGGACCTCGATGGGCCCCAGCACGCTCGCGCCGGCCGCGCGCGCCACCCCCGCGGCGCGCTCGATGAGGCCCTGTTTGCGAGGTCCGTAACTCGTCGCCTTGACGAGCTCGGAGAACGGCGGATAGCCGAGCTCGGCCCTTTCCTTCAGCTCACGTTCGAGGAAGTAGTCGTAGTCGGCCCGGATCACCGCCTGAATCGCGTAGTGCTCGGGCTCGGCGGTCTGGATAAGCAAACGGCCCCCCTCGGAGGCGGGACCGGCCCATTCCGCCATTGCGGCCAGCGCCTGGTAAGCGCTCTCCGCCGCACGGAAGTCCGGGCGGCGGAGCATCGAGTCGGCGTCGAGCACGCCGACCAGGCGTGCTGGGGGCCGGAGCGCCGGCTTGGTACCGATCCAGGTGGTCACGTAGATGTCCACGTCGGAAGCGGGATGGTCGACCACGTTCGCGATCACGTCGGGGTCCATGCGGCCCACGGTGGCGCGCGGGAAAGATTTCGATAGTTGCTCGGACAGCCTCTCGCTACCCGCGCCCACGTAGCGGAAGTCCGACGCGCCACACGAAGCGCAGCTCTCGGGGGCCGGAGCCTCGAACCTGCAGTGCGCGCATCGGACCGCGCCGGGCGGGCTCGGCCGGACGGCAGGACTCCCGGGCGGGCTCGGCCGGACGGCAGGACTAACCCTTACTCGGTCGTAGAACAGGCCGGCCTCACAGACGGGACAGCGCACCGACCGCCGGCAGTTGGCGCACCAAAGCGCTCGGGAGTATCCGCGCGCCGGAACCAACAGAGCGACGCGTTCACCCGCCTTCAGCGCGCCCGAGATGCGGGCGTGCAGGGCGCGGGAAAACACCCGGTCGCCGGGCGGCTCCGCGGTCTCCACCACCGGCCGAGCCGCACGCGCGTCAGAGGTTGGCGGCGCGACCCAGCCGAAGGTCCCGTCGCGGGCCGCGGCCGCGGTCTCGGCGCTGGGGGTAGAGCTCAACAACACGCAGGTCGCGCCCTGCCGCCGAGCCCGCTCGATCGCGACGCGCCGAGCGTCGTAGCGCGGTGAACGATCCTCCTTAAAGGAGAGGTGGTGCTCCTCGTCGATGACGATGAGCCGCAGATGCTCGGCCGGAGCGAGGACGGCCGCGCGGCCTCCCCCTCCGAGCTGTGCGCCGGCTCCGATGCGGAGCCATGCGTGCGCTCGCTCGTTGTCGGGCTGGGCCGAATCCACGCGTGCGAGTTGCGGCCAGCGCGCGCCGAGGACGTCGAGCACCGCCGACCCGAAGCGCACCTCGGGCACTGCCACCAGGGCCTGGCCTCCGCCGTCCAATGCGCAATCCACGAGCTCGGAGATGAGCTCGCCCCTGTCTTCGCCCGGCAACGACCGCAGACACCAGCTCCCCGCCTCCCTGGTCCGCAACGCCTCCACGAGCTCCGCCGAGCCCTCGTAGCGTGAGAGTCGCTCCGACCCTCCTGCGGTAGCGATCGGTTCGGAAGCGGCAAGCTTGCTCCGGACGCGCGGCGGCACCGCTCGCTCGAAGGCGCGCCCGAGCGGGACGGCGTAGCGGCGCGCCAGCCAGGTGAACACCTCGACCAGGGCGCCCGGGGCAACCGGCGCGCCGGCCACCAGGGCCGCTACCGGCTCAAGCTCGACCTCGTCGGACCGGCCCAGCGAGACGACCACGGCGCGCGTCCGCCGGTGCCCGAGAGGAACCCGCACCAATGACCCGACGCGCACCACCTCGCGCAGCTTCTCCGGGACCGTGTAATCGAACGTCCTGTCCACCCGCCACGCGGGCACGAGGGGGACGACCGAGACGGTTACGCCGCGCTCAGGTGGCGAGGCGGCGGAGGTCATCCGCTTTGTCCGTACGCTCCCAGGTGAAGGACTTCTCCGACCGCCCGAAGTGGCCGTAGCTCGCGGTGTTCTGATAGATCGGTCGCTGCAGGTCGAGGTCGCGGATGATCGCCGCCGGCCTCAGATCGAAGACCTCTCGAATGGCCGACTCGATCTTGGCCGGGTCCGCGGTCTCGGTTCCGAACGTGTCGATAGATATCGACACGGGGTGAGCCACGCCGATGGCGTAGGCGACCTGGACCTCGAAGCGATCGGCCAGTCCCCCGGCGACGACGTTCTTGGCAATGTGGCGACACGCGTAGGCGGCCGAGCGATCGACCTTGGTCGGGTCCTTCCCGCTGAACGCGCCCCCACCGTGTCGAGCCATGCCTCCATAGGTGTCGATGATGATCTTGCGGCCGGTGAGACCGGTGTCCGCGCGCGGCCCCCCGATCTCGAAGACGCCGGTTGGATTGACGAACACGCGCACGTCCTGAGCGTCCAGGCCCGGCGGAATGAGTGGATCGACGACGTGTTGCATCAGGTCCGGGCGCAGCAGCGTCTCGATGTCGACGTTCGGCTGGTGCTGGGTCGAGATGACTATGGTGTCGAGGGTCACCGGCTTGTCCCCGTCGTATCCGATCGTGACCTGGACCTTGCCGTCCGGCCGCAGATAGGGAACGACCCCGGCCTTGCGAACCTCGCTGAGCCGCTGCGCCAGCCGGTGGGCGAGCCAGATCGGCATCGGCATGAGGTCCTCGCTCTCGGTGCACGCGAAGCCGAACATCATGCCCTGGTCGCCCGCGCCCTGATGGTCGAGAGCTTCGTCTGGGGAGTCGCCCATGCGTTCCTCGAAGGCGTGGTCCACTCCGGCCCGGATGTCGGGGCTCTGCTCCTGGATCACCACCGAGACTCCGCAGGTGGCGCCGTCGAAACCGATCTTGGACGAGGTGTAGCCCACGTCGGTGATCGTGCGCCGCACCACCGAGGGAATGTCCACGTAGACCTCGGTCGTGATCTCACCGGCGACCACCACCAGCCCCGTGGTCACGAGCGTCTCGCATGCCACCCGACCGTAGGGATCCTCGGCCAGGATCTCGTCGAGCACGGCATCGGAGATCTGATCGGCAAGCTTGTCGGGATGCCCCTCGGTTACCGATTCGGACGTAAACAGCCGGAGTGATTCGGGATTCGCCATGAGCGGCATCCTAGCCGAGCCCGCGGGCCCGCCCGCGGATCACGAACCCGGCTTCAGTCGGAGAGAAGGTCTACGACTCGATCGATGAGGGCCGCTGCCAGGGTTTCCTTCGAGACCAGGCCCAGGTCGACGATCCCGTCGGCGGTGGCGATCACGGCCCGGTTGGTGCGGACCCCGAAGCCGGAATCGTGGGTGCCCACCTCGTTGGCGACGATCATGTCCGCGCCCTTCGAGTTGAGCTTGACCCTCGCGAGCTCCATCAGGCGCTCCACGTTCTCCTCGGTCTCGGCCGCGAACCCGACGAGGACGCCGCCCGGCTTGCGAAACTCGGGGTGTGCGCCCAGCTCGGCGAGGATGTCGGGCGTTGGCTCGAGGGTGACGTCCGGGGGACCCTCAGCCTTCTTCAGTTTCTTGCCCGCGTGCGTCACCGGCTTGAAGTCAGCGACCGCGGCGGCCTTCACGATGGCGTCTGCGTCGGAGGCGTTCTCGAGCACGGCCGAGCGCATCTCGTCGGCGGTGTGCACGTCGATCACGTCTATCCCCGGAGGCTGTGCGAGGTTGTTCGGCCCGCTCACGAGCGTGACCTTGGCGCCGCGACGGGCGGCCTCGCGCGCGATCGCGAAACCCATCAGGCCCGAGGAGCGGTTCCCAATGAAGCGAACGGGGTCGAGGGGCTCCTGCGTCCCGCCCGCGGTGACCACCATGCGGCGGCCGGCGAGGTCCTGCGCACGACCGATGGCGCCGAGCGCGGCGGCAACTATCTCCTCGGGCTCGGCCATCCTGCCCATGCCGATGTCGCCCGACATGAGGGGGCCCGCGTTCGGTCCCACCTGGATCACGCGACGCTCGACCAGCGTGGCCAGGTTGGCGGCGGTGGCCGGGTTCTCCCACATCTCCGCGTGCATGGCAGGTGCGATCAGAATGGGGCACTGGACGGTCAACAGCGTCGCCGAGAAGAGGTCGTCGGCCAGCCCCGCGGCCAACTTCGCAATTGAATTCGCCGTGGCCGGAGCCACTATCGCGAGGGCGGCGCCGCGGGCCAGCTCGACGTGGGGGGCGTCGGGGCCATCGGCGAACAGGTCCGTGGCCACCGGATTGCCCGTGACCCCGGCGAAGGTCTGGTCACCGATGAAGCGCCCCGCCGAGCGGGTCATCACGACCCTGACGTCCGCGCCCATCTGGGTGAGCGACCGTGCGACGTGCACCACCTTGTATGCCGCTATCCCGCCGCTGATGGCGAGCACGACCTTCTTGCCCTGAATGGAGGAATCGGCCTCCGGGCTCATGGGTCTGGGTCCTATTTGATGCCGTCGGTGGTGCGCTCGTAGGAGATTTTGCCCTGGGCGATCTCGGTGAGCGCGATCGACAGTGGCTTGGGGGCGCGGTCGGGGTTCAACGGGATCTGCGGGGGGGTGAACTCGGCGATGCCCTCGCCCAGCTGGGTGAAATAGGAGTTGATCTGGCGGCTGCGCTTGGCCGCGAGGATCACCAGGGTGTACTTGGAGTCGACGTCGGTGAGGAGCGTCTCGATCTTTGGCTCGATCATTTGCTTCAGTCCTTTGGTCGCAGGAGTGCTCGGGAGGAGCATCCGCAAAGCGTGGTCGGACGCGACAGTCAGTTCGGCGATCGTCGAGACGATCGCGCCGCGCTACCTGCCGTGTGGGGTCTCCTCCAGTATACGGATGACCTCGTCAACCGCATCATCTATGTCGTCGTTGACGACTATGTGGTCGTAGGCCCCCTTCTCCTTGACCTCGTCGTAGGCCGCCTTGACCCGGCGCCTCAGGGCGTCGGGGTCCTCCGTGGCGCGCCCCCGCAGGCGGCTGAACAGCTCATCGAGCGAGGGGGGCTCGATGAAGATCAGGATCGCCCCCGGCTCCGCCCGTTTGACGGCCAGGGCGCCCTGGATGTCGAGCTCGAGGATCACATCTCGTCCCGCCCTCAGAGCTGCCTCGACCGGGCCACGAGGGGTGCCGTAGTAGTTGCCGTAGACCTCGGCGGTCTCCAGGTACTCGCCACGGTCGCGGCCTCCGACGAAGTCTCGCTCCGTGACGAAGTGGTAGTTAGTCCCGTTGATCTCGCCCCTGCGGGCAGGTCGGGTGGTCGCCGACACCGACAGGAAGACATCGGGGCGCCGCCGCTGCACGCCCGCGACTACGGTTCCCTTGCCCGCTCCCGAGGGCCCGGACACGACGAACAGGCGTCCTCTTCCCGATGAGTCAGGCCTTGCCACGCGCCGACTAGCGCCGAGCGAACTCGGACAGCAGGTTCTCCTTCTGCTTCGCCCCCAGGCCCCGCATTCGTCGTGACTCGGAGATATCGAGGCGCTCCATGATCTTCCTAGCCCGGACTCGACCCACGCCCGGCAACGACTCGAGAACGTTAGAGACCTTCATCTTGCCGACGATCTCGTCGCCGGTCCGGTCGATCAGTTCTCTCAGCGTCGTCCTACCGCTCTTGAGCTGCTCCTTGAGCTCGGCGCGCTTGCGGCGCGCGATGGCCGCCTTCTCCAGTGCCTGTCTGCGCTGCTCGTCGGTGAGCGGAGGGGGCAAAGGCATCGAGGCATCCTCTCTTGGTTCGCGTTGGGAATGCGTTGGTCATGAGATGTAGAAATCGCCGGCTCCGGCAAATGCGGTCAGGCACCACCTAGGGCCGTGCCGGAGTATAGGCACTCGGCGCGGGCCCCTGCAACGCGCCTCGCCCCTCTTTTCCCTGCTCAACGGCCGTTTTCGCGCGGAACGGGCTCGGCCGGGCCGCAGTACAAACGCGGAACGGGCTCGGCCGGGCCGCAGTACAAACGCGCGGCTAGGCCGTCAGGCGGCTGCTCCCCGGTTCTACGATGGGCTCCTTCCTGAGGCAAAGAGGGCACTCGTCGGCCGGCCACGAGCTGGCGTCGAGCCTGACAAGAGCGCGGAAGGGTGCCCCGAAATCCAGCGCGGCGCGGGGGTTCGTTCGATCCACGAGCGCACCCACCCCGGCGACCTCGCCGCCCGCCTTCCGGACCAGCGTCACCACCTCTTGGACCGAGCCCCCCGTCGTGACGACGTCCTCGACGACCAGCACCCGCTCGCCCGGTGCGATCTCAAAGCCACGCCGCAGGGCCATGGCCCCCTCGACTCGCTCCGTGAAGATGAAGCGTGCGCCGGCCGCGAGCGAAGTCGTGAAGCCGAGTATCAGAGCCCCCACCGCGGGGCTCGCCACCACGTCGAACTCGCCGGCGAAGGATCGGGCGATCTCGTCGCCGAAGTCCCTCGCCAGGCGCGGATGCTCGAGCACGCGGAACTTCTGTGCAAAGACGTCGCTGTGACGCCCCGAGGTGAGTAGAAAGTGCCCGCGCTGCACCGCGCCGTTGCGCTCCAGGGTCTCGAGCACCTCGGCCGGGCTCATGCTCCGCCCTTCGCTTCCTCGAGGATCGCCTTGGCCGCCATTGCCGGATCGTTCGCGGCGGTGATCGGACGACCTACGACCAACAGGTCGGCTCCCGCAACCATCGCCTCGCGTGGTCCGAGCGTTCGGCGCTGGTCGTCGTTGCTGGATCCCGCCGGCCTGATCCCGGGCACTACCAGTTCACAAGCGTCGCCGAAACGCGCACGCATTGCAGCAACCTCGAGGGGTGAGCACACCAGTCCGTGGGCGCCCGCGTCGAGGGCGCGCTCGGCAAGTCGAAGCACCGCGGCGCCGGCCGGGCCGCCCATCCCCACCTGTTCGAGCTCGGCATCGTCGAGGCTCGTCAGCACGGTCACGGCAAGCACCTTCATCGAGTCCCCCGCCGCGCCCACCGCCGCCTTCACCATTTCGAAGCCGCCCGCTGCATGCACCGTCACGTAGCGCGCGCCTAGGTTTCCTATGGCGCCGGCCGCGCCGGCGACCTGAGCCGGGATGTCGTGCAACTTAGCGTCTACGAAAACCGGACGCGCCGCGCCGAGCTCGCCCACCAGGCCGGTACCGGCGCCGTAGATCGCGGTCAGTCCCACCTTGTACGCGCCGACCGAGTCCTTGACCGCGCGCGCTACCGACCGAATCTCGCCGGCTTCCGCGAAGTCGAGGGCCACGCAGACCGGGTTACGCGCAGAGCCGGAGCGCGCGTCACTCATCCCTCCGCCTTCACCGCCCCGACGAGATCCTCCACCGATACGACTTCATGCCGGTCCATGTATTCGGCGATGCCTTCGGTCACAGCTTGACTCGAGCGCGCGTTGATGAAGTTCGCGGTACCCACCGCCACCGCGCTCGCCCCGGCCAAGATGAGTTCGAGTGCGTCCTCCGCGGTGGAGACACCGCCCTGCCCGATGATCGGAACGTGCGGAAAGGCGTTGTGCACGTCCCATACCGCGCGCACCGCGACCGGGCGTATGGCCGGGCCCGAAAGGCCACCCGTGACACCGGCGAGCTTGGGACGGCGGTGTTCGACGTCTATCGCCATGCCGAACAAGGTGTTGATCAGCGACAATCCATCGGCTCCCGCCTCGATGGCGGCACCGGCTATCTCCGTCAGGGAGGTCACGTTGGGAGACAGCTTCGGAAAGATCGCGACCTTGGGCAGCGCCTTCTTGACGCCCTCGACGACGGCCGCGGTTGACTCGACACCGTGACTGAACATGTTGCTGGAGTCTTCGAGGTTGGGGCACGAGATGTTGACCTCGACGGCCGCGATGCCTCGGGCCCCGGTGCGCAACTTGTCGGCGACCTTGACGTACTCGTCCACCGTGTTGCCCGCGATCGACGCGAACACCGTCGCCTTCTTCTTTAGCAGCCACGGCAGATCGGTGCTGATGAAGTGGTCGATTCCCTTGTTCTGAATGCCGATGGCATTGAGCATGCCCGACGGTGTCTCGCACATTCGCGGAGTCGGCTTGCCCCTCCAGGGCATCAGCGTCGTCGATTTCACTATGACCCCGCCCAGGTCGCTCAGCTCGATGAACAGGCTGCCCTCGCGTCCCGCTCCGAAGGTTCCCGACGCAACCAGCACAGGGCTGGTCAGCTCGACTCCGGCGAGGTTTATCGATAGGTCTGCCGTCACGGTTTCACTAGTTTCCGGGTGGAGGGTGTTCGTCGGCGGAGTACTCGAAAGAGCCATGCGAAACCGCCAGACCCGCCGTCGAAAGCTCCGCCTGATCCTCCGAGACGGGCTCGGACGAGCCGTTCCATATCACCGACGCGCCGTTGAAGACCGGCCCTTCGGTACAGGAGCGCGCGTAGATGACCTCGTCATCTGCATCCTTGTCCTTGTCGCGCGCCGCAGCCTTCTTGCGGTTGCGTAACGGCATCACGCAGGTCATGCAAACCCCATAGCCGCAGGCCATGAGCTCCTCGACGGCGACCTGCACGGGGAGCCCTTGTGCGGCACCGATCTCGGTCACGGCCTCGAGCATCCGATGGGGACCGCAGGTGTAGATGATCTCGGTCTCGCAGCGGTCGATGGTCTCGTCGAGAACGTCGGTGACGCGCCCCTCCTCGCCGGTGCTTCCGTCCTCGGTGACCACGCGGGCGACCGATGCGAGCCTGCGCACCTCGATGGGATTCAGCAGCATTCGGTTGCTGCGTGCGCCGATGATCACATCGACGCGGTGGCCGTCGTTACGCAATTCGTCGGCGAGGAAGAACAGGGGTGCCGCGCCTATACCTCCACCAACCAACAAGCAGTGAGCGCGGCCCTTGGGTAGAGCGAAACCGCGCCCGAGTGGCCCCACGATGTCGACCATCATGTGGGCTCGCAGCTGGGAGAGGTACTGCGTGCCGGCGCCGCGGATATCGAACACGATCTCGATCGTCGACGCCCATCCCCCGCGCTTGTGCACCCGATAGACGGAGAACGGTCGGCGCAGGATGTGCGCGCTTCCCTCACCGCACAGCACGTTGACGAACTGACCCGGCTCTACTTTCTCGCCGATCTCCGGCGCCACGATCGTCAGAGAATGGTAGTGCTCGCCGTACTTCTTGTGGCCGAGGACCTCCCCCCTCGCAAGTAGCACTCCTCTAGCTCGCCTCCTCGGTTTCGTTCGCGTCCGGCATCTTTGCCAGGAAGTCTTGCAGAGGCCGGACGGACAGGTCACCGCGGATAATCTCCTCGATAGCCTGTACGGCCGCCGCCATTCCCGGCATCGTGGTCACACACGGCACGCCGGCGGTAACCGACGCCGTACGAATGAAGTATCCGTCCGTTCTGGCACCCCTGCCCAGAGGCGTGTTGAACACGAGCTCGACCTCTCCCGATGCGATCTTGTCGATGACGTTGAGCTCACCGCCGCCGCCGCTCGACTTTGCCGACACCTTGGCGACGATATCCACATCGACGCCCGCCCGTCGGAGCACCTGGGCGGTGCCCCCGGTCGCCACGAGGTGGAAGCCGAGGTCCGCCAGCCGCTTGGCGGGGAAGATCACGGCTCGCTTGTCGCGGTTCGACACCGAGATGAAGACCGTGCCCTTGGTGGGCAGCTTGACCCCAACGCCTCCCTCGGCCTTGGCGAAAGCGACCCCGAAGTTCGCATCGATGCCCATGACCTCGCCCGTCGATCGCATCTCGGGACCGAGCAGCGTATCGACTCCGGGGAAGCGCTCGAAGGGCATCACGGCTTCCTTCACCGCGACGTGCCGCATGGTCTCGTGGCCGATGGAGCGCCGGGGCACCAGTCCTTCGTCCCGAAGCTGTGCGAGCGACGACCCGGTCATGACCCGCGCCGCAACCTTCGCCAGCGGCACCCCCGTCGCCTTGGACACGAACGGGACGGTGCGGCTGGCGCGCGGGTTGGCCTCGATAACGAAGACCTGGTCGTCCTTGACCGCGAACTGCACGTTGATCAGCCCACGCACATCGAGGTCCCTGGCTATCGACTCCGTGTACTCGACCACTCGAGCGACCTCATCGTTCCCGAGCGTGAAGGGGGGCAGCGCGCAGGCGGAGTCGCCCGAATGGACGCCGGCCTCCTCGATGTGTTCGAGCACCCCGCCGACATAGAGATCCACGCCGTCGAACACGGCGTCACAGTCGACCTCGATCGCCCCCTCGAGGAAGCGATCGATTAGTACCGGGTGCGCCGGGCTGACCTCGGCGGCGGTGGTCATGTAGCGCTCGAGCGAGCCGGACTCGTAGACGATCTCCATGGCCCGGCCCCCAAGGACGTACGAGGGCCTCACCAGCACCGGATAGCCGATCGAGCTCGCCACCGCGCGCGCCTCGGCGACGGACCGCGCCATGCCGTTGTGAGGGTGAGGAAGGCGCTGGTCAGCCAGCAGCGCTCCGAAGCGCTCTCTGTCCTCGGCACGGTCGATGGCCTCGGGCTGCGTTCCGAAGATGGGAACGCCGGCGCTCTGCAGGCGGCGCGCCAGCTTCAGCGGCGTCTGGCCCCCGAGCTGCACGACGACGCCTTTGGGGCGCTCCTTCTCGACGACGTTCATGACGTCTTCGAAGGTGAGCGGCTCGAAATACAGGCGATCGGAGGTGTCGTAATCGGTCGACACCGTCTCGGGGTTGCAGTTCAACATGATGGTCTCGAAGCCCGCGTCGCTTAGCGCGAACGCGGCGTGTACGCAGCAGTAGTCGAACTCGATGCCCTGTCCGATGCGGTTCGGTCCCGACCCAAGGATGAGCACCTTGTCGCGTTCGGTGGGCGTGACCTCGTCCTCGTCCTCGTAGGTCGAATAGAAGTACGGCGTGAACGCCTCGAACTCCGCCGCGCAGGTGTCCACCGTCTTGTAGGTCGGCAGCACGCCGAGCGCGACCCGACGAGCGCGCACCTCTTGTTCGGTCGAGCCGGCTAACTCTGCGATCTGGGCGTCCGAGAAACCGAGACGCTTCGCCCGCCTCAACAGCGGCGCGTCGAGGTCTCCAAGGAAGGCAGTGGCCTCGAGCACTCGTCTCACCTCGACGATGCGCCCGATCTGAGCGACGAACCAGGGGTCGATCTTGCTGTGGTCCGCCACCTCGTGCACGGACGCCCCTCCGAACAGGGCGCGCTCCACGAGATGGAGGCGCTCTTCGGTGGGGTCGGCGATGCGCTCGAGCAGTTCGGCGGTGTCCCCCACGTCGAAGGCGGCTCCCCCCAGCCCGTCCAGATCCCGCTCGAGCGACCGGAAGCCCTTCTGCAGCGCCTCGGGGAAAGTGCGGCCGATGGCCATCACCTCTCCGACCGACTTCATCTTCGTGCCGAGCACCCTGCTCGTGCCGGCGAACTTCTCGAAGTTGAAACGCGGAATTTTGACGACCACGTAGTCGATGCTCGGCTCGAAACTTGCCGGCGTCTTCTTGGTGATGTCGTTGGTGATCTCGTCGAGCGTGTAGCCGACCGCAAGCTTGGCGGCGATCTTGGCGATGGGATAGCCGGTCGCCTTCGACGCGAGCGCGGAGCTGCGCGACACACGGGGGTTCATCTCGATGACCACGCGCCGTCCCGTTTCCGGATGAACGGCGAACTGCACGTTCGAACCACCGGTTGTAACGCCGATCGCCCTCATGATGCGAGCGCCGTCGTCGCGCATGCCCTGGTATTCGACGTCGGTCAGCGTCATCGCAGGCGCCACGGTTATCGAGTCACCGGTGTGCACGCCCATCGGGTCGAGGTTCTCGATCGAGCACACGACCACGACGTTGTCGTTGCGGTCGCGCATCAACTCGAGCTCGAACTCCTTCCAGCCCGAGATCGACTCCTCGACCAACACCTCGCCGATCGAACTGAGGCGGATACCCTCGGACACCACGGGGATGAGCTCGTCGGGGGTCTTCACCACACCCGAACCACCGCCGCCGAGCACGTAGCTGGGCCGGATGACGACCGGATAGCCGAGCTGCTCCGCGGCGGTAAGCGCGTCGTCCACCGAGTAAGCGAAGGCCGAGCGCGGGAGGTCGATGCCCGCCGACTCCATCACCTTCTTGAACTCGCGCCGGTCCTCGGCCCGTCTGATGATCTCGGGAGTCGCCCCGATCAGCTCGCTTCCGTGGGCCTCGAAGACTCCGTCCTTGGCGAGCTCCATGGCGGTGTTCAAGCCCGTCTGGCCGCCGAGCGTGGGCAGCACCGCGTCGGGCTTCTCGCGAGCAATCACCTTGGCGACGTACTCCGGCGTGATGGGCTCGATGTAGGTCGCGTCGGCGAACTCGGGGTCGGTCATGATCGTCGCCGGGTTCGAGTTGACCAGGATGACGCGGTAGCCCTCGGCGCGCAGAACCTTGCAGGCCTGCACCCCGGAGTAGTCGAACTCACACGCCTGGCCGATAACGATCGGTCCGGAGCCGATGACGAGAATGCTCGCGATGTCCCTACGTGCCGGCACGGGACTTCCCGTCGTAGCTGAGGATCTCGATGCGATTCCCGGCGGGATCGCGCGTGTAGAAGCGGTGGCGCCCCTCGACCGGACGCGCCTGCTCGATGTGGCAATTCGCCTCGCGCAACCGTTGCACCACGGCTTCGTAGTCGTCCACCTCGATGCCGAAATGCGCGTGCGGATGAGGGTTGTGCTCGGCACGGGTTACGTGCAGCTCGATCTCGCCGACCGAGAACCATCCCCCCGACGGGGGCGAGTCGGCGGGCTTGGCGATGGGTTCGAGCTTCAGCACGGACTCGTACCAGGCCAGCACGTCTGCCTCCAGCTCCTCCGGCGCGGTGATGTCGACGTGGTCGACCCCCCGCACCTCGAAGGCCCCGCTCGAGCCCGTCACCGAGCGCCTGCTCTGTACATCACTTACGGTTAGCGCCCTTGGCCTCGGCCTTGCGCACCAGGCGCTCCTTCTTCTTCCTCTGCCGGTCCTTCTTCCAGCGAGCGGACCTGCGGTCTCCTCGTCCCATGCGTCCTCCTTAGTTGGCGGATCCTGTTGGGAAATCTATGCGCGCTCCTCTAGGGCCAGCTCTGTGGGCTCGAAGGTTCCCATCAGCTTCCGGAAACGCTCGAACAGATAGCGGGAGTCGTGGGGGCCGGGCCCGGCCTCGGGGTGGTACTGGACGCTGTAGCAGACGCCCGGCACCTCGAGGCCCTCGACCGTGTGGTCGTTGAGGTTCACGTGGGTCAGGTGCGCCGGAGTGCCTTCGACCGAGGCCGGATCCACCGCGAAGCCGTGGTTCTGGCAGGTGATCTCGACTCGATCGGAGTCGAGACGCTTCACCGGATGGTTGCCGCCCCTGTGCCCGAAGGGGAGCTTGAAGGTCCTGGCTCCCAGCGCGAGGCCGAGGACCTGATGACCCAAGCAGATCCCGAACACGGGGACCCGACCCAGCAGCGAGCGCGTGGTGGAGATCCCGTAGCTCACCGGCTCGGGATCGCCCGGACCGTTGGAGAGAAAGACGCCGTCGTAG
>JBOGWV010000299.1:0-4427 GCA_050693975.1 Actinomycetota bacterium
ACCGGGCAACTCGGCCAACTGAAAAGAGAGCGTCGAGTCGATCTTCTTCGAAGGTTGGGGCGAGACTGTGCTCCCGGAGATGTTGAAGAAGTTCCCCCACAGGATCTTGCTCGAAAGCGTGACTGGACTGCCGCCAAGAAGGCGGGCAAAGAGTCCGACGACTCTCGTTGAATTGTCGATGCGGTAGGTCTCTCTAACCATGCTGTGGGCAAAGCGGAACGCGGCAACGGAGAACTCTACCGGCATGAACGCAGCCCCGAATGTGGGCTGATAGAACTGCGTCACGACTTGAGGAAGGCCGCTCGCATTGGTCGACAGAATGCCGCCCAATGCGTCCGGGGCCAGGGTGGGAAGCCACTGGTTCACGACGATCCACTGGTAGTGCCAGCGAACCATTTGCTGTGCCTCCGCGAACACCGATTCCTCGGCCGTACCTTGGCTCCTGAGCAGATCGATCAAGGCGTTGTGGAACTTCATGAACTCGACGTGAAGCTGCACAATGATCTTGTGCTGATCGTTGCGGGGATCGGCAACTATCGCCCTGCCGTTTGAATCTCTCGGGACGTCGTCCACGCCGTTCGGCCGCGTGACGAGGAGCTTCTTGAGGTCCGCGGGGCTGTAGAGCTGCGGGCTGACGTCCGGACCCCCCCGTACACCGAGTCCAGGTCGTACCTTGCCGAACGGGTGCTGTTCAGCCCGTTGGGGTCGTTCGGTCCCAGCAGACTGGCGACCTCATCGAAGGTGATGTCGTGGTCGATGAACTGTCCGATGTAGGTAACCCCTGCATCGATCGACGTATTGTGCGGGTTTAGCGACGGACGTGGCACCAGGACGCTCGAGGCTAGGTTGACGAGGGCCTGATCGGTCGGGTTGTGCGCAGGAAGCGTGGGAAACATCCGGCCGAAAGGTGAGGTCTCACTCATCGTTGCGACGGACGCGTTGCTGCTCGACAGCAGTTCGGTCATCGGTGATTCGCTGTGGCGAATGGTCTTGCCGGAGACGGCCTTAGGGGTCTTCAGCGATTTCGTTTTCGTGGGCGCGGCCGAACCAACGCCCGCAAGCGCCCCTTGGGAGTGCAGCAATGTGGCCGCGGCCCCCGTCGTGGTAGTTGCCAGGAAGCGACGCCGGGTCACGCCTTTTCGGGACTTGGCGCCCTTTTCGTCGTTGGACATCGTAGAAAATCCTCTCAGCGCCGCGCTCAGACCGCCGATTCGTTCACATCGTCGCCCGGGAGGCGCCCTTGCGTCCTCATGCATTGCGGTGCAAATGGCAGGCATCACGCCTATCTCACAATGGCTACTCAAGGAGACGAGGCACGTGCCGGGGCGCGCGCTCGTCCGGTTCGAATCCCGGGCACTCCGCTATCGCTGCGTGATCGAACTCCCATACGTCAACGTCGAAGAGTTCGGGCGAGGGATGGTAGACGTCGTTCACGAGCTCGATGAACTTGGCCGTAGGGAGCGTCTCGCTGCGCAGGCATTTTCGTATCAAGTGGAGCTGGAACTTGAATCGATTGGCACCTTCCTCCGGATCCGTTTCCGGCCACAGAGCCGCCACGGCTTGCTCTCGGCTCGCGCCTTGAGGATGAAGAAGGTAGAAGAAGAGAAGCTCACGACTCTTAGGACCGGACGCGACACAGCACCCAGGCCAGCCACTGCGCTCTCTTGCCTACCCGTCTCTGCACGCGAGGGGGAGCGAACCGGCCTGTTTCCACATCTGGCGGGGGCCCAGGGTAAGCGCGGGCCGGTGAGTCCCTGAGGATCAGGGAACTCGCCCAGTAAGCAAAGATGACTCATGTGTTGATGAACAACTATTTCAGGGATTACGCGCAGCAGAACGCCAGCGAACGTGTCGATCTCTTCAAGTCCCCGAGAGCGCCGGTCATCGACCCAACCTGAACTGTCGCTACTTGGGCAGACGGTCGAAGCCAACGTGGCGCGGTGTGATGGTGGACTGGACCTCCTGGTGGCCTCAAGCGACAGCGGCGTCCACCGCCCGCGCCATGAGTTCCAGCGCCTCCTGACCGTCGAGTCCACGTGATCGGGTCATGGTCTTCCAGGTGTCGAAGCTGATGGCGACCGCCACGAGCGCGGCGCGCTGCCTCGCGGATACCGGGGGGTCCTCGTAGGCGACGGCCAGGATCTCGGTCATCTGTGCGAATGACTGCTCAACCAGTGGGAGGTTGAATTCGCGCATCGACTCAACGATGTGCATGTCGCGGAACACGTTGTCGAGCATGTCCTGGTTGCGGGCGTAGTGCGCGTACAGCTCGCGCAGCGCCACGCGGAGCCGTTCGCCGGCGTTGTCGATCTCCCTCCAGGCCGTGGGGTCGGGCGGCGGGTGCTGGGCGATGTTGTGCAGTGTGCACGCCCGGAAGAGAGCAGCTTCGTCGGGGAAGTGGGAGTACAGGGTGGGTCGGGAGACGCCGGCCTCGTGCGCGACCGCAGAGAGGCTCGTGGCTGCGGGGCCGACGGTCGAGTGCAGCTCGACAGCAGCTTCCACGATCTTGCGTCGGGTCGCGGCGGTCTGCTCGGCTCGCCTTGTCTGGCGGTACTGCCTCTTGACCTCACCCATATTTTCAGTCTACAGTACTGTAAGACGAAAACGGGTGAGGTAGGCACGGCACATGGAAAGGGAGCCAGATGGCAGAGAACAACGGTTCGGAGCGGCTGGATTTCAGACCGTCGATCCGACAGACCATGGTCATCACCGGCCTGTCAGAGGAGACGGGCGGGGACATCTCACGGGTCGAGATCGTGATTGAGGCCGACCAGGGAGGCCCCCCGGCTCACATCCACCCCCAGCAGCGCGAGATCTACACCGTGCAGGAGGGCCAGCTGACCGTCACTCTCGACGGTCGAACCCACACCGTTCAGGCCGGGGAGTCCATCGAGATCGCTCCCGGATCGGTGCACAGGTTCAGCAACCGGTCGGACCAGACCGTGCGGTTCACCGCCGACCACGTCCCGGCCCTTCGGTTCGAGGAATACATCCGCCTCGTGCACCATACCGTCCAAGGCAAGAAGGCCACCTTGCCGGTCATCATGCGCATCGTCCGGATCGAGAGTTCGTACCCGGAGACGATTCTGCCGCCACCGGGACCGCCGCGGGTCGTCGGCAAAGTGCTGTCAGGGCTTGGGCGGATTGCGGGCTACCCCACGGGAGTGGAGCTCTCCGCCTCCATCCGCTAAGGCCTGCTGATCAGCTATCAACTTCGTAGCTCAGGTCCTACCGGCTGACGCCCCTCATCACACCCGTGGTGGTCTTCATACTCTGACCACAAGGGGAGAGTGTCCGAGCACATCCGAGAGGCCCTACGCAGCTACGTTCGCGCCAGCTGATCCTCTCGCTGCTGTAGTACCGATAAACATCGGTGTTTCGCTGGTCACGCCCGCAGTAGTGGTGTAAGAAACCACCGCGCCATCAGCGGGGACTAAGACATTAACTTGCCTCCTCCAACGCCTTTCTTACCTCCTCCTCGCTCCCGTGCCCGGCTCCCTCAACCACGTCGAAGCGGGTCTTTGCGAGCGACTCGATCGACATGTGCGACGCGCCACCTGCCACTCGTCGTGCTGCTCCGCGAGCACCGCGCCGACCAGGCGGATGACCGCAGCGCGGTTGGGGAAGATGCCGCCCACGTCGGTGCGTCGGCGGATCTCGCGGTTGAGGCGCTCCTGCGGATTATTGCTCCAGATCTGGCGCCAGTGCTCCTTGGGGAAGCTGGCGAACGCGAGCACATCGTGGGCCGCGTCGGCGAGCAGGTCCGCGGCCTCGCGGAAGCGCTCTTGGAGCTGTTCGACCACGCGCTCGTGCTGGCCCAGCACCGCAGCCCGGTCGGGCTGGGCGAAGATCGAGCGCACCAGAGCGGCGACGAAGTCCTGGGTGGACTTGGGCACGCGCGTCAGCAGGTTGCGCATGAAGTGAGTTCGACAAGGCTGCCAGCTGGCGCCGTCGAACACCGCGCCGACGGCCTCGGTGAGGCCCGCATGGGAGTCGGACACGACCAGGCTGACCTCGCTGAGCCCACGCGCCCTGAGCCCCCGCAAGAACCCGGTCCAGGCGGCACCATCCTCGGCGGTCACGGTGTCGACGCCCAGGACCTCACGGTGGCCGTCGGAGCTGACCCCGGTGGCGATGACGCAGCACAAGTTGACGATGCGCCCGGCCTCGCGGCACTTGAGCACCAGCGCATCGAGCCACAGGTAGGCATTGGGTCCGGAATCGAGCGGGCGGTTCCTGAACCGCTCGACGATCTCGTCGAGGCTCTTGGCGAGCTCGGAAACTTGAGACTTGCGCGGGCCCGGGCGCCACGTCCGGATCATCGACCGAGAAGGGGTCCTGCTGAGGGACTTCGAGCTCGACCCCAGCCGGGACTATCAGCCGCGCGATCTCGGGTGACCGGTGTCCACTATGCTCCGCGACAACCG